>JALSIV010000211.1 GCA_026989685.1 Pirellulaceae bacterium | reverse complement strand
CGTATCCAAGTACGCGTTTCGACGCCCGACGCAATGCAGGAGCCGTATGAGGTAATTCTTCGTGTACGGATCTGTGCGGGGGGCCGCCGGAAACGGCGGTCCCTACCGCGAAAAAATGGGGTTGTCCACTTGGTCCACTTCTTCGTTCCCGCTGGACGTCATGCCAATCCCCAGCGGCGACGGAGCGCCCATTCCCAGGTCAGCAGCCCGACGAACAGGAGGAGGAAGATCCAGGCGTCCACGGCCGACTCTCCCAGCGTCCAGCGTTCGAGTACCGGTTCTTCGGTGGCCGGTGGATGAGCCAACCATTGCCGCAGGGTGGTCTGCAGTTCCTCCGGTGTCACCAGACGGCCGCCGGCGTCGCCGGTAAAGGAAGCCAACCGAGTCAGAAACTCGATGTCGGCGGCATGCGATGCCAGTTCCAGATCGCGGTCCAGCACCTGGAACTCCAGTTGGGTTTGCCCGAGGTTTTGGCCGTCGGCCAGCGCCGTGACTTTGATTCGATAGGTGCCGGGCGTCATCAGTTTGGGTAGGCGGGCTCGATAAACGTCCTGGCTGGGCAGAGGAGCCAGCGGGAATTTGGTCGGGGCGTCACCGAGACCGGGGTCGCTGACGAATTCGGCCATCAAGGTAGCTCCGGGAACGGGATCGCCATTGCTCGATTTCGCGCCGCCGTCGAGTGTGACTTCGGCACCGGGCAGGAACCGTCGCCTGGACAACTCCGCCCATACTTCTTTCCGCTGATCGTCGTCTCGCTTGGCGAGCCACAAGATGACCTGCCGCCAAAACCGCTTGTGGAGAGACTGTTTTCCCAGCCGCCACCATTGCCACGTCGTATCGCCGGCGAAAGCCAGCACGCGTCCGTTGCCGAATTCACCGGCGACCAGCAGCGGCGCGCCTTGCGGTGATTCCAGCAGCACTTGGATGCCGGGTGCCTGTTTGACTTCGGCGAAACGGTTGGCTCCTTTCAGCGGTGGAAGCTCCTTCCAGATTTCCGTGTTGGCTTCGCGGTCGCCGAGTCGGGTGACGGGATGATCGCGAACGGGGATCATGGGCACCGGTTCGGGGAGGTGCCAGCGCCTCAGCGCCGCCGCGTCGAGTCGGTCGAGCGTGAACAGGTGCATGCGGATGGGGAGGACTTTGGCCAGAGCCGTCTTGCCGTACTTGCCGACTCCGAAGGAACGATACCCGCCGAGCATGATCAGGCCCTTGCCTTCATCGATTCGAGCCGCCAGGCGTTCCCACTCGGAGGACTCGACGGCGGCGGCGGGGAGATCACCGATCACGAACACGTCGTAGCGGTCGGGCTGCAGCGCGTCGCCCAGTGTCAGGGGCCACCGGTCTTTTTGTTTGGCGGGAAACCACTGGAAGTCCACGGCGATGTCGGGGGACGCATCGAGTGACCAGCGGATGAATTTCTGTTCCTGCCGCAATTCTCCTTCGAGGTACAACACCCGCAGTCCGCCTTCGCGAACGCTGAGGAACGCGGTGAGTTGATTGTTGTCGAGCACCAGTTCGCCGACCTGCGAGGGGACTTTGAGTGTCAGGCGGAATTCTCCTTCGGTTTCGGGAACGTAGGGGATGCGCACCGCGACGACGGCGTCGTTTTCACTCGTTTGGACGGGAACTTCGGCGATCTTGCGGTTTTGGCCCTGGTCGTCGGACAGCCAGAGTTCGACCGGAATCTGCCGCTCGGCCAGCCCGCGGATGCGCACGGCTCCTCGCACTTCCAGCTCGTTTTTCACAAAGGCGTGCAGGCGTTCGGGAAATTGCTCGACGGCCACGTCCCGCGACTGAGCCGAGCTTCCGGAGGGCCCCCACGGGAGCGTGAACAGCGGAATCCCGGCCGCTCCCAGTTCGCGAGCGGCTGCGTAGGGATCGACGTCGCTGTCGAATACGGTTTGGTTTCCATCTCCCATGACCACCACGCCCAACAGTCGCTGGCCCGCATCGTCTTGCAGCACCGATTGCAAAGAACCGCCGACGTCGGTTTTGGCGTCGCCGGCGGCCGGCGGCAAGTCCCACGCATCATCGCGAACCTGCAGGAGCTGCGGTCTGGTGTCGTAGAGGAAGACTCGCACGTCGACCGATTCGCCGAGTCGTTTCAGCAGCGGCTCGATGGTGCGGAAATAGTCGCGCTGGGCATCCCAGCGGGTCTGACTCGACTCTCGCCCCGGCAGAGTCATGCTGCGGCTGCGATCGAGTAGCAACACCAGTCCGGCTCGCTGCTGTCGCGTAGTGGAGCGGACCAGGGTGGGACGCAGCATGGCCAGTACGGCGAGCAGGATGACGCCGAGTCGAATCAGCCGCAGGAGACGGAGACGCGATCTTGTCACTGGTCCGCCGGGTCGGACCCACCACCACACCGCCAGCAGCGCAGCGGCGAGCAGCGCCACGATCCCAAGCTGATCGAAGATCGGGCGGATCATCCATTCCAACGTTGAATCGACTTCGCCGTTCACTCGGGATCCAGTCTCCTTAGGCGCTGGCGGCGACCGGTGGTTGCGCGGTTGAGGGCTTCGAGGGCGCATCGGACGGCTGGTCCGTCGAACGGCCGTAGAATCGGTTGGCCAGAGCTTGTTCGGCCAGGAGCAGCGCTACCAGCCCGATGACCAGATACGGGTAGAACTCGCGCCCCGACCGCTGCGTTCCCTGCTGCCGCTGGAGTTCATCGAGGGTCCGAGCCAGTTGGTAGCGGTTTTTGCCCAGCAGAGCATCGAGCCGTTCCGGGGAGACTCGAGTCAGATCGCTCTGGTTGGCGGCCAGATTCGCCGAAAAGCCCCGCAGCACGGTCGTGTCGCCGACTCCTTTGAGCCGGTAATGGCCGGGAGTGTCGGTCCAGGGGATGCGCAGTTTTCCCTCGCCGGCCCGCACCAACTGAAGCGGTCCGGTCGGTTTGGCGAGCTGATAGGAAGAAGGATGCTCGCCCGCCATGTTGGGCAGCACGACGCGCTCCCCGGTGAAGTAGTTGTAGCGTTCGGCATGGGCGCCTGCGGCGTAGGCCGCCATTTCGTTGACCAGGATGAATCGCGGCCAGTCGTTGGGGCCGGCCAAATCGTTCCACGATACGCGGCCCCGAGGGCGGTCGATCTCGGTGAGCGGCGTGGTCATGATCAAGACTCGGCCGCGCCCCACAGGATGTTCCAGCAGTGCCGGTTCGCCGTTCGAATATCGCACGACCGTGCTGCAGCTCTCGTCGACCGTATCGACCGACCAGTGGCGCCTCACCGGAAACTCGGTCCACGGCACCGTGTCGGCAAACGGCCGGAACGCCCGCAGCAACGGATGCTCATAGCCGGAGGGTGACACAAATGCGTCGGTTGCTCGAAACACGACGGTGGGAACGCATCCCAACACTGTCTTTGCCGAATCACTTTGCCACTGTTCGGGGGTCCCCGCATTGGGGCCCAGCGCCACGCAGAGTCCCTTGCCGCGTTTGAGCCAATCTTCGAGCCGTTGCCAGATGTCATCGGGCAGGGGGGGGGGGTCGAGCAGGCAGACCAGGTCGGTCCGCGTCAAGTCGGCCGTCGCCAATTCGCTGGGCGTGATCCGCTGGACGTGAAACGGAGATTCTCCTCGCGCTCTCAGTTCCCGTGGTGCCACGGCTTCGGTCCAGGCGGGGACCGCCGTGCCGGGTCCTCCGACGACGAGCATTCGCCAGGGTGGACGAACGACGATCGTAAAGAAGCGGACGTCGTCGACGGCCAGCGGATCGCCTTCGACGAAACGCACCTCGCCGTGGTGCGTGCCGGGCGGCAGATTGCCCAGGTAGAACGTGTGCCGTGCCGGTTGATCGGGACTGGCGGTCAACTGGACCTTGTCCTTCAGTACGCGAGGGGGTTGGACGCGACGACCGTCCCGCACGAACGGCAACGAGGGATCGGATTTTTCCAAGTAGAGTTCCATCGTTCGAGTTCGCGGTTGAGTACTGGAGTACGTGACGTGCAGCTCGGTCGAACCGGCACCGGCGATTGCGGCGGCCGCCAGTCGCAGATCATCCAGAGTTCCATTCGTCGGCTGCGGCACGCCGACGTCGATGATGAACAGTGACGACGATGCGTCTTGCCGACGGTGTTCGGTGATGGGGTGCTTTTCCTCCGGCCAGCCGGGGCGCGTCAGATCCGTAAAGACGTAAATCTCGTGGCGGGGGTGGCGTCCTTCCTTGGCCAGACGTTCGGCTTGCAACAGCACATCCAGCAGCGCGGCGGGTTGGCGGACGACCGGCACCCGATCGACGGCTCGGACCGCCGCGCGTTTGCCGGCGCTCCAAAACACCGTCCCCCGATCGAGACTCAACACGGCGACCTGGCTGTCGGTCGGCAGGGCGCGGATCAGCCGCTTGGCGGCCGCCTTGGCGCGGCCCAGCACCGTTTGATTGGCCACCAGGTACTCGCTGCGAGCCGAATTGTCGATGACCACCACGGCCGAAACGGGAGCTCGAGCGTCTCCCACCTGGTATTCGCTGCCGTAGGAGAGCACCGAGGCCAGCAACCAGCCGGCAGTTCCCAACAGGGTGACGACGGCCAGTGCCAGAGGCAGCCAGAGTACGGCTCCGCGGCGAGCGGCCAACGCGGCCAAAAGCAGCAGCGTTCCCAATAGACCCAGGCCGGCGAAGGTCGCGATCAACATCCAGTCGCCCAGTAGCGGCGCTGCGACGGAAGGGCGTGCCAGTAGCGCCACCACGGTGGCGATCGCCAAGCAGCGCAGCGCCAGCAGCAGCCAGCGGCGCACTCGCAATTGCCGGCGATTGGTCAGATGGCGAGCCTGCACGAAACGGAGTGCCGGGAAGAGAATCCGCTTCGGCTGCTTTCTCATCGCAAAGTGGATGAGGATCGGGATCGCCACGAGTGCGAATCCGCCTAGCAGGGCTCCGTTTAACCAGGTCACGGCTGCTGCACCCCCCCTTTTTCTAGAACCGCGCCTGGCGCATCAGCAGGTATTCCAGCAGCGCCTTGTCGAACGGCATGCTGGTGTCCAGTTCGACGTAGTCGATGCGTGCTCGGGAACATTTTTCCTTGTACCGGCGGCGAAACGATTCCAGTTCCGACAGATAGTCGTCCCGCATACCGTCTGCGTCCACCGCGATTTTGTCACCGGTCTCGGGATCGATCATTTCCACCATGCCATGAAAGGGAAACCGCACCTCCGCTTCGTCCAATACGTGGAACAGGATTACGTCATGCCCGGCGTGCCGCAGTTGCATCAGGGCCTGGAGAACCGGGTCGGGGTCGGCCAGCAGGTCGGAGAAGATCATCAGCAGGCTGCGGTGCTTCAGCAGCGCGGCGGTTTGAGCCAGGCTGCGAGCGATATCGGTGCGGCCGGTGGGGCTCAGTTTGGATAACTGAGAGAGGATGGTCGAGAGTTGGGTGCGCTTGGAGCGGGGTGCCAGACTGCCCTGGATCTTCTCGCCGAACGTCACCAATCCCACCGGGTCTTGCTGGTGGATCATCAGGTAGCCCAGGGAGGCCGCCAGGCAGATCGCGTAGTCGAACTTGGTGAGGTCCTGGCGGTAGGTGTAGCCCATCGATTCGCTGAGGTCCATCACCAGATAGCCGGTGATATTGGTTTCGGCTTCGAACTTCTTCACGTAGTACTTGTCGGTTTTGGCGTAGACCAGCCAGTCGATGTCGTTGGGGTCGTCGCCGACGGTGTAGCGGCGATGCTCGCTGAATTCGACCGAGAAGCCGTGAAAGGGACTGGAGTGCAGCCCCTGCAGGAAGCCTTTGACCACGAACTGAGCTCGCAGATCGAGCCGTTTGATCTGGTTGATGACTTCGGGCTTGAGGTATTGCTCGGCGGTGGACATGGACAAACGCCAACGGGCGGCTATTCGGCGATCGGGGGAGGCGCGACGAACTTGGGCACTTCCGGCTCGGGAATCGTCTCTACAATTCTTCGAATCACGTCTTCGCGGGTGAACCCCTCGGCCTGGGCCTGGAAATTGGTGGCGATTCGGTGACGGAGCACGGGGACGGCGATGCGGCGCACGTCATCGGTTCCCACGGAGAACCGGCCGTCCATGGCGGCCAGTGCCTTGCCGCCTTGGATCAGGAACTGGCCGGCTCGCGGGCCCGCTCCCCAATCCACGACCTCGCGGACGAAATCGGGAGCGGCCGGGTCCTTCGGCCGGGTCGCCCTCACAATTTGCACGACGTATTTGATGATGTAGTCGCTGACGGCGACGGAGTGGACCAGTTTCTGGATGTTGGCGATGGCTCGTGCCGAGAGGATTTTGTCCACCGTCACTTTTTCATGCCGGCAGGTGGCCGCCAGGATCTCCTCTTCCTCGGTGGGAGACGGATAATCGATGACGATATTGAACATGAAGCGGTCGAGTTGGGCTTCGGGGAGCGGATACGTTCCCTCCTGTTCGATCGGGTTTTGAGTGGCGATGGTGAAGAAGGGATCGGGGAGCGGAAACGTGGTTCGTCCTACCGTGACCTCACGCTCCTGCATCGCCTGAAGCAGTGCGGCTTGCGTCTTGGGAGGTGTCCGGTTGATCTCGTCCGCCAGCAGGATGTTGGTGAAGACCGGCCCTTCCATAAAACGGAAAGTCCGCCGACCTTCCTCGTCCTCCTCCAGGACGTTCGTGCCCGTGATATCCGACGGCATCAGGTCGGGCGTGAACTGGATCCGCTTGAACGCCACGTCCAGAATGCGGGCCAGCGTACTGACCATCAATGTCTTGGCCAACCCGGGGACGCCTTCCAGCAGGCAATGTCCGCGAGTGAAGATGGCGGCGAAAAGCTGCTCGATCACCTCCTCCTGGCCGACGATGACCTTTTGCAGTTCCGCCTGCATCCGCTCACGCTGCTGCCGAAACTCACTGAGCACATCTCCGAGATTACGCGGTTTCTTCGCCACAATCGACCTTTTCTAAGCATTTGCCGTCCGAGCCGAACAGGATCCCTCTCTTCCCCGGCCACCGCAGGGAGACGATAGATTGTACAATACAGCACGGGGAGTCGGCATGGACGTTGCACGCGACAGGGGCGCCCGCCGGCCGATCGGTCGGGTCTTGCCGCCGATGAACCGGTTGCAACGATGGAGACAGTCGCAGGGGATTTCGGGGGCGGGATGGGAATCGGTCAGTGAGCACGGCATTCGACAGCAGCGGGCCGGAGATGAGCGGACGCCGGGGAAGACGGTTCCTGCTGTGGGCTCTGCTGATTTTCGGGATGGTGGCTGTGCCGACGGGCCGGCTCGAGGCCGAAGAGGTCACGGCCGAGGACGTGCGGGCTTCGATTCGAAAGGCCGTCGCGTTCCTCAAGGCGAAGCAGAATCCCAAAGATGGTACGTGGCCGGGTGACGGAATCTTTCGGGGCGGTGTCACTCCTCTGGTGGCCCTGGCCTTGCTGCACGCGGGAGAACCACCCGACTCGCCCACCATTCAATTGGCTCTTCGGCACCTGCGGAGTTTCAAAGGAGTCGACACCTACAGCCGCTCGCTGCAGACCATGGTGTTTTGCATGGCCGAACCCGAGCAGGATCGGTTGTTGATCCGCGAGAACGTCGAATGGTTGCAACAGGCCGTGATGCGGTACCAGACGCCGATGGGTCCGGCCATTGCATGGCGCTACACGCCGAGGCCGGCCGGCTACGACAATTCGAACACTCAGTTCGCCGTGCTGGCGCTGATGGAAGCCGAACGCGTCGGCGTTCCATTGCCCGATTCGTTTTGGGAGATGGTTGCCGTTCATTTTCGCGTGACGCAGAGTAACGACGGTGGCTGGATCTACACGCAAGGACACCACAGCACCGGCAGCATGACCACCGCGGGCATTGCGTCGCTGGTGATCGCTTCGGGAAAGACGGGCCGAGCGAGGGCCACGGTACGTGGGGGCCGAGTTCGCTGCTGTGGGAATGGCGACGAAGATCCCGACTGGGTACGGATCGAGCGGGGACTCGATTGGCTGGGGAGACACTTCTCCGTTCGCATGAACCCGGGGGCCACTCACAACGTGCTGTACTATTTGTACGGATTGGAGCGAGTGGGGCGTCTGACGGGCCGTCGTTTTATCGGTGCTCACGATTGGTATCGCGAAGGGGCCGAATATCTGCTGGAAGTCCAGCGCCGGGGCGTCGGCGATCAGTGGCGGGGAAGCGGGGTCGGCGAAGAACAGCCGGTGATCGGCACGTCGCTGGCCTTGCTGTTTCTTTCCAAGGGGAGGCGTCCCATCGTCGTCGCCAAACTCGAATATGGGGATCGCGACGATTGGGACTACCATCCGGCCGGGATTCCCAAGTTGGTCGACCATATCGAGCGGAGTTGGCAGCAGCCGCTGGCCTGGCAGTCGGTCGATTGGCAGGCGGCGAACGTGGAACATTTGCTGGAAGCTCCCGTGCTGTTCCTCACGGGAGCCGGAGAGTTGCCGGTAAGGCCGGAGGACAAACAGAAGCTGAAGGCATATATCCAACAAGGCGGTTTCGTGTTCGCCGAAGCTCGACAGGGCAACGGCTGCGATGCGCGGGTCTTCGATCGGGCGTTCCGGCAGTTGATGGAGGAGCTGTTTCCCGATTCGCCGCTGAGGATGCTCCCGCCCGACCATCCGATCTGGTACGCGGACGGCCGAGTCGACCCCGATTTCCTCAAGCCGCTGTTGGGAGTCGACGCTTGCTGTCGGATCAGCGTGGTCTATTGTCCCCGCAATCTGTCCTGCTTCTGGTCTCTCAGCGACCGCCGCACGCTCGAGCGGGTTCCCGATCGAGTCCGCAGGGAAATCGAAGCGAGCGTGCAGATCGGCCGCAATGTGATCGCTTACGCCACCAATCGGAAACTCAAGGAGAAGCTCCACCGGGTCAAGCTGCCCAGGAAGGCCACCGAGCTTCCGCCGACCGATCGCGGCGTGCTCACTGTCGCCAAACTGATGCACGAAGGAGGAGGCGACGACGCGCCCCAGGCTCTTCCCAACCTGCTGGCATTCGTCGCCGGCGAACTGGGACTGCGGGTTCGAGTGGAGAATCGCAAAGTCGGACCGACGGACCGGAAGCTGTACGAGTACCCCGTGCTCTACATGCAAGGACGGTTCGACTTCAAGTGGAGCGAAGAGGAACGCGAGGCGGTGCGCCGGTATCTGGCCAACGGCGGCGTGCTGTTCGCCGACGCGATCTGCTCGAGCGGGGAATTCACTCGAGCATTCCACCGAGAAATCTCACTGGCTCTTCCCGGAGAAGCATGGCAGCGGATTCCCGCTTCCGATCCGATCTTTGGAGACGAGGATGGTGGCTTCGAACTCGACCGTGTGACGCTCAACGACCCGCAGCGAGGCAACGACGGTGTGGGGAGCCGCGAAGTGAAAATCGCACCTTTGCTGGAGGGTATCCGGCAGCAGGGACGCTGGGTCGTCATTTTTTCGCCCTACGACTTGAGTTGCGCGCTGCAGAACTCCAACTCTCCCGACTGCAAAGGCTACATCAGCGAAGACGCTTATCGCATCGGACTCAACGTATTGCTTCACGTGTTGCGACACTGACGCCTCAAACCTGAAGCCTGACGCCTGACGCCTCAAACCTGACGCCTGACGCCTGAAACCTGAAGCCTGACGCCTGACGCCTGCAAACTACGCCCGTGCGACCTCAATCAGCAGCGGCAACACGATCAGATTGCCCGCCAGTCCGCCCAGCATGGCCAGACTCACCAGCCCGCCGAAATAGACCGTGGGAATGAACTGGCTGGTGCAGAGCGAGCTGAAACCGAGCACCAGTGCCAGCGTGGCGAAAACCAGCGCCCGTCCTACGGTTTGTTGAGCCGCCTCGAGTGCCTGGCGGCGCCCGGCACCCGCTCGTCGGGCCCGCAAGAAGCTGATGCCGTAATGGATCGAACTGTCGACCGAAAGTCCGATCGATACGGCGGCGATCATGGCCGCGCCCATATTCATGCGGATTTCCAGGTGCCCCATCAGCCCCAGCAGCAGGAAGATCGGCAGCAGATTGGGAACCAGTGCCACCAGCGCCAGTTTCCAGGAGCGAAAGGCGATGGTCATCATCAGCACGATGCCCGACGTGGCGATGGCGAAGCAGAGCCATTGGTCGCGCAGCAGGCTGTGAATCAAGTTGGCGAGCAGGACGTAAAAGCCGGTCACTTCCGCCTGGAATTCCCCATGCTCAAGGTCTCCGAAGGCGGCCTTCGTCTGTTGCTCGACCGCGGCGATCAACTCGAGTTTGGCTCGGGCCGGTAGTCGCTCCTTGGAACGCAGCAGCACGCGCAGCATGCTGCGGTCGTGATCGCGATCGCGCCACCACATCGTGGAGACGACCTGTTTCATGCGGCCGGCCATCTGAGCAGCTTGCAGCGGCATCGGCAACCAAGACAACAGGCGCGATTTCTCCGTGGCCGCCAGCAGATCCGCGTAGCTAACCACTTGTGTCAGCCGCGCCGATGCCCTGCCGTCAATGGAGACCTGCAACTGCCGTAAATTGCGTTCCCACTGCAAGACCCGGTCGACGTAGGCTTGATCGAGTTCGGCGGGTGCCGGGATCATGGCGTCCCACACGCCGGCACCTCCCAGACGGCGTTCGGCCCGATCGTAGCCTCGCACGATGGGACTGTCACTGCGAAAGTTGCGAGTAAAATCGGTCTCTACTTCCAGCCGGCGGGTTCCCCATGCGGCCACGGAGACCAGGGCCAGGGTCAGCGTGAGCCAACGCCAGCGGTGGCGTTCGACCGCCGTCAGCAGGCGCGAGAGGCCTTGCCCCAAGCGGGCCTCGCCGGGAGCCCATGCCGGATCTCGGGCCCAACCGCCCACCAGCGCCATACCGGGGATAATCAGCAGCGATCCGACGAGTACCATCGTGGCGCCCAGCGACATCATGATGCCGAAATCGTGTACCGGTCCGACTCGAGCCCAACGGAGCGAGAGAAAACCGACGGCGTCCGTGAGGCATGCCCAGGCCACCGGGGCCAGCAATAGCGCCACGGTTCGGCGCAGGGCGTCTTCCGGTGAGTGCCCCTCTTGTCGCATGGCTCGAAAGCGAACCAGAAAGTGAATGGACGTGGCGACCGCGATCACCGTGATGATGGCCGTAAGCATGGAACTGACCATCGTGATTTCCATGCGGCTCCAGTAGAGCACGGCTCGCGTCGTCACCAGCGACCAACCGACGACCGCCAACGGAATCAGCATCCAACGCAGGTTGCGAAAGAGGATGATCATCGTGAGTGCCAGCAGGGTCGTGGTTCCCCAGGCCAGCCGCCGACCATCGGCCTCCACCAAGTCGAACCCATCCTCCACCATCACCGGTTCACCCACCAGCACGGCTTGGGGGAGCTTCGAAGCGATCTTCCTCAGTTCGACCAGTATCTCCCGCCGAGGTGCCGAGGCGGACGAGACGGGTTCGAGCAGGCAGGCGACGGCCACCGTGCGGCCGTCGCTGCCGTGAGTAATCCCCGTGAACATCCGGCGATAGGCGGCTCCGAGTGACGGGGCCGGATCGAGGACCACCGGTGGCCGTTTCCGGCTGGAAAACAGGCTGGGAACGCGGGCCACTTCCTCGAGCACGCGGTTGACTTCCGCAAGACTGAGCACGGCTCGCACACCGGGAACGGCGGCGCAGGCGCGGCTGGTTCGCGCAAGCCGCTGCAGGCCCGAACCGTCGGAGGCGAGCAACCGGGAGTCGTCGTATACCAGCAGGACCACTTCATTCCCACCGAAGCGTTGCTGCAGACGCCGATAGGGTGGGAGCAGCGGATCGTCATGAGCGAACATCTGGTCGATCGACCGATCGAAGGCGAGGCGGTTGGCAGGAACATAGCAAATGGCGGCGATCAACAGTGCCGTCGCTAGCAGCCAGCGATGCCGGGCTATCAGAAAGCCGGAAAACGTGTTCATGGGGAAGCCGAGAGGAACTACCGCGCCACCGATCGCCAAAACCGACACCGGCTGCTCATTGTAGAGGCCGGCTACCGACCGGCAATGGTCGTACGGTCCGCCGAACAGTCGATCCCCTCTGATGACCTCGATCCTCGCCATCTGATACCATCGGAAAGAGATGACTCCTGCATCCCACCCATCCACTTCCTGCGGTTCCGACAAGGCAAGGCACGTGCTTTACAGTGTGTGGCTGGTGGTCGCCGTGTTGTGGGGCGGCAACTTGGTCCTGCGCAGCTCACACCTGGGCGAGGATGTCGACGCTTATCTGCGGTTTGCGGACAACCTCGGCCGGACTCGCACGCTGGCGCGGACTCTACCCGGAGGTCAGCTCTGTCCCTCCGCTTATCGTCCGCCCCTGTATCCGATGGTGCTGGCGCTGGTGAGTGGCTTTCGGCATGTCGGCTCGATTCACGTGGCGCTGCTGCACCTGATGGCGGCTTTGGCGATCGCCACGCTCACGTTCGATTTGGCGAGGCGGCTGCGCGTTGGTGCCGCGTGGCTGGTGGCGATGGCGGCCGCCGTCGATCCCCTGCTGCTCTTCTGGTCGGCCTACCCGATGACAGAGACGGCCGCCACGGTGCTGGCTCTACTGACCATCGTGCTGGGATTGCGCTGGTACGACGCCTACCGTCACAGCCCCGACGTGTTCCACGATGCCATGAGAACTCACCGTCCCTCCTCGAATTCTCCTCTTTACCTGGCCGGGATGTGGGGAGTGCTGCTGGGAGTTGCGGCTTTGTGCCGGCCCGTCTTTCTCGCCTGGGGCGTGTTGCTCGCGGTGGCCGTGATGCGGCACCGACCCTCGTCGGTGGCGCTTCGGCATGCGATTGCCATGGTATTGGGTGCGGCGATCGTGCTGACTCCGTGGGCCATCCGCAACTACCGACTGGTCGGCGTGGCAACTCCCTTGACGACGCATGGCGGCTATACGCTGCTCCTTTCCAACAATCCGGCCTACTATCGGCATCTGAGAACCCGAGGGTGGCGCGTGCCTTGGGACGCCCGCGAGTTGCAACCGCTGTTGGAGTCCGCGGGACTCGTGGTTCCCCAGGCGTGTAGTCGATTCGAGGGTGCCTATGATCAGGGGTGCCGGCGACTGGCCGTCAAGTCGATCCAGGCCCAGCCGGCGATGTTCGTGCGATCGACGGCGGTGCGCATCGCGCAACTGTGGAGCCCGCTTCCTCACGCGGCTTCCCGCGGCGAATCGAGTACGAGCCGGGCAGTGCGCTACGGCATCGCCGCGTGGTACGTCTGCCTGTTCGGGGCCGCTCTCGTGGGCGTTCGACGAGCGTGGTCGATCGACCGGACCTTGACCTGGATCGGCCTGGCCGGTTGCCTGGCATTCACGCTGCTCCACTCGGTCTACTTCAGCAACATGCGGATGCGCACACCGCTGATGCCGTGGTTTTACCTCATGGCGGCCGTCGCTATTTCGCATGTTGTTCAGCGTCGCGAATGAACTCGCGGACGACTCGGCTTTGATGACGCCCCTCCCGCCATGCCAGCACCAACGTACGCGTCGGGCGATCAGCCGATAAGGAGCGGTAAGCACACTTGCGAGTGCGATCTGCACGAGCCGCACACTCGGGAAGCAGACTGATTCCCACTCCCGATCCGACCAGTTGTTGTACCGTAAGGATCTGCGAGCTGCGGCAGACGACGCGAGGCCGGCAGTCGCGCTCCAGACAGAACGCCAAGACTTGTTGGCCGAGGCAGTGGAGCGGGTCGATCAACACGAACGGCTCGCGAGCCACATCCGCCATCGTGACCCGTTTCTTGCTCGCCAAACGATGCCCCTTCGGCACGGCCAGCAGCAACTCCTCCGTGAACAACTCGGTGGTTTCCAACGGCCGCTGTTCCAAAGGAAGTGCCAGGATTCCCACGTCCAGTTCGCCTTGCATCAGCCGGTCGACGATCTGCTCGGTCAGATCCTCGTGCAGGATGATCTCGGCATGAGGAAACCGGCGGCCAAAACGTCGCACCAGCTTGGGAAGCAGATAGGGAGCCGCCGTCAACATGGCTCCCACCGCCAAGCGCCCTCGTCCCTCGCCGCTCAACTCCGCCAGCTCGTCTTGCACACCATCTACAGTGGAGAGGACCCGCAGCGCTTTGTCATACAGAAGTCGTCCGGCGTCGGTGAGTTGCACGCGCCGCCCCAACCGTTCCAGCAACGGCTGCCCCAGTTCCTTCTCCAGCTTGATGATCTGCTGGCTGAGGGAGGGCTGAGACACCAGACACCGCTCGGCGGCTCGCGTGAAATTCTCCTCGTCCACCACCGCCACGAAATACCGGAGTTGATGAAGCTCCATAGGACATACCTATTGATTCGATTGGAATTATATATTGGACATATGATCTGGGCCACGATATCATCACCGGGGACAGAGTGGAAGTCGAGCGGCCGCTCGTGCGGCAGCCGCCGGCGACCGGTGTGGTCGGCTGGAACTTCGAGCCAAAAAGGAGATGCTCCCGATGTGGAAGACCCGACAACGAATGACGGTGACTGGTATGCGGACGGTGGTGGGGCTGGCCGCCGCATGGGCGATGGTCCTTGCCGTTCCGTTAGTGCGAGGACAGGAAGCGCCGGCTTCGAGTTACGCGCCGGTGGTGGAGCGGGAATCGTTCGAGCGATTGGTCGAGCGGATGGTAGCGGAGAAAGCGGCGATTGCGCAACGACATCAACGGTTGCTGAATGAGCGGTACGACTTGAGCGACCGGGCGGCGGATGGTGTCGCCATGTCGCGAGGCAAGCCGATTCAGGCGGGCGTTCGCGTTCGTCTGCCCGAAGGAGTGACTTGGCAACAGTTGTCGGCGATGTCGCCGGCGGAAATCCGGACGCGGGGACTGTGGCCGGCGGGGTTCTATCCGCTGCCCCATCCCCATCACGCCGAAGGGGGCATGCTGTTTCCTCGGCATCACATCGACGAAATCAAACGCCAGGAGAGCCGCGATCTGACCCGTTTCGATCTCGACTACGACTTGCCCCGCCATTTCCTGCCCGAGTACCCGCCGCCGATCTATTTGACGACTCGACCCGACTTGGGCGACGTTTCCCAGGGCGAAGTGGTGACGATCGACAACTACTATCGGCTGTTTGCCGGTATCCTCAATCCGAAGCAGCTCGAGGGACTGCGCCTGCTGCTCACCCCGACAGCGCAGCAGCAGTTCAATGCGACGCACGACCGCCGGTCACTCAAGGCGCACCGCGGAGTCACCTGCTTCGACTGCCATGTCAACGGCCACACGAACGCGGCGACTCACCTGGTGGGAGATATTCGGCCGCAGCCGTTTCGGCACCGCATCGACACGCCTTCGCTGCGGGGCGTGAACGTGCAGCGTCTGTTCGGTTCGCAGCGAGCCCTGAAGACGATCGAGGACTTTACGGAATTCGAGCAACGGGCAGCCTATTTCGACGGCGATCCGGTCATCGCCACGAAAAAGGGAGTGAACATTCTGGAGCGGGGAAGCCAAGTTCACTTCATGGCCGAGTTCCAGGCGCTGCTCGATTTCCCGCCCGCTCCCAAGTTGAACGTGTTCGGGAAACTCGATCCGACCAAGGCGTCCGAAAGCGAATTGCGCGGGCAGGAGGTGTTCTTCGGCAAGGGGCAGTGCGCCACGTGCCATACGCCGCCATATTACACCGACAACCTGATGCACAACTTGCGCACGGAACGCTTTTACCAACCGACGATGATTCTGGGGCGGATGGCGGCGGCCGACGGACCGATCAAGACGTTTCCCTTGCGAGGCATCAAGGACTCGCCGCCCTATCTGCATGACGGCAGACTGCTGACACTCGAAGATACCGTCGAGTTCTTCAACTTGGTACTGGAACTGCGGCTGAGCGAACGAGAAAAGGCGGACCTGGTGGCGTTCCTGCGATGTCTGTGAGCGCGCGCCCGCTGGTGGTTGCGCCGAGGCGACCGGCCACGCAGATCACTTGACGGCTCCCCCAAAACGGGTTAGATTGCATGTCGGGTGTCCGTTTGCCAGTGGGTGTGGCGAGGAGCGGGCAGAACGTCATTTTGCAACGGAAGGAAGGCCGTGGTCAGCGTCTTACTTCGTAACATCTGCCCGCCGTGCGCGCATCGGGCACTGGCTTTCGGTCGTCACCACGATCCCTACAGCCTCCGGTCTCCCGCCTCCGGCCTTGCGGGCGCGGCCCGCGTCAGGATGCGCTGCGCGGTTGTGATTTTGGTCTTGGGATTCACTCGAGCGGCTGTGGGCACCGACTACTTTCTGACCATCGGCGGCGGATACTCGCCCAAGGGCAACCAGGTTTCGCTGGAGAAGAACGTCCAGTTTTTCCAGCGGGTGCTGGATCGGTTTTACCCCAAGGGTGTCGACCACACGGTGCTGTTCGCCGACGGCGACGATCCGGCTCGCGATCTCCAGTTCCGTCCCAGCGAAAGCGGCATGTCCGAAGCGCGCGAAGCGGTCGCTCATTTGTTCGGCCAGACGCGGTATCTGTACGACCAATACCGCAATCACGAACTGGACCGAGTCGCCGGTCCCTCTTCGAAATCGGAATTGGAATCTTGGTTCGAGTCGGTCCGCAAGAGACTCGAGGCGGGAGACCGAGTTTTCATCTACGTTACGGCGCACGGCGGCCGGGCGGCCGACAAGAAACAGCCGCACAACACGAAACTCTATCTCTGGAACAACCAGTCGATCACCATGCGGGACTTTGCCAAGCAATTGGACAAGCTTCCCGAAACCGTGCCGCTGGTGTTTGTGATGGTGCAATGTTATTCGGGCGGCTTTTCTCATTTGATCTTTCGAGGCGGCGATCCGGACCAGGGTGTGGCGCCTCAACCCCGTTGCGGCTTTCTGGCCACGGTCCATACGCGACCGGCTGCCGGCTGTACCCCGGAAATCAATGAAGAGAATTACCACGAGTACAGCACCTATTTCTGGGCCGCCATCTCGGGGACGAGTCGCACGGGCGAGCCGGTCGAGGGTGCCGATCTGGATGGCGACGGCCGCGTCTCGTTCTTGGAGGCTCACGCGTACGCGCTGCGCGAATCGATTACCATCGACATCAGCGTCAAGACTTCCGATGCGTTTCTTCGCGAGTACAGCACGATGCCCCTCGCCGAGGAGACGGGAAACGACAGTGCGGCCATCGATTGGTATTCGGCGGACACGCCCTTTGATCTGCTGATCGCGGATGCCCGGGAAGACGAACGCTGCGTGGCCGTGACGCTGTCGCAGGAGTTGGACCTTTCGCAGGAAGCTCGAGCCAGCCAGGCCAAGGAGTTGGCCAAGCGGCTGGACAACCAGAAAAAGCAACTGAGCAAGGAGATCGGTCGGTTGTCGCGGAAGCGGCATTTGCTGGCGGCGGCCGTGCGAAAATCGTTGCTGGCTCATTGGCCCGAGTTTTCCAATCCCTGGCATCCCGAGGTGGCTCACGCCCTGGATCACGAGTCGGACGCAGTCATGAAAGTGCTCCGCCGATCGCACCAGTACGCCGAACTGCTCAAGCTGGACAAGCAGCTACGGGCGAAGACCGAGCAGCGGTCGGCTGTGGAAAAACGCTGGGTGAAGTGCCAACGCTTGATTCGCTGTCTGGAAAACATGGCGTTGGAGCACAATCTGCCGTTCGTCGCCACCACCGACGAGCAGCAAGCCTACGCTCGCCTGGTGGAACTCGAGCGTCAGTCGCTGGGCGCGGCACGGTAACGGTCGCGCTGCTCCGCACCTTAAGCCGGCTTCACCACTTTGCCGTAGACGATGTTTCCGGCCAGTTCGATCCGGCCGCACTCGTCCGCCCGAACGGCGACGGCATCCTCACGCTGCGGGTCGCCGATCACGCATCCTTGCACAACCACGCCCTCGCACTGTTGCAATCGCAGAGGCGGTCCGTCGCAGTCTCCCAGCGTGCAACCGTTGACCACGATTCGCCGGCACTTTTGCAGTCGCAGGCCACCTTCGGTTTGGCGGACACCGTTGAGCACCAGTCCGCAGATGGTGACATCGCGACTGTTGCGGATGAGGACTTCGTGACGGATGTGGCCGAATCGGGAGTGAGCATAGCGGGGATTGCGGTTGAGATTGTTCGAGCCGATGGCGATTTCGGCCGAATCCTCGATCAACAGATTGTGAGTGAACCCTTGCCAGAAGGTGTTGCCCGTGATGGTGGCTCCTCGCACCGAGCTGAGATGGACATTCGTCTGCACATCGGAAAAGACGTTGCCCGTGATCGTCACGTGGCCTTCACGGTGAATATCCGAGCGTCCGAGGATGCGGATGTTGGCCGAGTCGGGGCTGTTGCGAGTGTGCTGGATCGTGCAGCCGGTGATGGCGACTTCGGCCGTACCATACTGGGATCGGCGGCAATCGATCAGGATGTTGGCGGTGGCTGCCGAGGCAGGGGAGTCTTTCGGGGGATGATTGCCCTCCAGATCGCAGTTGCCGATGTGGATGTTTCGCACATTGCCGCCTCGCGATACCACTCCCCCGCCGGCGTTGTAGGAGATGTGCGAATCGCCGATATTGGACTGGTGCAGGTCGACATGATCGTAATAGACGCCGATGCCTCGATTGTCGTAGAAGTGGCAAGCCTGGATGATGAAATTGCGATTCCGTTCGCGCAGGTGCACGGCGTGATGGCAGTGGCGTACGTGGAGCCGTGTGAGCACCATCCCCATCGTCTTGACGGCTTCGATGCCGCACGCCTGTTCGTGTTCGCCATCGATACTGAAGCCATCCAGGCAGGGCATGCGCTGTCTCTCCCACACATTCGGCTTGACGGTGTGAGGAGCCGCCGTGCCATGGTGCGTACCGATCAGCCGAAATGCGGGACCAGGTCCACTCATGATGAGTCGCGCCGATCCATCACCGAATATCGACCGGGTACCGATCCGATCGAGTTCCAGCACGACCGGTTTGCTGATCCGAATGGTCCCTTGCAGAAACACGCCTCCTCCGGTCTGTTCGACCGCTTGTTGCAGTTGGTCCGTTTGATCCTGAGACCCGTCGCCGGAGACGGTGACGACAGCCGGTGGCGAGCCGGAGACATTATGGGCCCCGGCGGCAGCGACTTGAGACCCGGCGCAGCAGGCGGCGGCAGGGAGGATGCCGGCGAGCAGCCGGCGGCGATGGAGCTGGCTCGAGGGGGAGGACATGGCGCGGTTTCTCCGTAGAGGAAGGGCACAGTCGGGTTGCGCGATCACACAGACGGCGATCGGTCGGGGCGCGCGATGCGAAGCAGACGCGCGTTGACCGCCACGATCACCGTGGAGAGTGCCATGATAGCAGCGCCGACGGCCGGCGGCATGACGATCCCGACGTGATAGAGCACACCGGCTGCCAGCGGGATGGCGACCACATTGTAGCCGGTGGCCCACCACAGATTCTGGACCATTTTCCGGTAGGTGGCTCGAGCCAATTCGATGATGGTCACGACGTCCCGCGGATCGGAGCGGACCAGCACCACGTCGGCCGATTCGATGGCCACGTCGGTTCCCGCGCCGATGGCCACGCCGACGTCGGCTTGGACCAGAGCCGGAGCGTCGTTGACTCCGTCTCCCACCATGGCGGTGACAGCCCCGCGTCGCTGCACCTCGATCACCTTGGCTGCCTTCTCGTCCGGCAGTACTTCGGCAAAGTAATCGTCCAGCTCGAGTTCCTCGGCCACCCACGCCGCCACGGCCTTTGCGTCTCCCGTGAGCATCATGGCCTGGACGCCGAGTTCCTTGAGTCGCCGCAGCGCTTCCCGCGACTCGGGTCGAATCACATCGGCCAGGGCGATGGCTCCTTGCAGCCGATCATCGACGATGACGAACACGACCGTCTTGCCTTCGGCCATCACCCGCTTCACGTCATCGTTGGCCATCGATTCGCCTCGCTCGGCGAGATACCCCGGGCTCACGACTTGGACGGCGTGCCGACCGACCTTGCCAATCGCGCCTCGGCCGGGGATCGACCGAAAGTCGGAAACCTCCGCTGGGATCTCCAGCTTTTGCGATGCGACCGAGTCCACGATCCCCTGAGCGATCGGATGTTCCGACTGCCGCTCGATGGCGGCAGCCAGTGCCAGAAACTCGTCAGCCGGAAGATCGCCCAATGCGATGACGTCGGAGACGGCGAAACGACCCTCGGTCAGCGTGCCCGTCTTATCGAACAAAACAGCGTCGACGCCTCGAGCCCGCTCGAAGGCGGTCCGATCGCGGATCAGCAGGCCGTGGCGCGCGGCGAGCGACGTCGAGACGGCGACGACGAGGGGAACGGCCAGA
Source organism: Pirellulaceae bacterium (assembly GCA_026989685.1). Classification (GTDB taxonomy): domain Bacteria; phylum Planctomycetota; class Planctomycetia; order Pirellulales; family Pirellulaceae; genus S141-3. Next base: position 45,724 of record JALSIV010000211.1, on the reverse strand, counting down.
CCCAACGCGTGCGGGCAGGTGATCACCATCACGGTGACACATCGTTCCAAGGCGAAGGCGAGTGAGTGACCGACGGCCAGCCAGACCAACAGCGTGACCAGCCCGGCGGCCAGCGCGATCACGGTCAACCAGAACGCGGCTCGGTTGGCCAGGTCCTGGGTGCGCGAGCGGGATTCCTGCGCCTGGCGAACCAGTTCGATCACCTGAGCCAGATAGGATTCGCTTCCCGTCTTTTGCACTTCGACGACGACCGACGCTTCCCCGTTGACCGAACCGCCGATGACGGAATCTCCCGCGTTCTTTTCCACCGGTCGACTCTCGCCCGTCACCATCGATTCATTGACGCTGGTTCTCCCTTCGACAATGACGCCGTCGACCGGCATTTTTTCTCCCGGCTTGACGAGGACCCGATCCCCCTTGGTCAACTGCGAGACTTCGACGTCTTCGGTCTGGCCCCCTTCGGCGACTCGGTGGGCCGTGGCCGGCATGAGTTTGACGAGCGCATCGAGAGCCGACGAGGCGCCCATCACCGATCGCATTTCGATCCAGTGCCCCAGCAGCATCACGTCGATCAGCGTCGCCAGTTCCCAGAAAAAGACTTTGCCGGAGAGGCCCAGCACGACCGCCGCGCTATAGAAGTAGGCCACGCTGATTCCCACGGCGATCAGCGTCATCATCCCGGGTTGACGTTTCCCGAGTTCTTCGGCCAGGCCTTTGAAGAACGGCCAGCCGCCGTAGAAGTAGATGGAGCTGGCCAAGATGAACTGAATCCAGGCCGCTCCCGGGATTTGTCCCAACAGTTGCTCCACTCCCACCAGACGCTGCAACGTGGGGGACAGGATCAGAACGGGGACGCTGAGTGCGAGACTGACCCAAAACCGGCGACGATAGTCGACAATCATATGGGCATGATGGCTGTGATGGCCGGTGTGCTCCTCATGCCCCTCGCCGTGCTCGTGAGATGCGTGTTCGTCGTGTCCGGCGTGAGCCGCGGGCGCCGGTGCGGAATGCTCGGCGTGAGCCGGATGCTCATGGTGGTGCCCGTGGTGGTGAGCGTGATGGTCGGAGTCTTGCGGCGATGTAGTCACGGTCGGAATCGTCCTGGAATCAACAATCCATCTTCAAACCATCGCGACCGTCGAGACGGTTCCCTGCTGGTTAGATGGTTCAGCCGGATGGTTTCTTCTCGAGGAAATATCTGTCGCTTGGAATCGACTGGGCGGGCACCTATCATGACCATGGTTCGAGAGTACTCCACCCACGTGAAAGAGCAAAGGCAGGCGTCGATGCGACAGGTGACAACCATTTTCCTCGTGGCGGCGGCAGCTTGGCTGGGGTTGGCTGTCCGCGTTGAGGTGGCTCTCGGTGCGGGCGGGCCACCCAACATCGTGTTGATGATGGCGGACGATTTGGGGTTTTCCGACTTGGGGTGCTATGGCGGCGAGATTGCGACGCCCCATCTCGACGGTCTGGCCAAACGTGGTGTCCGGTTCACCCAGTTCTACAACACGGGACGGTGTTGGCCGACTCGCGGGGCACTGCTGACCGGCTACTATGCTCAGGCCATTCGGCGCGATCAGGTGCCCGGCATTCGCAGTGGCGGACGCGGCCGACGTCCCGAGTGGGCTCCTTTGATTCCCCGTCTGCTCAAACCGTTCGGCTATCACAGTTATCACAGCGGCAAGTGGCACATTGACGGAATGCCTTGTGCGCAAGGTTTCGACCGTTCCTATTACTTGCGCGACCAGCAGCGATTCTTCTCGCCTCGCGTGCACTTTCTCGACGATCGCAAACTGGCGCCCGTGAAAGCCGATTCCGGGTTTTACGGCACGATCGCCATTGCCGATCACGCGGTCGAGTTTCTTAAGGAGCATCACGGGCAGCACCGCGACGCTCCCTTCTTCCTTTACGTCGCCTTTACCGCGCCCCATTTTCCACTGCACGCGCTTCCTCAGGACATCGAACGTTACCGCGGCCGGTACGACGATGGTTGGCAGCACGTGCGCATGGAGCGCTGGGAGCGTGTGCGGGAGATGGGTTTGGTTCGTGGCGTCTTGTCTCCGGTCGAGTCCGACATCGGTCCGCCGTACCATTTCCCCGACGCATTGCGGCGACTGGGAGCGGGCGAAGTCGAGCGCCCCCATCCCTGGAACGAACTCACGGCCGAGCAGCGGCGATTCCAATCGACGAAGATGGAGTTGCACGCCGCGATGGTGGACCGCATCGACCGGGAGGTTGGACGCATCCTCGAGCAGTTGGATGCGATGGGGGCAACCGAGAATACCCTGGTGCTGTTCTTGAGCGACAACGGGGCGAGCGCGGAGATCATGATACGCGGGGACGGGCATGATCCCGCGGCGCCGCCCGGATCCGCGGCCACGCACTACTGTTTGGGACCGGGTTGGTCCACCGTCTGCAACACTCCGTTTCGTCGCCACAAGACGTGGGTTCACGAGGGTGGCATCGCCACTCCGTTGATTGCGTGTTGGCCCGCTGCGATCGCCGATCGGGGCGCGTTGAGAAACCAGGTGGGACACGTGGTCGACATCGTGCCCACGTTGCTGGAACTCGCCGGTGGCTGGCCGGCGGCAGGGAAGTCGAAGGAGCCACCGTACCACGGCCGGAGTCTGGCCCGAGCGCTGGCCGGATCGTCGTCGCCGACGCTTCGCACTCTGTGGTGGCTGCACGAGGGTCATCGCGCTCTGCGGCGCGGGGACTGGAAAATCGTGGCGACTCGCGAAGAGCCCTGGGAGCTGTACGACCTGTCTCGAGACCGCACGGAGACCAACAACCTGGCCGAGCGCCATCCCGACCGGCTGAAAGACCTGGTGGCCGAGTGGGAACGCCGCTGGGAAGAGCTGAGGGCTCAGGCGAATCCCCAGACCCAACTCAATCGTCGTAGTCGTAAACGGGGACTCGGCGGTAGCGCCGGCGAAAGCGGCGGAGACGGGGGCGAGTCTCGCCTTCGATGAACAGGTATCCCGACAGCAGGCGGTAGAACAGCAAAATAATAAAGGCGCCTGCCGTTGCCACCACGGCTCCCAACGGACTGATGGGAGTGACTCGCTGACCCTCAAAGAAGAAACCGACTACGCCGCAACCGATGACCGTGCCCCCGATTCCCATCGCCAACGTGGCAATCGCACCGCCGGGGTCGCGGCCCGGCATGATCGCCTTGGCCAGCAGGCCGATCACGGTTCCAAACCCGATCCAAACCAGGATGTCGTTGGTCCAGTCCTGTGCCAACTGGGCGAATTCGGCATTTTCCATGATCGAGACGCTCACGATGAGAGGAGAGCGGCGCGGCGGACAAGCCGGCCCCTCTCTGTGCCTTCGACTCGGTTGCGTCGTCGGCTTGAGAAAAAAATGGGCGTCACTCGGTGGCTGCGAGCCGGACTCAAGAGCGGTAGCTGGGGCGGAGCGCCGCGTCGAGCAGTTGCTCGGTCTGCCGAGCCGTACGCAAGAGCCGCGGAACCCAGGCCGGGGCGTCTTCGCCGTCGAGTGAGAACAAGGACTGGGGAAAACACCCCAAGATCGAAACCGCGATTTGCCGATTGAGCCGGGCACTGAAAGGTAGCGTGAACATGGGGCGGCGAAAGGCTCCTTCCAGCGAGGCTTGAGCCAATGTCCAGTACGTTTCATTGCCGATCCGGTGCCCATTCGCCAGAGTCTCTGCATGGTCGGCGACGCGATCCACGTCGAACGCAAAGCTTGAGACGTCCGCCTGCCGGCTCCAGGGCGCGAGCAGAAAATCGGTCCAGCGTTCGACTCGCCGCCGCAACTGATCGAGCGCCAGCCGGTTCTTGAAGGGCACGTCGGGGTCGACCAGTAGCAACTGCATGGCTCGGCCGCGAAACTCGTGCTGTCGCTGATGAATGCTGCCGGTCACCGGAGACCACTCACGGATACCCAGACGATCATCGATGGCTTGAGCGGCGGCGGCGAAGACACGAGTTGCCAAGTCCGACAACAGGATTTCCTCGAGGCAGGCTCGAGTTCGGTTCCAGTGCCGCTCCCGCTGCCCGGCATCCGTCTTCTTCATCGAAGCATGTTCGGCTTGCCATGCGTTGAGGAAATCGGCCCACCGGCAATGTCTGGCCTTCGCCGCCGCCCAGTAGTCCATCAGCGCTGGCGGGACGATCGGATCGGCTTCGTGGATCAGTGCTTCGCGGTGGTGCGAAAGGAGCGAGGCCAGATGGACGAGTTGGTTGGCGTGCATGGGCAATCCTCGGTCGGCGAAGTGGATCGACTTGTCTTGCAGTAGGGCGGCGGACGCGATGGGCGAGCCCGAGGGGACGGAGGCTCGCCCACCACCGCCGCCGGTCGAGAAAACCGGCGGTCGAGTTCGTCCGTGTGACCGTGTCAGAGGGCAAGACAAGTGCCAATGCCACCGAGCGGCGAGGATGCGAGTGTGAAGAACGCAGCGCAAGTCGAAACAGGGTTGAGGCTTATGGCGTTCAGTCGCCATTGGTTGCCAGATCGTGCGACCGAGAACGTGTAGCATTCGAGCAACACGCCGGCGGAGAAGTGATCCCCTGGGGCAACGTTTGGGTCACCGACACGTCGTTGAGCCGAGGGCCGAATCCCAGCGAGTTCAGCGGGAGAGTGGTGGAGCGATCTGCCACAAGATGGTGGTGATGATCTGGACCGGCGTGCCGCTGCGAGCGACCACCGAGTCATTGCCTCCCACGCCGGCGGCCACCAAGCCCAAGTGGTTGCGCAGCGGATCATCGGCACACTGCTCCACGTCGCGAGCCTTGATGAAGTCGACGTGCATATCGTCGTACAGCACGTTCCAGCCGACGCCGCCATGGTTGGGACTCGCTAAATGGCTCAAGTTGTTCGACGGTGCGTCGGACGCCACCACGAAGAAACTGCGTCCACGATGTCGGGGAGCCTGAAAGCGACCGCCATCGATCACGCCCAAATACCAGCCGTAATCGCCTCCCGCGCGTGCTTGGAGCTGGTGGAGTTGTGCACCTTCGGCCGCAAGCAGCTCATCTCGCGAGGGGATCCCCAGCCAACTGGACGAATCGCGCCGAACTCCCGGACAGACGAGGATCCGAGTGTCCTGATCGAGCAAGCCGTGCTCACGCAACTCCACTGCCGGGGCGCCGGCGAACGCCAGTTTTCCCGACTGTGACAATGCGGGATAGGAGCGGTCCGGCTGGGCATCGGCGTACGACATCAACTGGGTTCCCAGTGCCAGCAGATTGGACTGGCATTGTTGGACTTGAGCACGAAAGCGGGAAGTGAGCAGGGCCGGGAAGACGAGCATGGCGATGATGCCGACCGAGGCGATCGTGGCTAGGGCGTCCACATGGCGGAAGCGGGAGGATTTTGTCGCCAGATTGCGGGGGACCGCTCGGTGGGTCTCCACCATGCGAATGGTTCGTTCGGCCAGCCCTGGCGGCGGATCATAGGCATCTCGCTCCGACTCGAGTGGAACCAGGGCGGCTTGCAGTGCCCGCAACTCGTCTGCCAATTCCCGGTCCTGGCGGATGGCGCGGTCGACGCGAGCCATTTCGTCCGGATCGAGGGCGCCGAGCAGGTATCCGAGCAGGTCTTCGCGGTCAATCATTGGCGTCGTCAATACTGGAGGATTCGAGCCACGGTTGTCCACAGGCCTGCCACGTCGCCGTTAGTTTGGCGACCGCCGCGTGCATGCGGCTTTTGACCGTGCCGACCGGGATTCCCAACACATCGGCGGCGTCTCCGTACGACATTCCTTGAAAGTAGACCAATTCGATCACCGGTCTGAGGTTGTCCGAGAGCCGGCTTACGGCCTCCCGCACCCATTCCCCTTGTTCACTGCGCACCGCTTCGTCCAACGGGTCGTCGACCCCGCTCTCCAGCAAATCTCCGATTCGCTGGGTCTGTTCACCGTGATCGACTCCGCCTCGATCAAGACTGACGGCTGCTTTGTGCCGTTTGTTACGCCGTTGGGCATCGATGGCCTGGTTGGTGGCGATGGTATAGAGCCAGGGGCGGAATCGGCGGGCCGGATCAAAGGTTTCGCACTTGAGGTGAACCTGGAGAAACGTCGCTTGAAAGGCGTCCTCGGCCATTTCCGCATCTCCCAGGTACCGTCTCAAGTAGTTGTACAACTCGCGCTCGTAACGCCGCACCAGGGTGCTGAATACGGTTCGGTCCCCGGTGTTGCAGTACCGAGCAAGCAGTTGCTCGTCGGTCAATCCGGCGAGCTTCTCGACGGTTCGAGGCGAGCCGGGTCGTTTGATTTCAATCGATCGTCTCATGTTCAATACGGGCTTGGTGGTTCTGTGGTTCGCACCGGAATCGGCCGATGCGCAGGCCTTCATCATAGCACATCTTCCCTGTTCTTTCAGAGCCTTTTTCGAGCCAGTACGAGAACCCGCCGTGCCGTTTTTCGGCTTCGGATCTGTTGCCTACGTCGTGGGACGACGGCGCGGACGGCCCCGCGTCTGGGAGGAGAATTGACAAGGCCGACCCGCCCGCTTATGACTGTAGCCACCAGCCTTCGACGGCAGCGGTCCGCGGCGTCTCCCCTCCGGGCGATTGCGTTGTTTCGGAACGACCACTGGCTCGATGGCCGGGCCGACGCGTGCAACCATTCCTCAGAATGTGCAAAACCCGCGCCAAAGGGATCATCGGTGAGTCGATTTCGTTATCGCTGGGCTGCCGCGGGCGACGTCAACGCCTTTTTCGGCTTGATGTTAGACAACGTCGCCGATCTGCTGCTCACGGTCAGCATGCTGTACACCGTTTGCGGTTTTCCGGTAACTTTTGCCCTGCAGCATCTGGTTCCCGGGACCGCCGTCGGCGTGCTGGTGGGGGATCTTCTGTTTTTCGCCCTGGCGTTCCGGCTGGCTCGCCGAACGGGAAAGGAGGACGTCACGGCCATGCCGTTGGGGCTGGACACGCCCAGCACGATCGGCATGGTGTTGTTCGTCCTCAGCGACGTCTACCGGGCCGCCCAATCGGAAGGGCTCGACGTGGAGGCGGCGGCTCGACTGGCCTGGCACGTCGGAATCTGCTCGATCTTCATTTCCGGCCTGTTCAAGCTCGTATGCATGTTGGGTTCGAGCTGGGTACGCCGGGTGGTGCCTCGAGCCGGGTTGTTGGGCTCCCTGGCCGCGATCGCGCTGGTGTTGATCAGCTTTCTGCCGCTGGTCGATGTGCTGCACAATCCGCTGGTCGGGATGGCGGCGCTGGCAGTGATCCTCACCGCCCTGACGGCTCGCATTCAGCTCCCCTTCCGCCTTCCGGGAGCTCTGGGAGCGCTATTGGTAGCCGGCGGCATCTACTACTGGATGCGAGCGACGGGAATGATGGAGGTGGAGGAGCTGCCCTTCGATCCTCGAGACGGTCTGCTGCCGACCGGCTGGTGGGAGGTGTTCCGTTTCGAGTGGATCGGGGCGATGGGACGAGCCTTTCACTACTTGCCGATCGTGATTCCTTTCGCATTGGCGACGGTGGTGGGCGGGATCGACTGCACCGAAAGCGCGGCGGCTGCCGGAGACGACTACGATACCAACACGGTCATCGGCATCGAGGCGGTGGCCACGCTGGTGGCTGCCCTTTGCGGGGGCGTGATTCAGACCACTCCGTACATCGGCCACCCGGCGTATAAGGCGATGGGTGGAAGAGCCGCCTATACGCTGGCGACGGCTTTGTTCGTGGGCGGTGCCGGTCTGCTCGGGTATTTCAGCTATCTCTACCTCGTGATTCCTCGCGCTGCCGTGTTTCCCATCTTGATCTTCATCGGCTTGGAGATCACGGCTCAGAGCTACTTCGCTACGGTTCGGCGCCATTACCCGGCCATCGCCCTGGCCACCGTTCCCGCTTTGGCCAAGTTGGTCATGATTTACGTCGGGCCGCTATTGCCGCTCCTGGAACGTCCTTTGGCGGAACTCGATCCGCGACAAGCGGCGGCCCTGCAGACGGTGCAGATGTTGTCGGCCGGTTTCATCGTCACCAGCTTACTGTGGGCCTCGGCCTTGGCCGCCCTGATCGACCGGCGGCTGTTGCGGGGAGCCCTGTGGTTCGCCATCGGCGCCGGTTGCTCTCTGTTCGGCGTGATTCACTCGCCGTATCCCAGTGAGCAGATGTTCTGGCCGCTGCAGTGGGTGCCGGGAGCCGGGTGGCGGGGAATCGATTTCTCCACCCTAGGCGTGTCGGCCGGCCAAACGCCCTATCATATAGCCGTAGCCTATCTGCTGGTGGCCGGCCTGCTGACGCTATGGTGGTGGCTGGCTCGCCCCGTGCCTCTCCAAGGAGACTCCGATGCTCAAACGCGTTCTTGAACCGGAAGTCATGGACTGCCCCGAGGAGGCTCGCGAATACGACGAGATGGACCATGAGGCCGTGAACCGCCAGTTTGTCGACGACCTGTTGGCCGGCGGCGAAGTGCGGGGCGATCTGCTCGACCTGGGGACGGGAACCGCCCTGATTCCGATCGAGCTGTGCCAGCGCGTGGAGGAATGCCGCATCATGGCCGTCGACCTCTCCACCGAGATGCTCGACTTGGCTCGGTATCGACTCGAGATCGCCGGTGTGACCCACCGCATTCAACTTGAGCACATCGACGGCAAGGCGACCCCGTTTCCCGACGCCATGTTCGATTTGGTCATCTCCAACAGCATCGTGCATCACATTCCCGAGCCCAAGCTGCTGCTGCGGGAAGCGGTGCGCGTGACCAAGCCGGGGGGTCGACTGTTTTTCCGAGACCTGTTTCGGCCTGACAGCGAAGACGAATTGCGCCGTCTGGTGGAGACTCACGTGGCCGACCAGTCGGCCACACAACAGAAGCTGTTCGCCGATTCGCTCCGGGCCGCACTGACGGTGGAAGAAGTGCAGGATATCGTCGCCTCGCTGGGGTTCGCTCGCGAAACCGTCCGCCAGACCAGCGACCGCCACTGGACGTGGGACGCCCTTCGGCCCGAGTAGGGTCGCCATCACCGTAGGAGAGCCAACCATGCGCATCGCCGTAACCGGTTCCAGCGGCCTGGTGGGATCCGCCGTACGAGATCGCTTGCGTTCCGAGCCGGTCGAGGTCGTGCGTGTAGTCCGGTCGAGCGGAACCGCCGATGATGCGATCCGTTGGGATCCGTTGACCGGTGCCACGGATTTGTCAGAGTGGGAAGGGGTCGAGGCCGTGATTCATCTGGCCGGTGAGAACATCGCCACCGGCCGTTGGACGGCGGCCAAGAAGCGGCGGATTCGGGAGAGCCGCGTACGGGGAACGCAAAACCTCTGCCGGATTCTCACGCAGCTCGAGCGTCCCCCGGCCACGTTGGTCTGCGCATCGGCCATCGGCTATTACGGTGACCGGGGCGACGAGGAGCTGGATGAGTCGTCGGAGCCGGGGCGGGGGTTCTTGGCCGAGGTTTGCCGGGAGTGGGAGCAGGCGAGCCGCCCGGCCGAAGAGGCGGGGATTCGCGTGGTCCGACTGCGCATCGGTGTCGTGCTGGCTCGAGAGGGCGGCGCCCTGGCCGCCATGCTGCGCCCCTTCCGGCTGGGATTGGGGGGCCGAGTCGGATCGGGGAGGCAGTACTGGAGTTGGATTGCCCTGGAAGATCTGGCGGAAATCGCGTGGCTGGCTGTCGGCAACTCCGGGTTGCAGGGGGCGGTCAACGCGGTGGCGCCGCATCCGGTCACCAATTCCCGGTTCACGCGCACGCTGGCCGAAGTGCTGCGCCGACCGGCTTTCCTGCCGCTCCCCGCCTTTGCCGTACGCTCGGTGATGGGCGAGATGGGAGAGGAGTTGCTGTTGGCGAGTACTCGCGTCATTCCCCGCCGCTTGCTTTCGCTCCAGTTCGCTTATCGCTACCCTGAGCTGAAGGACGCTCTGGGCGCGATATTGGGAGTGTGAGATGGGCGGTGCGAGACGATGACGGACAGCGATCCCGTATACCAGGAAGCATTTCGGCAACTCACCGAGTGGCTCCAGGAAGCAGAGGCCCGGGGATTGCGCGAACCGCAGGCGGCGACGCTATCCACCTGCGGCGCCGATGGCAGAGTGACGTCGCGCGTGGTGCTGGTGCGCCGCGTCGAGCCGAAGGGGTTGGTTTTCTTCACGAATTCGCTCAGCGTCAAGGGACGACAATTGGCCGAGAATCCTCGAGCCGCGCTCTGCTACTACTGGGACGAAACCGGGCAGCAGATCCGAGTCGAGGGGGTGGCGCATCCCATTGCACCGGAGGAAAGCGATGCCTATTGGGAGACTCGCCCGCGGGACGCTCAACTCGGCTCGGCGGTCTCGCGACAGTCGGAGGTGTTGGTGAGCCGCGAGGCCTTCATTGGCGAGGTGTTGGCATTGGAAGCCGAGCTGCAAGGCCGCCCCGTTCCTCGGCCCGATCACTGGTTCGGCTATCGTTTGGAACCCGACCACATCGAGTTCTTTATCAACCGTCCGGCTCGAATGCATGAGCGCACGGTCTACGTCAAGTCGCCGGAGGGTTGGCGCCGGGAATGGCGATATCCCTGACGCGGGCTGCGCCGGCAAGGGCTGGAGGTGGGAGACCGGAGACGGCAGGAGTCGTGACAACCGCAAGCCAGTGCAGGATGCGCGGCGTGAACGCATCGTGCATTGGCGGCTTTTCGGGCGAAGCCCGCGTTTGGGAGCCACATCATGGAGAACAACTCGCCCGTCTTGCTGGGCAAACTGACGCGTCGGGAATTCCGTGAGCGGATGGAGTCGGGGGAACTGCGAGCGGTGCTGCTTCCGGTGGCGGCCACCGAACAGCACCTCGAGCACTTGGCGATGGAACACGACTGGAGGAGTACGCGGTGGATTGTCGAGCAGGCGGCGCAGCGGATGGCTCCGTCGGTGTTGGTGGCTCCCGCCTTCGCCGTCGGTATCAGCGAGCACCACATGAGTCATCCGGGGACCCTCACGCTGCGTCCCGGAACCTTCCTTGGTGTACTCAACGATATCATCCGCAGCCTGATTCGAGCAGGGTTCGAGAACATCCTCGTGGTCAACGGTCATGGGGGCAACATCGCGCCGCTCGAGGGGGTGTGGGATCAGTTCTTGCGGGAGTTTCCCGTCAACCTGCAGTGGATATCGTATTGGGATTTGCTGACCGAGCAGGACGCCGGCGAGGTACTCAGTGGCGGGGCGGAGGCTCTGCCCGGGCACGCTCAGGAGTTCGAAACGGCTGTGGCGCTCGCCGCATTTCCTGACAACGTCGATCGAGACGCGATGCGAGACCAACCCGATCGATCGCCGTTGGAAGCATCGGCGGAAAAAGGAAGCGTGTTGTTGGAACGGATCGTCGAGCGTCTCTGCGGCAAAGTGCGAGCCATGATCGACGGCGAATCCGTGGCCCGGCGGCCGCCGTTCTTTCCTTAGGTGATGTGGAAGTCGAGCGTTCGTCAGGTAGCGACCGTCTGCCGATCGCCATCCGGGTACGGGTTCTTCAACGGCTCTGCGGGCACGGCGCCTCTGCATGAGACGAAAGGGAACCGTGGCTGCTGAGTGTGTCATGGGCCCCACGCGGAGGTGCAGAGAGCGCAGGGCGGCATGGTAGCTGCAGGCACCGAGCCACCTGGCGCGAAGGCACGCCCAGGCGATACATCCGCTATACTGTTCCGCTGAAGGTATCTCTCCCTCCGCTCCACGCCCGTCGAAAAAACCATGTCTTCATCCATTTGCCTCACCCGCCGCAGTTGCCTCGGTGCCTTGTCGTCCTTGGCGGCGACTGCCGTGTGCCGCGGAGCCGATCGACTGGAGTCTCGGCCTCGAGTCGCCGTCGTGATGACGACCTGCTTTTTCCGCAGTCACGCCCATGTCATCTTGGAGAACTTCCTCAATCGCTACCTGTTCAACGGCAAGCCGATCGAGCCGGGAGTCCGCGTGGTCAGCTTCTACGTCGATCAGTTCCCCGAGAACGATTTTGCTCGAGACATCGCGAGGGTCTACGGGATTCCCATCTATGGCTCGATTCGCGAAGCACTCGGTTGCGGAGCCGACCGACTGGCGGTGGATGCCGTCTTGTCGATCGGCGAACACGGACATTATCCGAAGACGCCGAAAGGGCAGGTGATGTACCCGCGCAAGAGGTTCTTCGACGAGATCGTGTCGGTGTTTCGCAAGTCGGGTCGGGTGGCCCCGGTGTTCAATGACAAACATTTGTCGTACCGCTGGGACTGGGCCAAGGAAATGGTGGATACGGCACGAGCCATGAAGATTCCGCTGATGGCGGGAAGCTCCGTACCATTGGCACAGCGCCGACCGGCCCTCGAACTGCCGGCGGGCTGTGAGATGGCAGAAGCCGTATCGATCCATGGTGGAGGCGTCGAGTCGTACGACTTTCACGGCTTGGAAGTGTTGCAGTCGATGGTCGAAGCCAGAAAGGGAGGCGAAACGGGCGTCGTCCGACTTCGTTTTCTGGATCACGACCGGTTGTGGGAGGCGGCCGGACGGTCGGAGTGGTCGGTGCAACTGGCCAAGCGAGCAATGGCCAACGAACTGGGTGCCGATCATGATCTGGTTCGATGCTTCGACCGCCGAGGCCGAGACTCGGCAGGAAAACCGGTGGCCATGCATGGGATCCAATTGCAGTATGCCGATGGACTGAGGGCGATGGTGCTCAAGGTAGGCAGCAGCGGCATCCGGTGGAACTTCGCTTGCCGTTTGAAGGGCGCGGCGGAATCGAAGGCGACCAGCTTCTATGTGGGGCCTTGGAACAACCGGAATTTGTTCAAGGCGCTCTCGCATGCGATTCAGGTCCATTTTCGTCGGCGCCGGGCTCCCTATCCGGTCGAGCGAACGTTGATGACCAGCGGCGTGCTGGACGCCGCCATGGATTCGCGGGTAAAGGCGGGGCGTTGGGTCGAGACGCCCCATTTGACCTGGCCGTATGCGCCTCGCGATTTCCGCGCCATGCGGGAAATGGGAGCTACTTGGAAGTGGATTCCGGAGGGGACGCCGGAGCCGAGTGGCCTGGACCGGCTCGAACTGCATTGGCCCGCGTGCGGCCCGCGACACGCCGGATAGCGGCGGTTTGGGGGATCTCACGCGGAGGCGCTCAGACCCGCTGAGAAGTAATGCGTGCCTTTGAAGTCGGGCATGGCTTCCCCTATAATGCGAAAATTCGTGTCGGGCCGGCTTGCCAGACACTCGGGGCGCCGTAGAGTTTTGCGGCGTTGTCTCGCCGCGCGGCGGGATCTGTTCCAGGCCCTAAGAGGCGCTGACATGACTCCCGGCCGCAAGCAACATGCCCGAGGCTCGCAAGCCATACGGCGGCTTTTGTTACACGCTTTAAACCGTTTGATGTGAGGTAGTTCCGTGGCCAAGGGTCGGTATTTGTTTACGAGTGAATCGGTCAGTATGGGGCATCCGGACAAGCTGGCCGATCAGATTTCCGATGCGGTGCTCGACGCCTGCCTGAGTCAGGATCCCTACAGCCGCGTTGCCTGCGAGACGATGGTGACGACCGGGCTGGCCCTGATCGCCGGCGAGATTACCACCAAGGCCACCATCGACTATACCGATGTGGTGCGGCGAACGATCAAGGAAGTGGGATACACGGACGCCGAAATGGGACTGTCGGCCGACCATTGCGCGGTGCTGGTGGCACTCGACAAGCAGTCGCCCGACATTGCGATGGGCGTCGACGAGGACTCGACCGCCGGCAAGGACATCGGGGCCGGCGATCAGGGACTGATGTTCGGCTACGCCTGCAACGACACCGAGGAGTTGATGCCCCTGCCGATTTCGCTGTCCCATCGGATTCTCAACCGGTTGACCGAAGCTCGATTTCAGAAAGAAGTCTCCTGGCTGCGACCCGATAGCAAAGCTCAGGTGACCATCGAATACGAAGATTGGACTCCTCAGCGAGTCGATGCGGTCGTCGTATCGACGCAGCATGCCCCGGAGGTCAATCAGGAAGAGATCCGCGAGTACGTGATCGAGTCGATCATCAAACAGATCGTTCCCGCTTCGCTGTTGCAAGGCGACATCACCTACCACATCAATCCCACCGGCCGTTTTGTCACGGGCGGACCTCAGGGAGACTGCGGTCTCACCGGGCGCAAGATCATCGTCGACACGTACGGAGGTTGGGGGCGTCACGGCGGCGGGGCTTTCAGTGGGAAAGATGCCACCAAAGTCGACCGCAGCGCCGCCTACATGGCGCGGCATGTGGCGAAGAACATCGTTGCGGCCGGCCTGGCCGATCGGTGTGAAGTGCAGTTGGCTTACGCGATCGGCGTGAGCGAACCGGTGAGCATCCACATCGACACGCAGGGGACCGGCCGGGTTTCCGATGAACGGATTTGCGAGTTGGTGCGTGAGTTCTTTCCCTTGAGTCCGGCGGGGATCATCGGGTATCTGGAACTGCGTCGTCCGATCTTCCGTAAGACGGCGGCCGGCGGTCATTTCGGACGCAGCGAGGCCGAGTTCACCTGGGAGAAGACTCACCGAGCCGAAGAACTGGCGACCGCTGCGGGAGTGCATCCCGCCACGGCTTGAGCCACCAGCAGGCCACGGCATGTCGGAAAACCAAGTAGCCTGGAATACTCCGCTGCGGTGCCGCACGCTTCGCCTGCCGCCACTCTTGATCCGTGCCGTGGCCTCGTCGGTTGTGGCGGCATTGCTGCTGCTGGGGCTGTTTCTGCTGACGCGCAGATGGAACGGTTCCTTGGAAAGCCCCTTCGGCGGTCGCACGGTGCTGATCGCCTGGACTCTCTCACTCGTGGTCGTGTTGGCGGCTCGGCTGATGCGCGTCTTCGATACGACGGGAGTCGGTGCGCGATGGGATTGGGGTATCGACCTGGCCGGCTCGGCATCGCTGGCCGCCATGGCTTCGGCAATGACGGGGAACTCGGCGACGTCGTATGCGCCGGCGCTGGTGTGGTTGTCTGGGTTGGCGATCGAGGCGAGTTGGTACGCGCACCGCGGACGAATGATTGGTCTGGTCGAGGTTTCGTCGGCTGTGGACCAGCGGGCCGCGGAGGTGGAACCATCGCGGCACGAAGTGGGCGAACCGCGGGAGCCCGATGTCGCAAAGTCCGATACCGAGGAAGCGGAGGCTCCGTTATTGGCAGAGCATGTCGAGCGGCAGTTGACTCGCGAGGTCTCTCCTCAGGGGGAAGTACGGGTTCACGGACTGGTGCGCGGGCAATTGGAAACCGGGCAACGCGTGCGGCCGGTTCACGTCGAGTTCTGTCCGCCCTTTGCGGGTGATCCGGAGGTCACAGCCTACATTCTGGAAGGAGCCGGCACGGAAGTGCGATTGACTCAGGCCGCCTGCTTTGGTGCCCGCTGGGAGTGGTACCGCTCGGCCTCGGAGAGTCACGCTCCGGTCGAGGTGGTGATGTTCTTCGAGGCGCGTGCGTAGGCTCTAACGCTCATGCGTCACATCTTCGCCGCATAGAGCTCGGCGAATTCGAGTACCCAGGCATCGATGAGCCGGCGGAATTCGCTCTCGTCCACGTCCGGCAATTCCTGGAAGAACTGGCGATTGAAGACCTCGCGATTGCACACGGTGGCTTTGCCGGCGAGTTCGATCACGTGCAGGTTGGAGTAGGGGCGGATGGTCAATTCGATTCGGCTATAGAGGTTCGTGCGTTTGCCTCGTTCCAGGCGCAGGTCGTCGCGACTGCACGCGGCTCCCCACCCTCGCTCCCCGAACACCGTCTCGCTGGAAAACCCGGGGAAGTGCTGCGGGATTTTCTTGAGACATTCCTCGATGTAGTCGGAGAGCGACAACCGCAACGACGAGTGCATACGCCGGAATTCGTCTTCGGTCATCTTTTCGGCAGCTTGTTGCTCCGTCTTCCGCTCGCTGCGCTGCCTTCCGCGAGCCACGGCTTTCTTCAGTTGCTCATCAAAGTCCATCACTTCGCTCCGTTCGTTGGCTCGACGAGGGGATCGGCGACGATCGATGAAAGTCGAACAGGGCGTCCCATTGCCGGTCGAGAGTCTCCAGCGCCCGGCTCACCGGCTTGGCTTGCCACTTTCCGATTGGGTCGATCTGTGCCAACTCGAGTCGCTCCATCTTTCGCACGGCGTCGTCGACTTCGAAATCGATGCGTCCCAATCCGGCTCCTTCCAGGAAATCCTCGATGCGCCGATCGAGCTCGCTCGCATCGATCCCTTCTGCACCGGCTTTCAACACGAACCAGTAGGCCAGCAGGGTCTCCAGCAGGTCCTGCTGCTCGGCTTCGTCCAGCAACCGGAACAGCACTCCTGCATTGTTGTCGAGGTTCTGATAATAGAGGCTGCGTGTCAAGGTGAGCTGGTACTTGTTCTTGGTGTTGAGGTATCCCAAGAAGGAGCGGACGCCGTAGCCGAGCGTGCCTCCCACGATTCCGAGAAAAGCCAGAAAGCTGTAGAAGCTGCTGAGGATCAATGCGAATCCGACCAGCGTCAGCTTGTAGAGGTTGTAGGCCAGGATTCCCAGCCCGGAGATCGTCGGCAGCGCGATGCGCGTCCGGTCGAACCAGGACATTTGGATTTTCGAGCAGGGTAGCAGCGTATCGACGTCCGCGTGGGGGATTTCTTTGAAGAGTTTCAGATAGACGGCGGAATCGCGAACGGCGTCGGTGAGTTCGTAACCGGGCTTGAGGGAGAAGGCGACCACCAGCCGGGCGTAGTGAGGCACCTTCACCGTTTCGCATTGCCAGGGGCGGAGAGGCTTGCGGCGACTCCGTGTGAATGTTCCCGCGCCTCGAGCGTACACCATCAGATAGTCGAACGCTTCCAGGTCGATTTGCGGGTGAACGCCCCAGTCGCTGGCCGCTGACGCGGCTTGTTCGATTTCTTCCCGGTCGAGATGCCGGTAGTTGGCGCGGCGCAGAATCGTCTCGAACTGCTCCATGAACTGCTCAGTCAGTCCTGCCGCCCGCTCCGTCGTCTCCATCGGTCCGTCGCTGCCGAGCAAGTCGGGATCGAGCTGGTCATAGATGTAGCGCAAGTTCCGCAACTGATAGTGTGTTTCGAAGTGGAATCGCGCCTCGAGCATCCGAGCCAGTTGGTCCAGTTGCGTCCGTTCTTCCGGCTCCACCAATCCCGCCTGTCGAAGATGTTGGGCCCACTGGCGCAAGGTAAGCGGCAGGTGGTGTTCCGCCGCCGAGGTGGGAGGTGCGGCCGCGTCCGAACCGTCGAGTTGCGTCACGGCTTCAGGTCCTTCAGTGCAATATTGCGCAGCTTCGATCCGGTATACCAGCTCGCGATCCCGAACGGCCGCATCGGTTCCTGTTCCCACCAGATCGAAAACTCGCGGTCCTTTCGTTCGACTCGGATGATCGACTCTTTGTCCAGCCAAACTTCGATCGCTGCCCGAGTGACCCTTAGACGCACGTGATACCAGCGGTTCGCGGCGAAACGCTCGGCCTGAGTCGTTTCATTTTCGTCGGCGGGCTGGCCGTCGATGTTGGACAGGCCGATCAGCGTTCCGCCCCATCCACCCAAGATCAGTGTGCAGTACTCTTTGCCGACCGGAAAGGTCATGCCGCAAAAGAAGTCTTCGCCCGTGTAACGCATGGCTTCGAGACTGACCTCGTAGTTGTCGCGAGGAAACGGGCCCGTCCAAGCGATACCGGTTCCCGGCTTGCCCGGTGCCAAGACGATCACGCCGTTCTCGACCGTGACCTTGCCGTGACGGGCGAAGTCGAACTCGTTGACGACTTTCCAGTTTTTGAGTGTCTTTCCGTCGAACAAGGAACGAGGCCGAGCTGTCTTGTCGGTTTTCCGCTGTTGGCTCCAGGCCGGTGGGCAGATTGCCGACACGGCGGCGAGGGCCGTGGCAAGGAGAATGCAACGATGGAACCGTGCGTGACCGAGCGGAGTTTTCATAGTCGGAGAGTCTGCCGGATGGTTCTTGATACGTGTCATGCCACTCGCCGTCCTACCCAGGCGCCTCGGGCGTATGGCTCGTGGAAATGCAGTCTTGCACTTCGCAAAAGCCGATTCAGAACAACCGTCCACTATAGCACGAAAGGCCGGTCTTGAGGATCACTGAGTGGGCCGGTCGAATGTTGGGCTCCGGCAGAGTAAAATGCAGTCGAGTTTATTTCCTTTGACCGGTACCAAGACCCGCCGCATTGCCATCGATCCTCGGATGGATTGCCTGCGCGCGAGAGTTTTGCTACCAGCCGTATCAGTACCAGCCAGCGACGAGGCGGCACGATGGCCAAGAGGACGAAATCTGTGGTGTGGCCGGTGGCGGTGTATTGCGCCGTCACGATTTGGGGTGGGGTGGCTTGGGCCGAGGATCCGGGCGTGTCCGCCACGTACGCCGTCGGGACGGCCAAAGTCGATATCACCCCCGACTATCCCGTGCGGCTGGCCGGCTACGCCGGCCGTCGAGACGAAGTTGCGAAGGTGGCTCAGAGAATCCACGTGCGGGCCCTGGCGATCGGTGATGAAGCGTCGGGTGGTCCGGTGCTGTTGATTAACGTGGAGACGTGCGGCTTTCCCGCCGATCTCGTGGAAAAAGTCTGTCAGAGAATCGGGGGCAAGGCGGGAGTGCCTCGGGAACGCATTGCCGTGTGCAGTACGCATACGCATTCGGCACCGTGGGTCGTCGGTTACGCTCCGTTTATTTCTCAGGATCCCGTTCCGGCGGAACACAGGGCTCATCTCGAGAGATTCCGTCGGGAGTTGGAAGACAAGATCGTCGAGGTGGGACTCAAGGCTCTGGAAAATCGGCAGCCGGCGACGCTTGCTTGGGGGCGTGGTCAGGTGGGTTTCGCCGCCAACCGACGAGTGCTCAAACAAGGAGCGTGGCGCGGATTCGGAGTTCAGCCTGACGGGCCGACCGATCGTCGCCTCCCGGTGCTGGTGGCGAGGAACTCCCAGGGCACCCCGATTGCCGTGCTGGTCGGCTATGCCTGTCACTGTACGACGTTGGGCGGCAATTACATGGAGATCGCCGGCGATTGGGCGGGCTTTGCGCAGGAGTACATTGAAGCCGATTTTCCCGATGCCACGGCGCTGGTGATCATCGGCTGCGGTGCCGACGCCAACCCGGAGCCTCGAGGCAAGTTCGAATACTGCAAGCAGCACGGGGAAGCGGTTCGCAAAGAAGTTGCTCGGTTGCTCACGCAAGATCTGAAGCCGATCCAAGGTGAAATCCGCTGCCGATTCGATCAGATCTCGTTGCCGTTGGGGAAACTGCCCGAGCGAGAGGAGTGGGAGAAGCAGGCCAAGGCGGGCGGGGCTCGCGGACAACTTGCCCGACATTTCCTCAAAATGCTCGACGAAGGAAAGACGATTCCCGCAAAGGTCGAGTATCCCATCGGAACCTGGACGTTCGCGGACTCGTTGGCATTCGTTTTCTTGGGTGGCGAAGTCGTGGTCGACTATGCCATCCGCATCGACCGTGAATTCGATCCGGATCGCATCTGGACGGTGGCCTACGCCAACGACATCCCGTGTTACATTCCGTCACGGCGAATTCTCAGGGAGGGCGGATACGAAGCGGATTCGTCGATGGTCTACTATGAGAAGCCGACTCGGTTCGATCCGGCCGTGGAAGACCGGATCATCGACACCATCCAGCGTTTGTTGCCTCATTCGTATTATTCCAAAGAGAAACAGCGCGATCTGCCACCGGCGAAGGCACCCGAAGAGGCCCGGCGAGCCATTCGCGTTCCCAAAGATATGCGAGTCGAACTCGTTGCGGCGGAACCGCTGATTGTCGACCCGGTGGCTTTCGATTGGGGGCCCGATGGTTCCCTGTGGGTGGTCGAAATGCGGGATTATCCCAACGGAATGGACGGCCGGGGGAAACCGGGAGGGCGCATCAAACGCCTGGTCGACACGGATGGCGACGGGCGATACGACCGCGCCACGGTGTTCGTCGACGGCATTCCTTTTCCCACAGGCGTCAAAGTCTGGCGGAAGGGAATCCTGGTGACGGCCGCGCCCGAGATTCTCTATTTCGAGGACGGGGACGGGGACGGCAAGGCGGAGGTCTGCAAGGTTCTGTTTCGAGGATTCGGTGAAGGGAACCAGCAGCATCGCGTCAACGGCCTGCGTTTCGGAATCGACAACTGGGTCTACGTGGGAAACGGAGATAGTGGTGGCAAGATCGTGTCACTAAAGACAGGAAGGACCGTTTCGGTGAGCGGCCGCGATCTGCGGATCGACCCGGACACAGGGGATTTGGAGACGCAGTCGGGAAGCACGCAGTATGGCCGTTGTCAGGACGATTGGGGCAACTGGTTCGGCGGAAACAACAGCGACCCGATCTGGCACTATGTGCTTGACGAGCAATACCTCCGGCGCAATGTCCATTTGCGGGCCGGCGCGGTGAGAAGGAGCATCTGCGTACCACCGGGTGCGGCTCCCGTGTTTCCCGCCAGTCGTACGCTGACGAGGTTCAACGACTTCGACAAGGTCGATCGCTTCACCTCCGCTTGCAGTCCGGTGATTTACCGGGACACGCTGCTGGGCGAGTCGTATTACGGAAATGTCTTTGTCTGCGAGCCGGTACACGATCTGGTCTACCGCGGCGTCATGCAGCCCGAGGGTTACAGCTTTCGAGTCACCCGTGCCGACGAGCAGAAGTCATCGGAGTTTTTCGCTTCGGAAGACAATTGGAGTCGCCCCGTCATGGTGCGCACCGGCCCCGATGGGGCGGTGTGGGTGGCCGACATGTACCGCTTCGTGATCGAACATCCCCAGTGGATTCCCGAGTCGTGGCGGCGCAAGCTCGACGTGCGGGCCGGAGAACGGATGGGAAGGATCTACCGTGTGGTACCGGCTGATGGAAAGGCTCGACCGTTTCCTCGATTGGCCGATCGATCTCCGGCCGAGTGGGTCGAAGCACTCAACAGTTCCAACGGTTGGGTGCGCAGTATGGCTCAGCAACTCATTCTCTGGCGAGGTGAGGATGATGTGGTGCCGAATCTGGTGGAAACCGTCGAGGGATCTTCCTCGCCGCAGGCCCGGCTTCATGCACTCTATACACTCGACGGACTCGATTGTCTCGAGCCCGCCGTGCTGTTGACCGCGCTGAAGGACACCCATCCGGCGGTAGCACGACACGCGATCAAACTGAGTGAACGCCGGCTGAATGAAAACGAACAGATTCGTGCCGCGGTGTTGGCTCAAGATCCCGCGCGCGACCCGCAACTGCGTCTCCAACTGGCGTATTCTCTGGGAGAATGCCGGACCGCCGCAGCTTCCGAGCGGCTCGGCGAATGGTTGGCCACCTATGGTGACGACCGCTGGTTTCGACAGGCGGCTCTGAGTTCTCTCGATCAGCACAACGTCAATGCAGTCGTCCGCAAGGTGTTGGAGAAAGCACCGACCGGGAAATGGACGGCGCTGCTTGCCGAGTTGTTGGAGCAAGCCGGCGCTTTTTCGGACGGGGATGGAGTGACGCGCATCGTCGATCACGTTCTGCCGGCCGATGCCGCGACTCTCCCGGACCCTGCTGTCCTGGCACAAGTGCTGGATGTTGTGCGGCGCACCGGCGCGAAGTCTCAACGTCTGATTTCCGAAGGGACACGTCGGCGACTGGCTACTTGGATCGAGCGTGCCAAAGCCATGGTCGCGGATGACCAGGCCGATTTGCAGACGCGATTGGCGGCCATTCGGCTATTGGGGCGCGACGGCCGGCGGTTGCGCGACGACCTGGAGGTATTGCAAGACCTGCTGCAACCTCAAATCGCCATTCCCATCCAGCGGGAAGCCGTGGCACGGCTCAGGCAGTTGGGTAGCCCGGCAGCAGCCACGGCCATGCTGGCCAACTGGTCGAGTCTCTCGCCGAGCATCCGGGGGCAGGTGCTGGACGCTCTGTTTTCCCGCACCCACTGGACCGAGGAACTCCTGAATCGGATCGAGGCGGGAGAGATCACCGCGGCCGATTTGGGAGCCGCGCGGCTATCGATGTTGCGCAGCCACCAGTCTCAGGCGCTGCGGAGTCGAGCCGAGAAGCTGTTGGCCGGAGAAGTGAGCGAAGACCGGGCGAAGGTGATTGCGCAGATGGCTGCGGCCATCGCCGATTTGCCGGGCGATGCCGCGAAAGGCAAGGAAGTCTTCAAGAAGCGGTGCTCGACGTGTCATCAATTGGAAGGTGTCGGCAACGTGATCGGTCCCGACCTGCTGACGCTGACCAACCGATCAAGGCAATTCCTGTTGACTGCCATCTTCGATCCGAATCGCGCGATGGAGGATCGATTCCAAAGCTACGTCGTCGCGCTCACGGACGGACGCGTCATCTCCGGCCTGCTGCTCAATGAAGCTGCCCATCGTGTGACACTCGTAGACCAGGAGGCCAAGGAGCACGTGATCCTGAGAAGCGAAGTGGAACAACTCAAGAGTACCGGTAAGTCCCTGATGCCCGAGGGACTGGAGAAGGAAATGACTCCCGACGAGACGGCTCACGTGATCGCCTACCTGCAGTCCTTCAAACCGACTCCCAAGTCGTTTCCGGGCAACCAGCCGCAATTGGCGCCCGTGCGGGACGACGGCTCCTTCCGGCTGTTCGCCATCCATGCCCGCATTTATGGGCCGACGCTGGTCTTTGAACCGCAGTTTCGCAATCTGGGCTATTGGAACAGTGACCGGGATTGGGCGGCTTGGGACGTCGAGGTGAAGAAGGCGGCCAAATATCGCGTCTACCTCGTCTACTCGTGTGGCCTACCCAGTTCCGGCAACCGCTACTTGTTTACGATCGGGGGACAATCGCTTACCGGAGAAATCGCCTCCACCGGCGACTGGGCGAGGTACACCACCAAGGTGCTCGGAACGGTGGAGCTCGAGCCGGGACGGACCGAAGCCGTATTCCGTCCGAATGGTCCCGTCCATGGTGCTCTGTGCGACCTGCAGGTGATTCGCTTGATTCCCGTCGGCGGATGAGCCATCATGAGGGCCGTTACCGGGGAGAAAATGGCGATCCACCGGGACACGATTCGACGGACGTGTTGCATTCGAAGCAAATGACTTGAGAGTGATCCGAGGAGGATGAGTGTATGAAACGGGCTGCAGCGTTGTTGGTAATCGTAGGTGTGTCGTGGGGTTGCCTGGTCGTTTCAGCGGCTCCGCCCAAAGGCCATGTCTATCTCGATCCCAAGCAGGCAGGGCCCGATTACGAGGCGCAAGGCGAGTACGTCGGCGAAACGGTCGATGGCGAGAAATGGGGAGCGCAGGTGATCGCGCTGGGCGACGGCAAGTTCCGCGTCGTCGGTTACAAGGGCGGGCTGCCGGGAGACGGCTGGAGCCGAGGTGACGAACAAGTGTCGGCCGAAGGCGGGCGGATCGACGGTGTGGTTACGATCGAAGGACCGGAATTCGTCACCAAGATCGTGGACGGCGATCTGATCGTGGAGAATTTCGATGGCGACGAGGTCGCCCGGTTGAAAAAGACGCATCGCAAGAGTCCGACCTTGGGTAAGAAACCGCCGAAGAACGCGATTGTGCTGTTCGACGGTTCTTCGGCCGATGAGTTCGAAAATGGCAAGATCGTCATGGAAAAACTGCTGGCGGCGAATTGCTGGACCAAGCGGAAGTTCGGTGACCATACGTTGCACGTCGAGTTCCGCACTCCGTTCAAGCCGAAGGCTCGCGGACAGGCTCGAGGAAACAGTGGTGTCTACGTGCAGAGTCGTTATGAAATCCAAGTGTTGGACTCATTCGGGCTTTCCGGCGAGAACAACGAGTGCGGCGGCATCTACAAGATCGCCGCGCCGATCGTCAATATGTGCTACCCGCCACTGACTTGGCAAACGTACGACATCGACTTTACCGCGGCTCGCTATGACAAGGACGGCAACAAGACGGCCAACGCACGCGTCACGATTCGCCACAACGGTGTGGTGATTCACGAGGATCTCGAGCTGCCTCACGCGACACCGGGACGGCACGGAGAAGGCCCCGCCCCGGATGGTCTGTACCTGCAGGGACACGGAAACCCGGTGGTCTATCGCAACATCTGGGTTGTGGAGCGTTGACAGCATGGGAAAGCCTGCTTGTTCCCCATCCATGGAATGATGCCGGATCTGGAGTTCTGGAGAGGAGTCGGCAGTGCGAGCGCAGACCGTCCATTGGTGTGTCATCCTGGGATTGTGGCTTGCGGCGCTGCCGGCGACCGGCCAAGAGTCGTCGGAGCGGCTTGCCGAGTTGCGATCGCTGCGCCGTCAGGCGGCCGCCAAACGCCGCCGGCTGATCTTCAACAATGACGGCAATGAGCCGGTCTATCTGTGTCGAGACGATGTTTCGGCCGAGGGACTGCTGGCCCATCGAACGACGCCGCTTGCCGGAACTCAGGTCGATACGATCTTCTATTGCACGTGGTCGTCTCCTTTCGGATGTTTCACCCACAACACGAAGGTGGGTAGTCTGTTCACTGCCGACCAGGATGGCTTTCGCAACAATCAGACCCAGGCTTTTATCGACCGGGGCATCGATCCACTGAAAGTGATGGTGGACTTCGGGAAAGAGCATGGTATCGAGGTCTTCTGGTCCTTTCGAATGAACGACACGCACGATGCGTCGGGAGCCTGGTACGGGCCGCTGATGCTGGCGGCTAGCCGACTCAAGCGAGAACACCCCGAGTGGCTACTGGGTCGGAAGGATGCTCGTCCGAGAATCGGCGGTTGGACGGCCGTCGATTACGGCCGTGCGGAGATTCGCGAATTGGCATACCGGTATGTCGAGGAAGTCTGCCGGAACTATGACATCGACGGGATCGAACTCGATTTCCTCCGGCATTCGTTCTTCTTCCGCGACCATGTGCAAGGTGGAACGGCCACGGACGAGAACCGCCGGCAAATGACGGAATTGGTGCGGCGGATTCGTACGATGACCGAGGCCGTTGGCGTGAGGCGAGGACGCCCCATCCTGTTGGCTGTTCGCACTCACGATTCGCCCGAGTTCTGCCGGGATGTTGGGCTCGATCTGGAAACGTGGCTCAAGGAAGGGCTCATCGACCTGTGGGTACCCAGCGGCTATTTCCGTCTGCGTCCGTGGCGCGAAAGTGTGGAATTGGGACATCGCTACGGAGTTCCCGTCTATCCTTGTTTGGCCGAATCGCGGGTTCGCGGAGAAGGCCGTTTCTTGCGCAATTCGGTCGAATCGTATCGGGGACGAGCAGCCAATGTGTGGGCTGCCAACGCCGATGGAGTTTACCTGTTCAATTTCTTCAATCCGCATGCTCCGCTGTGGAAAGAACTGGGAGATCCCCAGACTCTTCGCTATCTCGAGAAGCTCTATTTCGTAACGGTGCGTGATGCGGACGCCAATAGCACGTTGGTGGGCGGCGCTCGGTATCAGTCGAGATCTCCCCTCACTCCTCATCATCCCCGTCCGATCACCAGCCGGCAGACATTGACGGCACATCTGATGATCGCCGACGACTTGCCGGCTGCGGCCAAGGCGGGGTGGCAGGCCCGTGTCAGTCTTCATCTGAATATCCCTCAACTGCGAAACTCGAGGCAAATCCGAACGACCTTCAATGGCAACGCGCTTTCCGATGGCAGCGTACGAGACGGTTGGGTCGACTATGCCCTTCCGGCCGCGGCCGTGCGCAGAGGACTGAATAAAGTCACGGTGGCTTGGCAGGAAGTGCCGGTGCAGAAAGACGCATGGTCGCTCGTTTTCGAAGGTTCCCGAAGGCCGGAAAAGCCGTGGCGGCGCGACCGCGGCTCGCAACGAACCAGCGAATCGCTAGAAGACGGAGCGCTGCGGATTGCCGATCGAGGCAAGAAGGCGGGCGACTACCTGTTTTACCGGGCGAATTGGGGAGCCGATGCCGAAGGGATGTCGGTGGTAGAAGCTCGCGTCAAAGCCGTCTCCGGCGCCAGTTACATCATCGTGGCCAACGGCCGGTCGGGGGAACGACTCAAGATCGCTCCCGACCATATCGCCCTCTATCACCATCCACACACCCGTCATGCGATGGATACGGCTGGCGACTTTCACACGTACCGCATCGAGTTGCGGGGCGACGATATTCGAGTCTTCGTTGACGGAGTGCTGCGACTGGATGGGCGGGGACGGTTGCGGCCTCGAGCCGGGTATCCTCGCAACGAGATCGCCTTCGGAGCCGCCAACAGTTCGGAAGTGGGTGACGCCTACTGGAAGTCGGTGAAAGTGCGCACGTCGAGTCTGACTTGCCATGATGTGGTGGTGCGCGTCTCGTACGGCGACGATCGGCAATAGCGGCCCGGTTCGCTCGAGCCCTGTCTGGCTGTTTGCCGCCTTCGACCCCCTTGCCCTGTGCGGCATGTTGAGGCAAGCTGGAATCATGACCAACGAGACCTTCATCTTGATTCCCGGACGGACCAGCGATCAGGGATGCGGCATCAGCGAGGGCAAGTATGCCCAGCGTTACAGCCAGGCCATCTCCACGGTGCAGATGAACGCCGATGATATGAAGCGGCTGGGGCTCGAGGAGGGCTGCGCCGTCCGCATCCGCAGCGAGTTCGGTTCGGTCGTATTACCG
The DNA here is from genome assembly GCA_026989685.1 of Pirellulaceae bacterium. Classification (GTDB taxonomy): domain Bacteria; phylum Planctomycetota; class Planctomycetia; order Pirellulales; family Pirellulaceae; genus S141-3. The sequence continues at coordinate 19,340 of JALSIV010000211.1, read as the reverse complement.
GTCGTGGCGGTCAAGGGAGACGAACTCCCTTGCGGATTGCTGTTCATGGCTTACGGCGAATACTCCAGCCGGCTGATGGGCGGCGAGACTCATGGATCGGGAATGCCGACCAGCAAGGGAATGGATGTCACGATCGAGAGTGCGGATCCGAGTGAGATCGATACGGGGAGAATCTCATGAGCCGGTCGACGGATGCCGAGGCGACTCGGGGCGGACTGAAGATCGTGGAAGACGCCACCTGCACGTTTTGCGGCTGTGTCTGCGACGACATCGAGTTGCACGTGCAGGACGACCATATTGTCAAGGCGAAGAAAGCTTGCGTCTTGGGAACGTCGTGGTTTCTCAACCATGAGGTCGAAGACGTTCCGTCGTGCCGGATCGAAGGGCGGCCGGCCAGTGTGGAGGAGGGAATCGAGCGGGCGGCCAAAATCCTATATGAGGCTCGCTATCCCTTGATTTACGGCTTGAGTGATACGACGTGCGAATCGCAGCGAGTTGCGGTGTCGATCGCCGACTGGATCGGAGCCAACCTCGACACGACCACCAGTGTGTGCCACGGTCCTTCCGGGATGGCGTTTCAAGGTGTCGGTGAAGTCACTTGCTCGCTGGGCGAAGTGCGGAATCGGGCGGATCTGATCATTTTCTGGGGCTCCAATCCGGCCGAGAGTCATCCCCGGCATTTCACCCGCTACAGTCTGATGCCCAAAGGCATGTTCGTTCCCGGCGGGCGCAAGGACCGGACATGCGTGGTGATCGATGTGCGGAAGACCAAGTCGGCTCGAGCCGCCGACGTGTTCATCCCCATCCGGCCTCGCAAGGACTTCGAAGCTCTCTGGACCTTGCGGGCGCTGGCCGCCGAGATCGAGGTCGACCTGGAGCAGGTCGAGCGAGAGACGGGGCAGCCGCTGGTCGTGTGGCAAGACTTGATGGATCGCATGAAGGCCGCGCGATTCGGTGTGATCTTTTTCGGCATGGGGCTGACGATGACTCGCGGAAAACACGCCAACAGTGAAGCTCTCCTGGCCCTGACGCGCGACATGAACCGCCACACGCGTTTCGTCTGCAAGCCGAATCGCGGGCATGGGAATGTCACTGGAGCGGACAATGTTGTGTCATGGCGAACCGGGTTTCCGTTCGGCGTCAACCTGGGGCGAGGTTATCCTCGGTTCAACCCCGGCGAATACACGGCATCGGACGTGTTGGCCAACCGCGAAGCCGATGCGGCCATGATCATCGCCAGCGACCCGATGGCCAACTTCAGCCAGCCGGCTCGCGAACACTTGAAGTCGATTCCCTACGTCGCCCTTGATCCCAAAGAGACTCCGACGACGCGCGCCGCCACTGTCGCCTTCACCGTAGCCACGTACGGCATCAACGTCGCGGGAACCGCTTACCGCATGGACGACGTTCCCATCCCGCTCCGCCCCGCCTTCGACTCGCCTCATCCCAGCGATTATGAAATCCTGCGTGGCATCGAGCGTCGTGTGCAGAAGTGGTATGCGGCGGAAGTGCGAAGTGGGAGGTGGGAGGTGTGAGGGGTGAGGTGGGAGGTGGGAGGTGTGAGGTGTGAGGTGTGAGGTGTGAGGTGTGAAGGGGGATGAGGGGGGCGTGAGGCGGGGAGCTTCGGGCCTGTTTCGTCGAGTTGGCACCGGCGAACGGATCTCACGCATCGTACCGATAGACCGTGACCGGGGTCCCCTCGGCGAATCCTTCGCTGGCTTCGGGAACGATTACGAACCCGTCGGCGCGAGTCGTTGACGTCAGGATAGACGCACCGCGGATGGCTAGCGGGATGACCTGCCCGTTCTGGATGCGAACGCGAGCGTAGTCGGTGCGGCCGATGGCCGAACTGAGTTTCTCCGCCAGCGGCAACTGCTGTTGCCGGTAGGGCCAATCGGCTCGGTGGCCGGCTCGCTGCCGAATCAGGCGGCCGGCAAAGAAATCGTAAGCACAGAGACAGGAAACGGGATTTCCCGGCAACAAGAAGACCTGGCGGTGGCCGATCGTTCCCATTCCGGCCGGACTGCTGGGGCGCATGGCGATCCCGTGGACGGCCAGCATACCCAACTTGCGCACCAGTTGCGGCGTGTGGTCTTCCTCGCCCACGCTAGAGCCACCCGAAACGAGGATGATGTCGGCGTCGGCTCGCAGGGCCTCGGCGATGGCATCGGGGTCATCAGGAACGTAGCGACAGTCAGTGACACATCCGTGGTCGCGCTCGACCAATGCCGAGAGCATCGGTCCGTTCGCATCGGCGATCCGGTAGTCGGCCGGCTTCGATCCGGCCGGCAGCACTTCGTTGCCGGTGACGAGGATGGCGACGCGCGGCGCGCCGATCACGGAGACTTCCGACAACCCGATGGACGAAAGGACGCCGAGATCTTGCGGACGGAGCACGCGTCCCCGCGTCAGCACTTCACGACCGCGACGGATGTCTTCGCCGACTTGGCCGATGTGACGGCCTCGAGCCACCGCGGCGAGCACCAGCACGGAGTCGGTCGAGCTGCCGGGCTGGGTTTGCTCGACGGGAAGCACGGCGTCGGCTCCTTCGGGCATCGGCGCGCCTGTCATGATCCGCACGGCTTCTCCTTCGCCAACGGTGACGTTGGCCGGTGCGGCGGGCAGAGAAGTTCCGACGATGCGGAGCGGGAGCGGGTCGTAGTCGCCGGCTCCCATCGTGTCGGCGGCTCGCACCGCATACCCATCCATCATGGCTCGAGGATAAGTCGGGACATCGATCCGGCTGACAACCGGTTCGGCGAGTACGCGCCCGCGAGCCTCCGATAGCGGAACGACTTCGGGCACGATCCAGGCGGCTTGCCGGTCGACCCACGCCACCGCATCCTCCACCGATGTTCGTTCGGCGAACCCTCGCATCCGCACGTCGTTCATGGCGCCGCTGCCTCGGCTTGACAAGAGACGACTTCCGATTCGTGCAAGTACTCGTTGCCTACGGGATAGTTCCGAAAGCGAATCGTGTAGTATTGCTCGAACCAGTCCGCGATCTCCGCTTCGCGGTCCCGGTCGTAATCGGGCGCGACGTGCAGCAACTTGCCGTATGTCGTCTCCCGGATCTCGCCGTCGTCGACCAGAATCTCGCCACTTTTGACGACGTAGCGGGGAAACTCGAACATGGTTTGCTTGTTTTCGTGAGGCGCGTAGATGGTGACGTCGGCATCCGCGCCGGGACCGAGGTGACCCTTGTGGGGCAGCCCGAGGATACGAGCCGGACCGGCGCGGGTGATGATGCAGATCTCGTTGAGACTATACTGCCGATCCAGATCTCCCAGGCAGGATTGCTCTCGCACTTTCCGGTGGACGGTTTTCAGCACGTCCTTGCGGTAGTCTCGATCCATCAGCAGGCGAATAATCTGCGGATATGCCAGAAACGATCCGCCGTTGGGATGGTCGGTACTCATGGCCACGCGCCACGGATCGTCCACCAGCAGGTACCACTCCAGCCCGATCGCCCACTGCCAGGCATGTACCAGGCTCTTGTTGCGGTAGCGTATCGGAGCGATACCGCAGCCCGCTTCGAGTTCGGTATCCGAACTGAACCACTTGGTGCCGTAGACTTGATGCAAGTAATAGCCGAGTGGACCATCTCCGGTCATGCTGGTAGTGTCGCCGAACAGCACTTGGCCGACGTCGACGGTGATCTCGGGATGTTCGTTGACGTATTGGGCCAGTTCGGAAACGCGCGAGCCGAACGTCGTTTCATCGACATCCCCCCCGGCATAGCTGTGGAATTGGATGTGGGTCATGTGACCACGATGACCATCGAGGGCTCGCATCGTTTCCAATGTGGTCTGCCAATTGCCCGGCAATCCGAGATTATTGGAGTGGATGTGGATGGGGTGAGGGAGTCCCAGACGCGTGCGGGTGGCTGCCAACTCGCGGATGATCTGTCGCGGGGTTATCTCGAAATAGTCGACGACTTGATCCAGATCGGTGACGTTGCCGGCCCGGTGCTGTTTCCACACCTCGACGCCGCCCGGGTTGACGACTTTCATGCCGTACCCTTTGGCGGCTCTCAACAACCAAGCTACGAACGCATCGAGTCGTGCGCGGTCCCGTTGCTTGATCGACTCCATGACGAAATGGTTGTTCCCCATCAGCACGAAGAACCCCTTGTCGATTCCCGGCGTATCGGCGAATTCCTCGTGAGCGTGTCGAGCGGAGAGGGGGGGGATGGCGGCGTCGAACGCCGTCGTGTAGCCCATGCCCAGGTAGCGGTAGCCGGTGGCGAACGTACTGGGCACGCTTCCCAGTGTGCCGCTGTGAGTCCGTGGAGTGCGGCGGACGACTTCCCCGTGCCGCTTTTCTTCGGGGCGCATCTTGCGGGCCGCATTGACCTTGGGACCGGCAATGTGGCAGTGCAGGTCGACACCGCCGGGCATCACCACGAGCCCGCGCGCATCGATTTCTCGATCCGGCCGAACCTGCGGGTCCTCGGGGGCCGGGATGACCTTGCCGTCACGAATCCAGATGTCGTGGACTTGGCCGTCGATATTGTGCTCGGGGTCGTAAACGTAGCCGCCGGTGATGCGAAGCGTAACGGACATCGAAGTCGGGTTCGGCTGATCGAGGGTGGTGTGGTGGATGGTGGGACGTTGACTGCACTGATCTTACATCGGCAGCAGAGCGCGCGCAAGGAGTCGGAGGCCCGAGAGATGGGCGAGAGCACCGTCGTCTTCCCACCGATGGGCAACGGCGGTTACGATATTTCGGCCCGACGATGTCGGATCGATCCTTGCCGGTTACCACCCAAACGCTGGTGTTGAACGAGGAGCATACGATGCCCAATTCACGCTGCCAGGATGCCTGGTCTCAGATTCAGTCGGCTCGAGCCTACACGTTGGCCATGATCGAGGACGTGGATCGGGAGGAGTGGTACACGATGCCGCCCGGCCTGGAGACTCATGTGGCTTGGCAAATCGGGCACGTGGCGATGGCCGAGTACGGGTTGGCCCTGTTCCGCCGCCGGGGACGGCGAGACGAGGACCGGTCGCTGTTGCCGGGGAGTTTTCGCCGGGATTTCGCCAAGGGTTCGACACCAGCCGAGGTTTCCGGGAAATACTCGGCGGAGCAGTTGTTGGAAGTCTTGAGCAACATTCACACGCAAGTGGAGCGGGAGCTGGCCGAGTGTTCCGACGAGGAGCTGCAACAGCCGGTCGATATGCCCTTTGCAGGGCAGCCCACGAAACTGGGGGCTCTCTGGTTCTGCGCTCACCACGAAATGCTCCATGCCGGCCAGATCGGCTTGATCCGTAGAGCCATGGGCAAGCAGCCCTTGCGTTAGCGAGTTTCCGCGTGAGCCTCCCCCGGTGGTGTCGCCTCGCTGCGCTCGCGACGCGCGCGTCCTGCACGACTGGAAATGCCGAGCACGATTACCGGCCGGCGCCTGAGTACGAGTACGAAGTTGCGACGATGGTTGTCGCCAGCCGGCGTCGTCGTTCGAAGCGCGATTGCGCCGATGGCTCATCGATCGTCGAGTCGAAGGTTGTCCATCCTTGTCATCTTCTTCCACCACTCGCTCGTACTCGCGCTCACCCCTCACCCCTCACCCTTCACCCTTCAAACTGCCGGGATCCAGAATTCTCCACGTCCGCCTGCCAGAAAATCGCCGTGGTGGATACGGTACGGACGACTGCCCCACTGCCGGTTGTGGCGAAATCCGGTTTTCTCCAAATGAGCGGCGATCAGTCGCAGCACGACCGGTTGCTGAACCGATCCGGACCGAACGGTGGGGAGGAGCGACACGCTTGTGTCACTCAGGTAGACCAGGCTGCCGCGCACCATTTCGGCACCGTGGCGAATCCCCGCGCGACCGCCGACCACGATCGTTCCGGCTCGCATGGCGAAGCCGGCCAGGTCGCCGACGTCTCCGGCAATCGCGATCAGGCCTCGTCGCATCGAATGCCCGACTTCGTTGCCCGCGTTGCCGTCGATGATGATCTCGCCGCCTCGCATGCCGAGTAGACTCCCGCGATAGGCGCCACCCACCAGATGGCCGGCCGACCCATGCACGACGATCCGGCCCCCTTTCATTTCGGCACCGAGATGGTTGCCAGCATCACCGTGTACGACGATTTCCCCACCCGTCATTTCGCTGCCGATGTGCCGACCGGCCGAGCCATCGATTTCGATGCGGCCGGTATCGAGTCCGGCGCCGATCCAATGAACGCGAGTCAGATCGCCTTCCCAGACCACCGTTTCGTTGTCGGGGGTTCCCGCCAAGTCGAACCAGTCCCCCAACGTCTGCTTTTCTTTGCCGAGGTAGACTTCGAGTCGTGGCCAGTCGGCACGGTCGACTCGGCGGAAAACCGACGGAAGAACCTGTTCCACCTCGAGAGGCACCGGTGGGACTTGGCGAAGGGAAAGTCGCAGGGGCATGGCAGGTCGTCTGACTGGCGGGAGTCGCAGAAGATAAACTGGTTTTATTCACACTAGCCGATCCCGGGGCGTTGGCAACGGGGCGAGAGAATGTCGACCGATGAGAACGAGCGGCACTGTTGAGCGAGGAATCCAAGTGGAACAACTGGGGGGAATCGTCGTATGCGGCGGCCAGAGTCGGAGAATGGGGCGATCGAAGGCCGACCTGCCGCTGGGAGGCGAGCCGATGTTGCTCCGTGTGGTGCGGCGGTTGGCGAAGGTGGCGGAGCCGGTGGTTGTGGTTGCGGCGGAGGGTCAGCTCCTCCCCGTGCTTCCCTCGGGCGTTGCCGTCGCTCGCGACGTGCGGCCGGCGGCCGGACCGCTCGAGGGTATCCGGGTCGGCCTGGAAGCTCTGGCGTCCGAGGTCGACCGGGCTTTTGTGGCGAGCTGCGATGCGCCGCTCCTGGTGCCGCAGTTCGTGCGGGCGGTGGCGGATCGGTTGGGAGCTGCGGACGTAGCGGTGCCTTGTGATGAGCATCACGCTCACTGTCTGGCTGGCGTGTATCGTGTGAGTGTGGCTCCGGTGATCGATGCGCTACTCGAGCAGGGAATCCGGCGACCGATTGCGCTGTTCGACCAAGTGCCGAGTCGGCGGATCGACGTCGACGAACTGCGGCACGCCGATCCGGACTTGACCAGTCTGCGAAATGTCAACACTCCCGAGGCCTACCAGGCGCTACTGCAACAATTCGACTTTTCCGATTAGGCAGCCGAGCGAAAGCCGGTGGAGGAGCCGGGGCGGATTGGCCGCGGCCGTGGACGCCGGCCGATAAGACAAGGGTGCGGGCGAATGGATCGTCCGCTCGAAGGCTACGAGGCTGTCGCGAGACTCCACGCCGCAAGCGACCCATCCGAGACGGGAGAGCGGTGCGGCGGGCATGGTTACAGACTCTACATGGGAAGCCTGGAAGGACGGTGGCTGCAGGTCAAGGAGGCCCTGCGCGCCCAAGAATGCACGTGAGGTGCGTGATGTCGGTTCAACTGAGTCAATGGCTGCTGGTGATCCCCTTTATCGCCATCGCCGTTCTTTCCGTGCATGTGGCTTTGACGTGTCACCGGTAGGCAGGCTGTTCTTGCCGTCCGTTCGAGTCTTGCTTGCTGGTATCTGCGCGCCGTGCGCGCACCGGGCACTGGCCTTTGGCGGTCCTCACCACCCCTACATCCTCCGGTCTGGCGCCTCCGGTCTGGCGGGCGCAGCCCGCGTTCGGCTGCGTCTCATCCGGCGTCCCCTTTCCGTTCGGCGAACTTCCGTTGAACGTCTTCTCGCCGTAGTTCCAGGATGATCCACATTCCGAACGGGATTCCGAAGACGCAGCAAGGTGTCAGCAGGGGGATGCAAGCGACGACGGCGCCCCACCAGGCAGCCGAGTAACACTTCATCCGCAGGGCGCTGACCGAGCCGACGATCACGGCGACCTGGCCGATCAGGCTCGCGGCGAAGATGGCCAGCGGCACGAAGTCCGAATCCTCAGGCCGTCGCCAAGACAATTCGACCAGGACGGCGACGACCTGCAGGCAGACCGCGAATGTTATCAGCGATTGGAGCAATAGCACGATGGCCGGGAGCCACAGCGGATTGCCTCGCAGGAACGAAGGGCCGCCCGATGCCCCTTCGCCCGATGCTTTTGGTGGTGTGTAGGGATCGTCGCGGGTCACGGTTCACGGAAACAGTACAGCGTATCTCCGGTACGGATCAGGATGCTGTCGCCGACGGCAACGATGGCGTATTGGATCAGCGGTCCTTGCGAGCTGGTCGGTGGCGTCAGCGATGAGGCAGCCGGGGCCGGCTTGGTGTTGATCCGGTTCTCGGCCAGTTTTTCGAAGCGAGTTCCCGGGCGGATCACGATCGTCGTTCCGCCACGGCCGACGAGATACACACGGTCGCCCACCGCTAGAGGAGTTGCCCAGGCGGTGTCTCCCAGTCGCTTCACATAGTGCTCTTTTCCGGAGTCGGCATCGAGGCAGAACAGAACTCCCGCCTTGTTGATGAAATAGGCGAGTCCTCGATGAACGATGGGCGAACCGAACGAGGAGGTCGCTCGTTTGGCCCGCCAGCGATAGGCAACCTGGAATCCACCGTTTTCCGAGCGAGACACCTGGATGACACCGTTGGACTTGGCCGTGTTGGCGCCGCCTTCTTCGCTCCCCGCCGATGCTCCGATCAGGAGACGCCCGCCGGCGAGCGGCTGAGGAGCCGGGATGGTATTGCCCGCGAGGTCCTCGAAGGCCCAGAGCCTGTCTCCGGTGTCCGGATCGAGTCCAACCAGTTTGCCGCCACCGCTGAAGACGAGATGTTGTTTGCCGTCGACCTCAAGCAGACAAGGAGTGCTCCAGGTCGTGACTTGAAGCCCGGGGACCTTCCACGCGGTTTTTCCGGTTGATTTGTCGACCGCCAGAATATACGGATCGGTTTGCCGTTCCACCCAGACGACCGCCAGGTTTTCCATCTGAACCAACGACGATCCCAGGCCGTGCCGCGTGTCGATCCTGCCGTACTCCTGAATCAGGTCCCGTTGCCACCGGAGGCGGCCGTCATGGCCGAGCCCGATCAGGTTGCCGCTTTCGAACCACACCACCAGCCCATTGGCATCGACGACCGGTGTCGGCGCGGCTTTACTGGTGTAGTTGTTGTTGGCCGTCTGGAACGCTGCCGGAAACTCGCGGTGCCACAACTTCTTCCCGCCGGCCAGGTCGAAGGCCGTGATGTGGCAATGCTGTTTCATCGGTCCGGAGATAGAAGTGACGAATACCTGTCCGTTCCACACGACAGGGCTGGATTGGCCGTAACCGACGATCGTTGCTTTCCAGGCAACGTGGTCGGTAGCGGACCACGCCAGCGGAAGATCGCGGTCGCTCAGGCTGCTCGATCGCGGCCCCAGGAAACCGGGCCATGCCGGTTCACCGGCCACGCCGAGCGGGCAGGGGAACGCGTTTGCCAGGATCACGATCGCGAGCGGAACAAGCAGAGTGCGCATCATTGCCTCCGGAGAACGAGACCCGCGGGTTGGTCTGCTAACGGATTTCGATGATTTCGATCTCGTCATACTTACCGGTCGACATGCTGGCGCCTCCGATCATCAGCAGTTGCCGGTCGTTCAGCCGCAACATGCGATGGAAGAAGCGGCCGTGCTCCAGCTTGCCGAGGCTCTTCCAGGCCCTCCCTCCTTTGTCGAGTCGCTGCAGGCTGCCATCCATGGTGGTGACGTAGAGATGATCTCCCGCGGCGAAGGCGGAAGCGCCGAATCCGTTCATGGGCCGGCCGTGCAGCGAGGGGCCTTGCGACCATCGTTTCGTCGTGGGGTCGTAGATGTCGATCCGAGTCGTTGGTCCGCCTCGCTGTTGCATGCCGCCGATCGCGTAGATCTTGCCATCGAATGCCGCGACCGCCAGGGCTCGCCGCACGAACGGCGGGGTCGGCAGTTCCTTCCAGGTGGGAGTTTCGGCAGCCGTGTCGAGCACGTAGGCCGTATTGTGCCATTGGGCCCGGTCATCGCTGCCGGAAAGATGCCAACCGCCGATGACATAAATCTTGCCGTCGAGGACAGCCGCGTCGAACGACGAGCGGGGCTGGGGCAGGGGAGAGCAGTCGTTCCATTTCCCGGTCGCCGGATCGCAGACGGCCACGCTGGCCGTCGACCGCAGATCATGTTCTTCGCCTTCCTTGTTGACGGCGGTGAAGCCACCGATGCGATAGATCTTGCCATTGCAAGCCACCAAGGCCAGGCCCTGCAGAGGCGGTCCCGTGACCACGGATTCCCATTGCTTGGGCGTCTTCAGGTCGATGCGCCACAACGTGCGACCTTGATCCTTGTTGGAGTAGGAATGAGCTGCTCCGGTGTGACCGCCGTAGAGGTAGAGCGAATCCCCGGCGATGGCCGCTCCGAAACTCGTCACTTCCTCGGGAATCGGAGGAAAGGGTCCTTTTCTTGCGGTGAACGGTTCTTCGGCATCCATGGTTCCACCGATCCATGCCAGCGCTAGGCCGGCCATACAGACTGTTTTCCACATCATTTCGTTTGCTCCGGAGGAGAGGGAGATCCAGGGGCCCGGTCAAGGCCGCGGTCGGTCCATTGAATGTGCGGCCATTATAGGGTCTTGCCGGGGTCGACTCCAGCCGATCTCGAAAGCTACAGGTATCCGTCGCTTTTCGTCCCGCGCGGATTTCGACCCGGTTTACAGTCGCCCCAACATTTGTTCGACTCGGCTTTCGAACAGTCCTTGCCATGCCGGTGCCAGCAGGCAGTCGCTGTCCTCCTGAGCTCCCCCCTGGTTGCGCAGTTGTTCGGCCGTGGGAGCGTAGTAGATATAGCCGTTGGTGTAGCCGGCCACGAACGTGTGCTTGTGCGGCGAGCGCCGTTTGATGTTCAGTCCGATTTGGACCGTCAGTTCTCCGGGGAACGTCACCAGTACGAAGTCGCCGATGCGGACCGCCGTCAGCTCCACATCCAGTGTGCGGCTACCGGCGGCGATCGCCTGCTCGTGGTGTTTGCGCAGCAAGCGGAGGTTCGTATTGATCCGCGTGATCCGCTCCATGGTCCGCACGTTCTTGGCATATCGAGCCAGGTTTCGGCGGTTCTCTTGGTCGAGATGTCTGAGGTGTTCCCGTCCGAGTTTCTTTTCGCGTATGTATTCGTGAGCGTAGTAGGAGGGGAATTCCGGTGAAAGTCCATACTTGGTCGAGAGTTGCAGGAAGGTCTTGAGATTGAGGCTGGTACCGCCCAGAGATTCCACCAGTTGCTGCCGCTCTTTTTCCATTTCCCGGATCCGCTCCTCGTAGTCGGCTCGCGGCAGTTCCAGGACGCTGTTGACGGTTTCCAGGCGATCGTCCACGCGGCACCGGATCGTTCGGGCTGCTTTCAACACGCTGAGTCCCAGCCGGTTGCCGAGGGCTTCGGCATCGCGAGGCAAGTCGACCGCCTTGTAGAAAACGGGATTGATGTCGCCGGCGCATCCCTGAAAAAACAGTGCCACCGTGTCGTCACTCATGTTGTCTTCGATCACCTGCGAAGCGAATCCGGTGATGTCGGCCGTATTCCCGCCGCCGGGCACGCCTTGGATGGGGTGACAGGCGAAGTTGTAGACGATGGCGAGCGTGCAACCGTCGGCGCGATCGAGTCGCAAGACGCCGATTTCCGGATCGATCGGGCCCACGTCGGCCACCGCATCATCGGGAGGCATGGCATAAGCGTGGCGGATATCGAGTTCCCTGCCGCTGTTGAGTCGCACTCGGCGGTTGACCATGATCCGATCTTCATGGCCGGTGCCCACTCCGACTCGCACTTCCGTCAGTCGGGACACCGCTTGTCGTACAGCGTCGACCGTGCGCCGGGCCACATCGCGACATACGATGCCGTGGCAGTGGCTGGCGTTGATCAAGACATGGGACGCGGGGATGCCGAACCGCCGATCGAGTTCCGCGCGGACGTCGGTGAGATAGGCGTTGCCGATCGGGCCGATCTCGCCAATGGCCACGACATCGACCGCAATCAGGGCGACCCGCGTGGAATCTCTTTCCAGTACGACGGCTCGCACGTAGAGTCGCCCGTGAACCGGCCCCGCTTCCTCGCTGGTGATATCGACTTTGGCGACGCCTGCCCGCAAGGGACCGGCGGTGGCCATGCGAACGATCGCCATCGCGATCAACAGAGCGACCGTGGCGAGAAACGCCAACCGTCGGGTGAGACGGTGGGGACTTCGTTGAGGATGCGTCATGGTAGTTTCTCTCATGAAATTGGAGCGGTTGATGGCACCGCCGATGGCGCTGTCTGCAAATCTGCAATGTGGAGATGGCACGGCTCGCCGTGGAGGTCCCGGCTTAGTGAGTGCCCCCTCGATCACTCTATCCTCGAACCCTCCAATTATCGGGGCTCCGAGGCGCCGTGTGCCGTTTTCACGGTACCAAGCACTCCACTTTGGCAGTTCCTCTGCAACGCCCTCCACGTCCTGGTCGATCGGAGCACTTTGGCGTCGTTTGAACCGACGAGCACCGCATCAAACGTTGCAAGGCCACCGGCTTTACGTTCATTGCCCACTGAGTTCCGAACGAGCGTTTCAGACCGTGAGCTGTCGCACATTTCGCATTGTCGTCGCTAATCACCTTAGCATGCTGGCCTAAGTGACGTGGGTGAATGGACAGACTGAGATGGCAGCCTCGACAGCGATGGCCAGATTATACACGCGCTAAAGAGACGTGCATTCCAAGACGGAATCTTGAAGCCGGAGGCTGCCCGTATCTGACCCAGGACAGAACTTCTGACAATAGCTCCATGTGCCCACTCTGCCCCCATTGGAGGAGTATGTCGATTCCAGTACGGCGGGCGATCGGCAAAGCCATGGCTAGCGAGCGGTGCTACGTCGATCCGATCTCCAGAGAGTGTCGGGGCATTTCTCGCGACGTGACCACTTTGACCAAGATCAAAAAAAGCCGCAACCTCTTGTGAGGTCCCGGCTTAGCGAGTGCCCCCTCAAGGACTCGAACCTTGAACCCTCTGATTAAGAGTCAGATGCTCTGCCAGTTGAGCTAAGGGGGCGATCGACCGATCAAGCTCTAGACTATATCGGCCGGCGGGCCGGCGTTCAAGCGGGAGAAAGCTAGCCTTCCGGCAACGTCTTGTGCCGCGGCATTGCTCGGCCCCCACTCGTCTTCGCCTCGCCCATATCTCATGCTCCACCGCCGAATTCGGCGGCAAAGGCCTTGGCGTTGAGTGGTTCGCCGGTGGCATGACGTGTCAGTTCGTTCCACGGCAGCGTCTTGCCGGGAGCGAACACTCGTTCGCGCATGAACTTGCCGACTCGAGGATCGTTCGTGTAGTAGGCATCGGCCACGTTTTCCGCCTTGAGGATTTCGCGGGCGATCGTGCGATGGACCTGGCAGGCGAAGAGTTGCCCCATCATGTAGTTATGGTAGTAGCAGGGAGCCGAGACGATGTGAATCTTGCTGGCGAAATCGGGGGCACTTCGCCCTTGGGGACGAGGGACTCCCTGGTATTTCTCCACCAGGTCCCACCACAGCTTATTCAAGTCCTGCCCGGGATCGCGGTAGAGCTGGGCCTCGAACCGCAGCATCACCTGGCACCAGCGCGAGAAGATCAGCAGTTGATCGCGCCTCATGCGAGCTGCCGCCCGGTTGTAGGCGCTCAAGTCGGTGATGGGCACTCCCATCGCTTTGAGCCAGTCGCCGCTTTTGGAAAATCGCTCGAACATCATGGCCACGCCTTCGGTGGTCAGGATGTGAGAATCGGTTCGCAGCAGGTAGGGAAGTTCACCAGGGATATACTTGCTGCTGTAGACAGCGTGTCCCAGTTCATGCAGCGTGGTTCCCATCCAGTATTCGTTGGGCACGATATTGCACAGGACTCGTACGTCGCCCTGGCGGTCGATATCGGTGCAGAACGCGTGAGGACTCTTGCCGGGTTTTTCAAACAGGTCGCTGCGCTGCAGCACATCATCGATGGGAAGCCCGATGCCGCGGTAGAACTTGCGGCAGATCGCGACGATGTCGGTGCCGGCGAAGGGGCCATCCAAGTCCGCGTCGTAAACGGCCGGCGGCTCTTGGAAGAACGGGTCGTGGTAGTGCCACGGCCGGAGCTCATCGACCGTGATGCCATACTGCTTGGCCAGCGCCTCATCGATCATCTGCTTGGTGGCGAGAAACGGCTTGCGCGTCAGTTCGTCCAGTTCGTCGAACAGTTTCAGCACTTCGGCTTGATCTTGTTCGTTGAGTGCCAGTTGCATCACGTGATAGTCGCGGTAGCCTAAATGCCGGGCGGCCTGATTGCGCAGCGCTACCAGTTCGCGCAGATCGTCGATCACAACGGCTCCCACTCCCTTACTGGCTTCCCAGACCTTGCGGCGCTGCTCGCTGTCTCGCGATTTCTTGAGAATCTCCCGCACCCGACTATTCGTCAGTTCGCGCCCGTCGACCTTGGCCCGGTAGACGTTGAACGCCTTTTCGATCTGGTTGGCCCTGCTGGTCATCCGCTGCAACAGTTCCTTGGGCAACTGCTTTTCGCGCGTCAGCAGATAGAGCAGTTCGATCTGGCGGGCCAACAGCCGATCCTCGGGTTTGGCGCGGTACGCCCGCTCGATGCGCCGGAAACGGTCGCGATCCGCCAGAGCCTCATTCAGCCGATTTTCCGCAGCCTCTTTCCGGGCGAAGTCGTCGTCCTTCCCACTGATGTTGGCATCCCACCAGGCTCGGTTGGCGGCAATCTCCAACGGTACGACGACTTGCTCGTACTCTTCGACAACTTGCCGAGCCGCTTCGTCGGCCGAGCCGGAATCGTCGGCTGCTTGCGTGGTACCGCACATGATGAGAACTCCGAGCGCAGATGGATGTGACGGGGTAGGAGAGTGAGCCTTGGGAGCGGCGGCGCTCGAGGCGGCGACGTGCATGCGGGGCGGCCTCCTCGCGGCCACCGCGCACTCCAAATGGGGGCGACCCGGATGGGCAACCAGCAAGGCGAATAAGAACGGCAATGTTCGAGCCAACGGGGAAGATGGGAACATCGGGGGATTCCTGTCGCTATGGGGAACGTCACCGAAAAGGAAGCCGAACAACTTCTCTCGTCGGAAAAAGCTGTGCAGCTTCACTGATCTTCTCACCGTCCCGCGGTGACGTCAAGCACTGCGCCGGCTGCTCGGCCCGTGTGCCGGTTGTGCAAAAAGTTCCGTTGATACGGGAAGAATGTACCACGGCGTTGTTGTCCGTGGCGAGAGTTGTGACGAGAAGTCGGCAGTGAGAGCCCACTTCTCGTTGTTGCTAAGTTCTGGAATTGCGAACGGTTGGGCAGTATCACGGCTGCGCTGAACCGGGTGCCGCATCCACGTTGGCACGTAACGTGCCTTGCTGATGGCCCACGTCAGCGCCGACCGTGGTCCGGGCAGGGGACGGCAAGTCGGCGAGCGGGAGGTCATTCGAGCCGTCGGTCGGCACGGACTTGGGCCGCCACGCGGCGGCTACCGGCCGGGCTCACTTCACAGAAGGAGTTTTGTGATGAGACGATGGAAACGTCAACGTGCGACGCGCCGGCAGCGCAAGCCGCGCAAGTTGGCCCTGCAACCGTTGGAGGCTCGCAAATTGCTGGCCGCCGACATCGGGTTTTCCGACGGCTGGATCCACGTGATGGGAACCGAGCAGGACGACCTGGTCGAGATGTACGAGCAGGACGGCCAGATCATTGTCAGTGCTACCGAACGGGACGCCAGCGGTGTGACCGTCGACAAGAACGACGCCGTATTCGATGCGGCCGACGTGGTCGGCATTTTCTTCGAGGGCAACGCAGGGAACGACGTGTTCGTCAATGACACGGACGTGCGCGTAGTCGCTCGAGGGGGCAGCGGCGACGACACACTGCTGGGAGGTTTCGGCAACGATATCCTCACCGGCGGCAACGATGCCGACTTCCTGGCCGCGGGCATGGTGGGCGACGTGCTGCTGGGAGGTGCCGGTGACAACGTGCTGTTCGAGATGGAGCCTCCGGCCGTGGCCGAACCGCTGGCGCCGATCGACGATGCTCCCACCGACCAAGCACTTGAGGATGAGAATCCAAGTGATGAAGCTCTGAGCGGCGATGAAACAAGTGTCGAGTCGGATAGCACTGAGGAGGTGAGTAGCGAATCGACGGATCCGCTCGAGGGAGTCTGTCTCGATACTCCGGAATGGGCTGTCGAAGAACTGGCGGCACAGGACGACTCGACGGGCGACCCGTCGGATGACACCTCGGACGATGCCAGCGATTCCACTCCGGATGCGGAGTCCGGTAACGATGAGTGGGACACGGAGGACACGGAGGAAGCCGACGACGCCGGCGATGAAGAGGAGCTGGTGCCGATCGACATTGCTGACGAGAGTGGTGACCCGATTGAGGAGACCCCCACAGTCGACGAACCGATCGCCGACGTGCCTCTGGACGAAGCACCGACAGACGAGGCGATTTCCGAGTCGTCGGATGGTGGGACCGAAGACGAGTCGTCGCTGGATCAGACTCCCGTTGATGAAGCTCCGGTGGATGAGTCATTGCTGAACGACGACAGCAATGATCCGATCGCCGAGGAAACGACATCCGAGTCCTCATCCGAGGAAACGGTGTCACCCGATAACGCGACGGACGACACCACGGCGGAGATTCCGGTCGGTGTGGCTCCCAGCGACAATGATATCATCATCGGCGGGTGGGGCGATGACCAGATCTTCGGTGGCGACGGCGACGACTGGCTCGTCGGCGGCTCGCTCGATGAGGGGCTCCTTTCCGAGCTATTGATGAATGTGCTTCAGGTCGCCGCTTCTCGGGTGTAGGCGATCTCGCTCATCGGGAGCCAGGACAGTGCGGTGAGCCAGGGACCGGCCACTTCGCACTTTCTTTTGCGCGCACGAAAAAACCGCTCAGGTTGCCATTCGTGTATGGAGGAGCGCAACAGCAACGTCACGGCCAGGAGGAACACACGCCTCAGGCAACCAAAGCGGTTGGCCCTTTCTTAGTGCAAGCAGGGTGCCAAACGGGATCTCAATGTCTTGATATTGCTATTTTGGGGTCGTCTGGTTGTCAAAACCTATGAAACTGACGCCACTTACAGACTTTTGCTGGGCGGCGCGGCTCGCGAGGCAGTCAGGGGCGCTGGGGTGAACGCCGGGGCGGTCGCGGCCGGAATTGTTCCGAAATGCCGCGCGCGGTGTGCGGTGTGGCGCGGGGCCGGGTGCCGGAGCTAGGGGGTGCTTGCCCGCATCCGCTCGACCACAGCCTGATAGCCGACCATTTTCACATCGTCCCAGTCGGCCGTCGGTAGTTGGCGATCTCGCTGGAGCCAATCGCACTGGTCAAACGTGTTCACCTGGTGGGCCGGGTGCATGTAGACCAGTCGCAGCGGTCGGGGTTTTTGTCGCAGTGAATCACGGATTTGCTGCTGCACGGCCTCCAAGACGGGGCCGTTGAAAGGATTGAACAGAAAGACGGAGGTGACTTCCGTGGGAACGTGGTATTGCGTCGCGTCGATCGTAACGATTTGAACGTCCGGACAGACCAGCTTGGACCGGGCCCGGCTGATGTTGTCCAGAGCAATCTGGTTGAGTGTGGACGACAGCTCGACGCCGATTACTCGTTTGAATGGTCGCATGGCCGCCACAATCACGGCTCGCCCCATTCCACTGCCGTAGTCCAGCAGGACATCGAGCTCGGGCGACGGATCGAAGTAGTCCATGATCACGTCCAGGCATCGGTAGTGGATGGCCTCGTACGGCTGACAATGGGCGTCGTGCCCGAGCTCTCGGGGGGTGACCAGACCGGTGGTGCGGATTCCCAACCGCCAGTCATCGTACCGTTCGCTCAGGCGGTACCGATAGAGTCGCCAGGCCTCGCGCGGACCGAGTCGGCGGATGTTGGCTGCCAGGTTGCCCAGTTTGCGTGCGACGATCTCAAGTCCGAAGGTAGGGATCACGGCAGTGGTCCTTGTGGTGCGGATTCGGAAAGGCTGGAAAGTTGCGCCGCTTGGGTATCTCTCGCAAGTCGACATCGTCTCCGGCCTGTCACGCTCTTGACTCTTCTCAGTCTCCTTTCGCCTCGACGCGAGGCTGCCTTGCCGGTATAAGAGGTTGTACTGGATGCCGGGGGCGAACACGGATGACTGGCATGTCCCACCGATACCGTTTGTACTTGATCTATCTGAGCCTACTTCTGCCGGCGATCGTCTACGGCGCTGCCGGGGCGATGCGGGACAACGCCAATTCTCCTTTGGACTGGGTGCCGTCGTCCTTTCCGCCCCGAGCCGCATTCGACCATTTCCTCCGCCGATTCGGCAGCGGCGATCTGCTGATCGTTGGCTGGCCGGAGTGCCGGATCGACGACGGTCGGCTCGATGCCGTCGAGTCGGTATTGCGGGAATCGTCGGTGTTTCGCAGTGAGGAGGGTTCATCCTATTTCGAGAGCGTGACATCGGGGCGCCGGCTGCTCGGGAAGATGGCTGCACTGGAGGCATGGGGCAATGGTGTGCCTCTTCGCCGAAGGTTGCGAGGAAGCTGGATCGGTCCGGATGGTCGGTCGACCTGCCTTGTGATCGCGTTTACGCCTGCCGGGCTGGCTCGGCGAGCCGAGTTGGTGGATCTGGTGCGCGTCGCCGTGCACCGTTACGCCGGCGTGGCGTATGACGACATCCATCTGGCGGGTCCGGTAGCCGATGGATGGACGGTGGACCGAGCGAGTCAGCGATCATTATCGGTGGCGGCGCTGCCTTCTTCGATTGTCGTGTTTCTGTTGAGCTGGTGGTGCCTGAAGCAGTTCCGGGCCGCGCTGATTGTCTTCGGTGTCGCCGCGCTGTCGCAGGGTGCCGCGTTGGCTCTGGTCTACTACGGCGGCGAAACCATGAACGCGCTGCTGATCGTGCTCCCACCACTGATTCAGGTGCTGGCGATGGCGGGCGGACTGCACTTGGCGAATTACTACTCCGGCCGCGACGGTTCGCCCCACGATGCAGCGCGTCGTGCTTGGCGGCAAGGCTGGTTGCCATGCTTACTGTCGGGTGGAACCACCGCCTTGGGGCTCGCCTCACTTTCCGTCAGCCAACTTACGCCCGTTCGTTTGTTCGGTTTGTACGGAGCTCTTGGTGTGATGGTTGCCACGGCGCTGGTGCTCAGTCTGGTGCCCGGTTTGTTTGTGCTGCTGCGAGTGGCGCCGATGTCCGTACGATCGGTCTCTCCCTTGGGGACGGGCACCCGGTTGGAACGTCGTGCGTGGGTGGAGTGGTTTGAGCGACATTGGCAATGGGCTCCCTGGGTGGTCGCTTGCTGTATGGTGGCGGTGCTGGGGGCAGCGAGCGGCCTTGGACGTTTGAGAACGTCCGTTCGCATCGAAACGCTTTTCTCTTCCGACAGCCGCATTTTGAACGACTATCGATGGCTGGAGCAGCGGGTCGGG
>JALSIV010000210.1 GCA_026989685.1 Pirellulaceae bacterium | reverse complement strand
AATCGTTTTGCCAGACCCACAATTCCTCTTTTTCCGACAACTGTTCGAGATGCCCCGATTGTTTGTCACCGGCCTTCGCCACGTAAGCTCGCACCGTGCCGGGTAGATCGAACAGGCCTGTTTGCCGGATCCACTTCAGAGCCGTGAGCCAGTCACCTTGAACTCGCTCGGATAGCGGTTGGGTGGCATCGCTGGTGGCGATCGTTTTCCAGAAGCCGTACCAAGCTGCGAGTGGGAGGTCGGCAAGCGAGTAGATCCAGGTCAGGGTGCTCCGTAATGGTGAGGCTGGCGTTTGACCGGAGAGAACGTCGACAAGACGCTGGCCATCGCGAGTGTTCCCGACGGAGTCGAGGTAGAGTTGCAGGCGCGACGCGCCGGCGGAAGCCTCTGCGAGGAGTTCGATGCCTCGGTCGACGCTTTCGAGCTGCCACACTTCGGCTTCGTCGGTCGGCTCGCATGGCGGCTCGCCATTGGCGTCGCCGAGTGCGGTGCGGATGCGGCACTGCAGCCAGGCGACGAGAGTGGTCACGGCGGCGATGCCCGCTTGCAGAGCCGGCGGGGCGTCGGGAAACAACCGGCGCGTCGCTTCGAGTGCGGCCATCGGAACGGGAGGCTGTCCGATCTCGTCATCAGCGGCGTCATCCCCGTCGAAGTCGTCCCACACTTCGTGCCCGGTCGAGAGGAACCTGCTGTCAGCATCTTCCGGATTTCCCAGCAGTTCCCGGTCCGCCAACGCGGCGTCGATCAATGTAGCGGCCGTGTCCTTTTCGAGACACCGCAACTTGCGCGACGTCGGTTCGTGTCGCACTGTCATCAGGTGAAAAAACATCGGCGGACATGCGGCGTTCGGCAGGCAGGCGTATCCCATGGTGTTTCCCTCGGCCACGCTCTGCATCTGCGCAAAGCCGTGGCCGGATTCCGTATCGACAACGGTGTCGTCCTCGAGTATCGCCCAGGTGCCCTCTCCACAAGGTTGGTCGACGATGGCCACTGGGTTGCTGGTCCATAATCGATACCGCTGCCCGGTGTGGATCTGGAATTGTTTGCCGTCGATGCGTTCGCCGAAGGTGTCGCCACCGGGGAGACGAATGGCACGCCAGCCGATCAAGCCGTCTTGGCTTCCCAACGGTGAGTCGGAGAAACCCGAAGGAAGGGGCAGGAGATAGCTTAGCGACCAGTCGATGGAGCCACCCGGCGGGATTGGACGGGAAAACCAGTCCGGCGGTTGGTCGCCTATTTTTTTCCCCGTCAGTGGATCGACCTCCACCGGCCCCGTTCGATGTCGATCATCTTCCCAAGGTTTCTTGGCGTAGACATTCCAGAATCGTTTCCCGTCGTGCAGGAGTCGCTGGCATTTTGGGATGGTCGTGTCACCAGGACGGATCACGCGCCCGCCGATGAACGAGCCATCTTGCCACGGTATCTGCATCTCGCAGTCGTACGAAGGCGGGTGCCAGGAAACCGGTTGGTCTGGATTGCTCAGCCAAAAGGTGGTTGTTTGATAGACGCTCGAGTCCCACACCGAGACCAGTACGTCGTTGAGGATTGGAAACAGGGCTTCGATTTTCCTCCTCGATGGCGGCAGCTCTTTCGACAGGTCCGCGTGGAGTGGTCCTACGGTCACTACGGATGTGCCGTTGGAATAGGCCACGAACGGAAACACCCATTGCAGCTCGCCTGACTTGTGCTGCGATCCGAAAGGCAACGGCACTGCTGCGTGAGCTTCATCCAGTGCGGGCCATCCGTACTCGTCGAGCACTCCCAGCCGCAGAGTTCGCTGCAAGAGTGCGGGCCAGTCGATGGCCGCCAGGCGGTCCGCCAGTTGGGGAAACTGTTGCAGGGCTCCTTCTTGTACATTCGCCGTAAGGCGATCGACGGCTTCCTGAGCATCGGCGGCGGGACGGGATTGCAGGCACTCGAGTTCGGCTTCCAGCCATTCCCACCACATGCCGATTAGTACGTCGCTGCGCGCGAGGCGATTGACGAGCGATGGGTTGCTGTTGCGTTGCAACGCCCGGGTTGTCGTGTAAGGCAGGCACTGCTCAAGGGCACGAAGCAGCCGCGGCCGCAGTTGCGGATCGTTGCCAACATGAATCAATGTCGAGTGCCGGCGCGGATGGTCGGGTTCAGCGTGGAGCCAGTCTTCGAGATCGATGAAATTGCTGTCGGATCGGTCCGATGGCGAATCGATGTCGATCCCCAATTCCAGCAGAGTTTCCAGCACGTCCGCGTCGACGTTGTGATGGTTCTGGAGAGCGGTTTTTATCAGCGGGACCGGACGTCCCTCGGCTCGCAGCGCGTCGGCCATCTGCTCGATAATGTCGAACAAGTTGCCGTCTACGGGACAGCTCCCGGTAGTCAGGCGAGCGATCCAATCGGCTCGTCCCCCCGGTAGAATCGACTCATCCAGCGGAGATGGGTCGCATAGGAGATCGATGACTTTCCATTGGCGGAGCAGTGTCAGCCATTGGGGCAGGTACTCATCGGCATCGCGGCGACAGTCGGGGCGTGTCTGTTGGAGTAGCCAGGAAGCTGTAGACGAGTCTTGCTTGAGCATGCGGCGGATGGGAGCGTCGAGTTGCTTCCAGAATCCAATCGGCGCACGCGCCAGTGCCGGACTGGGGAGCAACTTGGCTACCAGGTTTTCCACTTCCCGGTCGGCATCAAGATCGCTGTCCTTGGCGAGCCGGACAAGGTCCTTGGCGAGATCGACGGTTGGCGGAGCGCCCAACAGGGTTCTACGGAGAAACAGATCGGCAAAGGCGCGGAATGCCTCGGTCGGGCCATACTTCTTCTGCAGGCCTCGCGCGTAAGTGCGGATCGCTTTTCCGGAA
>JALSIV010000209.1 GCA_026989685.1 Pirellulaceae bacterium | reverse complement strand
ATCCCAGGTACTCGGACAACGGACGATTCTTCGTTTACTATTCGACTCGCCACGCGCCTCACACGTCGGTCATCTCATCTTTTCGCGTATCGAAGGACGATCCCGACCGAGCCGATCCGGACTCGGAGGCGGAGATCCTGAGGATTCCCCAACCCTACTGGAACCACAACGGCGGCACGATCGCCTTCGGCCCCGACGGATATCTGTACGTGGGGCTGGGAGATGGCGGGTCCGCCAATGATCCTCAAGGCAACGGCCAAAACCTGGGGACGCTGCTGGGAGCCATCTTGCGGATCGACGTCGACCGGACGGATCAGGGAAGGCCCTACTCGATTCCCCATGACAACCCGTTCGTCGATATCGAGGGTGCCCGCCCGGAGATTTTCGCTTACGGCTTGCGCAACGTCTGGCGACTGGCTTTCGACCGGAAGACCGGCCTGCTGTGGGCGGCCGACGTCGGGCAGAACTCGTGGGAGGAAATCGACGTGATCGTGAAGGGAGGCAACTACGGCTGGAACTACCGGGAGGGACTTCATCCCTTCGGGACGCGCAGTCTGCCGGCTGGAGCGTCCGTGATCGATCCGATTTGGGAGTACGATCATACGGTCGGCAAGTCGATCACCGGCGGCTTCGTCTATCGCGGCGAGCGGTTTCCCGAATTGGTCGGCTGTTACGTGTATGCCGACTATGTGAGCGGCAAGATTTGGGCACTCAAGTACGACCCGCACCGCAAACGAGTCGTCGACAACTATGAGATTCCCGCTCCGTCACTGCCGATCATCTCGTTCGGCGAAGATGAGGCGGGAGAAATCTACTTCATGGTCGTCAGCTCGACGGGGAAGGGGATTTATACGCTCGAGCGTTTCTGAGCCGAGCTTCGCCCGAGAGGCTGGAGACGGGAGACCGGAGGCAGTAGGCCGGGGGTGACAACCGAAAGCCTGTGCAAGATGCGCGCACGGCACGCCGATGTGATAAAGCAACTCAAACTGACAATGCAAGTTGCCGAATGCACTAAAGAAACCACAAGGGACACGAAGATCACGAAGAAAACAAAGGAAGAACACCGAGAGGAGGCTGTCGCAAAACTCCATGCCGCAAGCGACACGCTCGGGGCCGGAAAACGGCGCGGCGGGTTTTGTTGCCGGTCACGCACGATTTTGGCGTGGGTTTCTCATTTTGTTGGTGGCGTTTCCGAGCCACGTCGCTTCGGACCGCCGGACGAAATCGATATCGCCGTGTCCGGCGTCGCCTGGGTCGTCAGACGGGAACCGGAACCGAACGCTTGCCGACAACTCGCAATCCGATTGACGCCGCGAAAGGCCGCCATGATTCGCTACGAGAAGAATGTCCGTCTGGATTTGAACCAGTTTACCGAGCTGTATCGGTCGTCGACCTTGGCCGAGCGGCGTCCGGCCGACGATCCGGCGGTGATGCGGCAGATGATGGAGAACGCGAACCTCACCATCACGGCGTGGGACGGAGGCGACCTGGTCGGCATCGCCAGGACGCTGACCGACTTCGCGTTCGTGGCCTATCTTGCGGATCTCGCGGTGGCGCGGTCGCACCAGGGACGGGGCATCGGCAGGCGACTCGTTGAACAGACACGGGCGGCGCTCGGTCCGAAGTGCATGGTGGTGCTCCTGTCGGCGCCGGATGCGAACGCGTTCTATCCGCACATCGGTTTTTCGCACCATCCGAGGGCCTGGATTCTGCCGCCGGAAGAGCAAAGCGAGCCATCCGGCCGTGGATGACCGGGCGGAACCCGCCGAGATGTCTCGTCGTCACGACTACTGCCCTTCATTTCCCGCCAGCAGGAGTTTGGCCAGCGTTTTGGCGAGCTGATCGAGGTTTTGCTGGTTGGGGAGGGTCAACACGAGTTTCGCCTGCCCCTGCTCGTCGCGCTCGACGCACTGTTCAAGTCCCTGCTTGACCGAGTCGACCACCGGCCGGGGCGGCTCCACGCCATCTTGTCCCACCAGTTCGCCGATGAACTCGAACAGAGCACCCAGCAGTTGGCCACCGGCGGCCGCCACCTTCTCGCGATGCACGCGAGTCTGTTCGAGTTCCGCTTCGGCCCGCTGCCGGGACGACTCGTCGATCGGAGCGATCGGTTTGGGGCCCAGCATTATTTCCAGCCGCCGCCTGAGTTCCTCCATGCCGCTCTCGAAATCGAGTTCGTCGATGTCGCTGTCGGGATCGAGTGCCGCCAGCGCCAGACTCTGCTTTTGAGCCAGCACGTCGAGCATCCGTTCCTCGAACGTGTCCTCCGTCACCAGCAGATAGACGTCGACGGGGTTCTGCTGGCCCATGCGATGAGCTCGCGCGATGCGCTGTTCCAGCACGGCTGGATTCCACGGCAGGTCGATGTTGATGACGGTATTGGCCGCTTGCAGGTTGAGCCCGGTCGAGCCGGCATTAGTGGTGAGAAACAGCCGGCAGCCGGCGTCGTTCTGGAATCGGTGCACGAGCTGTTGGCGGACGCGCTGGGGCACTTTGCCGTCGAGCCGCACGAAGTCGAGCCCGAGTTTTTCGAAGATCGGTTCGATCAGATCGAGCATGGTGGTCCACTCGCTGAACACGACGGCCTTGCGGGTCGGGTCGGCGAACAACGATTCGGACATCTCCGCCAGATACTCCAGCTTGCTCGATCGTCCCGGCGGTTGTTTGTCGACCAGAAACGTGCTGTCGCACGCCATGCGAGCGCCCAGCAGCGCCTTTTGCAACCGGAGCAAATCCATTTCGGTCAGGTAGGGCTTGGCCGCGATCCGCGCCGCGGTGGCGGAGAACTCGTCGCTGAGATCCTTCTGCTCGGCCGTGGGGGGAATGCGGAGTGTAT
>JALSIV010000208.1 GCA_026989685.1 Pirellulaceae bacterium | reverse complement strand
CCACAGGTGTGAGGTGTGAGGTGTGAGGGGTGAGGTGGGAGGTGTGAGGTGCGAGGTGTGAGGGGTGAGGGGTGAGGGGTGAGGTGTGAGGTGTGAGGGGTGAGGTGTGAGGGGTGAGGGGTGAGGGGTGAGGGGGCGCGATGGCGGCTGCAGAGGGCAATGTCGGCAACATGCGCGCATGGGGCGCAGATGTTACGAGGCAAGACTCTAGCTGTTCGGATCTGCATGTTGAAGTACACGGTTGATGGTCTCCAGTCTTTCCACTCGGTCGAATTGCCCAGCCACGTCGAGTGCGTGAGTCACCATTATCAGTGCCACCCGTTCCTGGCGGCAGGTGGAGCGGATCAAATCGACGATCTGTTGCTGGTTCTTGGGATCGACGTTGGCTGTCGGTTCATCGGCCAGCAGCAAGCGGGGTTGGTTGGCCAGAGCTCGCGCCACCGCGACTCGCTGTTGCTCTCCCACCGACAACTGGCCGGGGCGGTGCCGCAGGCGGTCTCCCAATCCGACTCGGCCGAGCAGCTCGCGAGCCCGCGACTCGCTCTTCTTCTTCCGAGCGAACGTCATCCCCAGCATGACGTTTTCCAGGGCCGTGAATCCCGACATCAGGTTGAAGGTCTGGAACACATAGCCGATCTTGACCGCACGGACTCGGTCGCGGGCCGCTTCGGAGAGGGCCGTGAGGTTGATTCCGTCGAGCAGGACGTTTCCCCGGTCGGCTCGAGCGATCCCCGCGATGATGTGAAGGAGTGTGGTCTTGCCGCAGCCGCTGCGGCCGACGATGGCCAGTTGCTCGCCCACCGATACCTCGAACCGCTCGATCTCGAGTACCGGCAGACGCCGACCATCGCCCTCGATGTAGGACTTGTAGAGATTCTCCAGACGCAATAACGGGCGTGACGACGGCTCATTCATATGGCTGATTCTGTCCCCCGTTGGCCCCGCTCCCCGTTGACCCTGTTCCCTCGCCCAAACGTGCGGCCTCGTCCGTTCGTAATGTGGCTACGGATCCGGGGGCCGTCAAGTTCGAGCCCGCAGTGCCCGCTGGAGCCCTCGCTCGACGTCCGCCTTTTTCAGCGATTCACGTTTGTCGTGAAGTTGCTTGCCCCGGCACAGCCCCAGCACGACCTTGGCGATTCCCCGCTCATTGAAGTACATCCTCAAGGGGACCAGCGTCATGCCGCGTTCCTTGGCCTGCATGGCGAACCGCTTGAGCTCGCGTTTGTGCAACAGTAGCTTTCTCGGTCGCTTCGGGTCGTGATTGTAGACCGTAGCTTGCGGATATTGAGGAATATCGGTGCCGACGAGCCACACCTCCCCGTCCTTGACCCGCGCATACGCTTCTTCCAGCGAGACCTTCCCTTCTCGGAGAGTCTTCACTTCACTCCCTCGCAGTACGATCCCGCACTCGAGTGTGTCGACGACCTGAAACCGGTGACGGGCCTTGCGGTTTTCCACGATGAGCCGGTAACCCTCGGGCAGAGCCGACTTCTTTTTTTTCTTCTTCGATTTGGACATCAGCAAGCTCATCGGCAATAGGGAAACCTCGGGGAACCTTCCAATCATAGCAGAGGGATTCGTCGCATCTGCGCGCCGTGCGCGCATCCTGCAAAGGCTTTCGATTGTCACACCACCCCTACAGCCTCCGGTCTCCCGCCTCCCGCCTTGCGGGCGATGCCCGCGTTAGGCAATGGCACCGATGCCAGATCCAGGGAGCCGACGAGGCGCCGATTTCCGTCGATCGGGTGGCTTCCGCGACTTGTCCACTGAGGTTCGGTACGCCACAATGGCTTCTCCCAAGGCGGCGTCGTGGCCGTCTGCATCCGGCCGGTTCCCACGGATCCACCCTCATGGCTCAGGTTTCCGTTTCGCTTCCCATCGTCTCTTCGAGGTCGCCTCGCAGGCTGCCGCCCTGGCTGCGCCGCGAACTGCCTCGGGGCCATGAAGCGGGATTCACGCGCCGTCTGCTGGACGAGCTCGGTCTGGTCACCGTCTGTGACGAGGCTCGCTGCCCGAATCGCATGGAGTGCTACTCGAAAAAGACGGCCACCTTCATGATCCTGGGCGACATCTGCACGCGCTCGTGCGGATTCTGCTCAGTGGCTCGAGGCAACCCCGGGCCGCCGGCGGCCGATGAACCCGAGCGTGTGGCCGAAGCGGCCCGCCGGCTGGGGCTGCGGCACGTGGTGATCACCTCGGTGACTCGAGACGATCTTCCCGACGGGGGAGCCGAGCAGTTTGTCCGCTGCATTGCCGCGATCCGGCAGACGCTCCCGCAAGCGGCCGTCGAAGTGTTGACTCCCGACTTTCGTTTCCAGCCGCAGGCCGTCGACGCGATCATCGACGCGGCGCCCGACGTCTTCAACCACAACGTGGAAACGGTTCCCCGGCTCTACCGGAAAGTGCGCGGTCCGCAATCGGAATACGCCTGGACACTCGAGTTGCTGCGGCGCGTCAAGTGCCGGGCCTCGCAGATTCATACCAAGAGCGGCCTGATGTTGGGGCTAGGCGAAACGACCGACGAGCTGCTCGAGGTCTTCGCCGACCTCCGCTCGGTCGATTGCGATTTCCTCACGTTGGGACAGTACCTCCAACCCGACACCCGGCGGCTGCTCAAGCCGGAGCGCTACCTGACTCCTCAAGAGTTCACCGACTTGGGCGAACGGGCCAAGGCGCTGGGCTTTCGTCAGGTGGCCAGTGGGCCGTTTGTCCGCAGCAGCTTTCACGCCGGAGAGTTCCTTCCGGCGTGATCGCCGCCCGCAGATGCGATGGTGTCACCTTCGATACTCGAGTCCCGCGTAGGCGGAAATACCGGCTACTCCGTAGCCGCGGATCTC
>JALSIV010000207.1 GCA_026989685.1 Pirellulaceae bacterium | reverse complement strand
TTCGCCATACCACGCAATCTCGCTCGATCCAGGTCACCCGCCAAGACGTCGAAGACTTGGCCTCTGAAGTGTTTCTCAGCATCGTGGCCGACGATTTCGCCCTGCTGCGGCGATTTCGAGGCGAGAGCAGCCTGGCAACCTATCTGACCGTGGTCGCCCGCCGAATCGTCGTCCGGGAATTGCTCAAACGAGAACCCTCGACGCCTCTAAGCGAGATTGCCGCCAAGGCTGCCGTCGACCCCGCTCTGTCAGCCGAAAAGCGAATTCACGACAAAGACCAGGTCGAACAGTTGCTGCGGCACCTGAAAGGACTTGAGGCCGACGTGGTACGCATGTACCACCTGGAAGGGCGGACCTACCAGGAAATCAGTTCCCGTACCGGCGTACCGGAAAACAGCATCGGCCCCACACTCAGTCGCGCCCGCAGCAAATTGCGCCGAGTTGCCGGCGGCTGACGCTCAAGAGACCGGCGTGACACTTCATTTCCCAGGCAATACCCAAGGCCGGAAAACGGCGCAGCGGGTTTTGTTACAGGCGTAAGACTCCTGCCAAGGACCGCAAGACATGGACCCGTCGGATCGTCCCAATTCCCCACCGTCGACACCGGGTACACGACTCGACCTCAGTAGCGAACCGCCGAATCCGACGTCGTCTCCGCCATCCTCCCCGCCGCCATCCGGCCACATTGGCATTCACTTCACCTGCTGCCACGTTTACACACATCTTCGGCCGCCGTCCGGTCGCGATCACTGGTGGGCCCACTGTCCTCGGTGCGGGGCGCGTCTGCGAGTCGAAATCGCGGCGGACGGCGATGGCGACCGTTTCATCCAGGTCGGTTGAGGCCTCCAAAGACCGGGCGCGGCTGCGCGAGGCCGGTCCCCAAGCGAGTTCCCATCGCCTCAAAGTGACGCCCGGTCGTTGCGACGCGCGGCTTTTTCCAACTGAAGCCGACTTCCGTAAGCGAAGAAACGAACAGAGCCGTCCGCGTTGAGAAACATGGAGCCGCCGGGATGGAAACTCCAATAGTGAAGCACATGACAAGGATCGGAAAACGACGTATGCTTGAACCACGCTCGGCCCAGCGAACACCCGCTCAACATGTCGTAGCCATTGTTTCGTTCTTGGACTCCAAGCACGACGTCCGCTGTTCCTTGGTCGATCCCCAGTCCGGCGTACAGCCAACCGAACCACATATCATGACTGGGAGGACGTTCTCCGACCATCACCGTATGGCTCGTTCCATCCCGGATGTGCTGAATTCGAATATGGCTGTCGGCGAATAAGACTCCATCCTTCGCCTGCTGATCGGTCCCGATGATACCAAGGTAGTTCGTAAGAGCCACATAGAGTCGATTGCGGGCGAATTGGGTGGCCTCCGCGCGGCCGTCACTGGGACAGGAAAAAGTGGGAACCGCATGGGATACGCCCCGGTGCGGTATCGGACCGAACACGCTGAATCCCCGTCCGTAATCTGCCTGAGCTTGATCGAAGAGATTCTGCTGTTCCAGGTACGGGTAGAGTTTCACGGCCCAGGAACTCAGCGGCATCTTTTGAGGGTGGTTCCACTCGATGCCGGCAGGAAAGGAACCGTAGGTGTCATGGTGGTTCACCAATGCAACACCTATCTGTCGCAGGTTGTTCTTGCACGCAACCCTCCTCGCCGACTCGAGGGCCCTCATGACGGCCGGGATCAGAAGCCCCAGGAGGATCCCGATGATGGCGATCACCACGAGAAGTTCTACAAGCGTGAATCCTTCACTTCGACTGTTTCTCGGCAGCCGACTCGAAAACGACCAGCCGATCTTCATGCTCTCGGTCCTCCATCAGCGTCTGAACCGGAAAACCACCGCTAAGACGCCGCCGGCAAGTACAGCAAGCCCGGCCACAAACCATATCCATCGACCCCGTCGCACATTCAAGTCCGGTTCCGGGAGACCGTAGTGACTGAGATAACACCACTTGCGGTCAAGGCGGCGATGGGGTGGTGAAATCGTCCACAGATATTCGACCGAATCCGTATTCGTCGTCGAACTCCACGCAGCCCGACTCCATGTCCAGACGCCGTTTTCCTTCTTCCAATCCTCAATCTTGAAAACATCCGTAGTCTGCTCGCCGGGTTGACGTTCGGGATCGACAACTTGAGTCACCGAAAATTCCACGGGAAGTAGATCGCAATCCTCCGAAACGGTGATGACCAATCGCCTGATTGGAGATTCCTGGATGGATCGAGGCTCCAAAACGAAGCGGCGTCTCTTCCGAGTGCGCTCATCATCTCCGGACGCGACATGCGCAGCCTTGACGACTCGATAGCGTTCCCTGGCCAGAAATTCGCCGACCACTGGTGTCGGACTCAATACCTGGTCCACAGGATTCGATTTCAAGAACAACGAGAGCTGCGGATTTTCCGCGATCTTATCCCGTGGAGAGAGACTTGTGATCCGCCATTCTCCCGACGCGGGGCGCGCTATTGCGGCTGCGTACCGTGGATTGGCAATCGTCACAAACTCGCTGTTGACCCCTCGAATCGCTGTGCTGGTTCTTGTGTAATAGTAGCCTTCTTCCAAGCCGAATTGTGTTCGACTTGGTGACCGCCCCGATCGCGGCGGCCGAAATTGGGACCTGAACTCGCCGAGTGGAACACCGCTGTTTGCTGCGCGTTTCCAACTGTTCCATGCGTTCAGAACTTCCTTGAAAGACCGTTCCGGATCTCGGAGATCAACTTCTGCGCCGCCGACAAAAATCGGCGCAACCACAGACCAGACTAGAAAAGTCCCGGCTACCAGCGAACGCACACACCGCAGGACACCTCTTTGGATTCTCTCTGAGAACATCACGGCACATTCCTATTCAGACT
>JALSIV010000206.1 GCA_026989685.1 Pirellulaceae bacterium | reverse complement strand
TCGCGCCGTAGTCGAACGACAGACTCCGGCCATTGGGATAGGTGAGTCCCGTAGCGCGGACCGTCCCGGCCGAACCGTCGGCGTAAGAGTACTGCACTTTGGGAGTGGAACCGACCACGGTACCGCGTCATTCAGGTTCGAAGATTGACAGCCTACGCCGTCGATCGCTCCCCTCAATATAACGGATTCCAATGGGACCGGGAATCGAGAAAACGTTCGGGAAACGAGTCGATGACCGACTATTCTCCGGCGTCGTGGCACTCCGCAACCTGTTCGCCTTGCAGCGTATGGATGCGCAGCAAGATGTCTGGCAGGACTCATTCGGGTGAGTCCCGCGAGTCCCGAGCCTTTCTGGCCGATTCGAGCCTTTTCAACCCGTCAAGCGGCGAAGCGCGTCCCGCGACGCTAAAGACTGTCATCGCGAAGGATGGCGAAAAACCCACGATACGTGGCGCAAAAACGAAGGCTCGTCGATCGGTGACCGGCGAGCCTGTTTTAGAGCCTGTATCATAACTCGGCGCATTGCTTCGGAACCTCGGACGTGTTGCTTGCGGCCCGGAGTCTTGTGACAGCCTCTTGGTCTGAGCCGGGTTTGGGTCCGGCGCAAGTGGAGGCGGACTCAAGGACTCGCAACGGGGCCAGGATTCCCAAGTAGGGCGCCGGAGGGAGAATCTGCTCGAGTAAAAAGCTGCAACTTATGGCTGAACCATCAGTTGCGACTTCCTCGGCCTGCTGCGCTAACCGGTGGCGAATGGTTCCTTTCCCCCAGTTGCGCTGGTTGGCCGGCGGAAAAAAGGCAGGAGCCAGCCATTCCAAATGACTCGGGACACGCGACTTGCCCGAATTGGCCGGACGCTGCAACCGAGGTAGAATGGAATCGCAGGTTGGAAGACTTGATTATGTTGGCTTTTGGAGAGCAGATCCGTGGAAATCACACTCCCACCCGACGTGCAGCGGATGATTGAAGAAGTGCTGGCGACTGGGCGATATCAGAACGAAGAACAGGTCATGCGAGAGGCTTTGCGAGTCTTGACGGAGCAGGAAGAAGACTTGCAGGCGGTCCGCGAGGCAGTCGACGAGTGGAAAGCCGGGGATCCGGGTATGCCGCTGGATCGGGCGTTTCAGGCGATTCGTAGCCGAATAGCCCCCGAGGGCAACACATGACCTACCGCGTTGTCCTGCAACGATTGGCAGTGCAGGATCTGCAGGAGGCCTACGAGTGGGCTGCTCGACGAGCGCCGCGCACGGCCCAACGCTGGCTGGAACGATTCGAAATCGCTCTTCAATCTCTCGAATGCAAACCGCAGCGTTGCCCACTCGCGAGAGAAAACAAGAAAGTCACCGTCGAACTGCGAGAGTTCCTCTTTGGTAAACCGCCTTCCGTCTTTCGGGCCATTTTCACGATTGATCACAACATCGTTCGGATTCTCCGCATCCGGCGCGCCCAGCGGCGCTCTCTCACACGCCGTCAGATCGAACAGGCGACGGAGCACGACGACTCGGAGTAAGCGACGCGCCGACAGCAGTGGCGGCGAACAAGTCCCTTGACGCCGCCCCGATAGAAAAATGCCGATTGAGAGCTCGGACGAACCATTTCACGGCGCCGATCACGATCGAATCCTGTAGACAAGCAATGGAATGTCGCAGTCTGAGGCCGAACAAGCTTCTACCTGTACATTGATCATCCAGCTTCGAGTGATCGCTCCCAAAGAACGAACGTCAGTTGTGATCGAGAATCTCTGGCGTCTTTTCAGAGACGTGAAATACCAACCGAATGTCGGCAACGTCACTGACGCGAACTCGCAGTTTCTGTCCTTCTTCACCATCATATGTCAGCTCATGGCTAAGCAATTCCTCAACGGAAAACCCTTGCCGCTTCTTTGCCCACTCCAACATTTGCCGCTCAGCATCAACAATCGTCAAACAATACCGCGCCAGCTCAGGGCGATCATACTTGATCCTCACGTCCACCTGCCAACTCGCACACGAGAAAGGCCGGTATAGAATGCCTTCGAGGTCTTTTTCCTGCGAGATGCTCTCTGAGGATGGCGATGGCCGCGTCACGGATGATTGACCACATGCCGTGAGGAAAACCCCTGCGAAAAGAAACAAGAGCAAGAGATCAATGAGTAGTGTGGTGGATGCGTCAACTCTGCAACGCGATGATTCACTGATCGTCATCTCATTGGGACTCCCATTGCCTTAGGGACGGTACGGCGGCAGGTGCTCGAGCAACGAAATTGGACATGGCTGCCTAAACCAGACACGAATCGAATTCGGAACACGTGGGTCACCTTCAAACCAATATGCGCCCTTGATCTTCTTCATCAGTTCACGTGAGTCTTTACCCGTGACAACGATAGATCGTATACACTGCCGACCTTCCAAAACACCGCGAAGACTGGTTTCGCCGAAGAACTTGCGCGAGGTCCCATCAGGATAGGCAACCCACCCCGAATCTCGGTGACGGATCCGTAGTCCCAAGGGAAACGAATATGTCGTAGCAGATTTCGTGCAAGTGCAAGCCGCCGCGGAATCCATTCTCCAAAAGTAGATCATGTGGCTTTCCCGCCATATAATTTTCGAACGAAGGATGCGCGTTGAAGCTTGAATCTGAGCGAAAAGCTCTGGCTTCACGTCGGACAATGCTTTTCTAAGTAGTTGGGCTCTCGGAAGCGCTGGAAGGTATTTCATGGTTGCGTTTAGCTTTCCGACGACGGTTGGGCTGACTCTTGCAGAAGTCCGTATCGCGAGTGAAGCGTTCCCCTTCGCGTAAACTTGAAACCATGCTCTCTCCTTCCAAACACACGTCCATCGATACTTGCCGATTCGAACGGTCAATTCGTTTTCTCGATTGAGAGTCGACTTCTGCCAATTGCCCCATGCATAGTTGCTCCAGTCATGGGTAATAAGCACATTGCCGTTTCCCGTGTTGATGATCTTCGGTACTGGGTTCGGATCGTCAAACTCCCAGTAAGCCGGCGTCCAACGACGCCATCCCAACACATTGATTGAGCCGTTTGACCAGGGACGCAAACCGAAGGGGTCCGTGCATACTATTGGCCTCGACATGCAGTATTGATACGGATTCACTTGGTCCGGTTCGGGATCGATCTGAAGAAAGCGGCCGAGTTTCGCGTGGTAGCAGCGGTGCCGAGTATAGGCGAACAACAGTGGCGGATCCCACCTCTGCCCCGTGAACAAGACCTCCCACCCGAAACTGCTCCCCGACTGCTCGACAAACCCCGGCGACAAGAACAGCGGCTCGCCGTAGGCGGTGTAGGCCTACCGCTCCTGCACGTCGCCGCTTGCGTCCGTGACCGACGTCACGTTCCAGTTGCCGTCCCGCAGCGTGTAAAGACGCTCGTCGAGTACCCCGTCGCCGCTCGTGTCGCGGTCGCGGAGCACAAGATCGTCGATATACCGCAAGCCCCAGACGAATTGGCGGTTGGGATTGGTCGACGAATCGACCCGCTCCTCCAAGACCTGCCAGGACGACGTGTAGTAGAAGTGACGAGTCTCCGTCAGCACACCGCCGGAATAGTCTTTCCGCACCACGCGGAAGTTGCGGCCGTCGTACTGGTTCTCCTGTACCGTCCCGCTCGAGTCGGACAACTTCACCAGACGGTTCCAGGCATCGTATACCGCCGTGAACCCCTGCGTCGGGTCGGCCGGCTTGGGAATCGTCGTCATGTTGCCGGCCGGATCATAGGCCGGAGTCACCCACGCCGGACCGACCGACTCGGTGATGTCCGATGACAGGCAGGAGACCGGAGGCCGGAGGCGGGAGGGGTCGTAGTGGCAATCAAAGGCTGTGGCAGGATATGGCACACGACGTCCGGGTGACGCAACGGGACGATCGTGATGGTATTCGCCGTATCCGGCGAGCGTCGTGGTCCCTTGCTTGATCCCGGCGATTCTACCGGCCGCATCGTCGATCGAGCCGGTCGCGCCATAGTCGAACGACAGACTCCGGCCGCTGGGATAAGTGAGTCCCGTAGCGCGAACCGTCCCGGCCGAACCGTTGGCGTAGGCGTACTGCACTTTGGGAGTGGAACTGACCACGATACCGCATCGTTCAGGTTCGAAGATTGACAGCCTATGCCGTCGACCGCTCCCCTCAATATAACGGATGCCAATGGGACCGGGAATCGAGAAAACGCTCGGGAAACGAGTCGATGACCGACTATTCTCCGGCGTCGTCGCACTCCGAAACCGGCCCGCCTTGCAGCGCATCGATTCGCGGCAAGATGTCTGGCAGGACTCACCCGGGCGAGTCCCGCGAATCCCGAGCCTTTCTGGCCGATTCGAGCCTTTTCGGCCGTCCAAGCGGCGAAGCGCGTCCCGCGACGCGAAAGACTGTCATCGCGAAGGATGGCGAAAATCCCGCGATACGTGGCGCAAAAACGAAGGCTCGCCGATCGGTGACCGGCGAGCCTGTTTTAGAGCCTGTAACAAAACCCACCGAGCCGCTTCCCGGCCTCGGGCGTGTTACTTGCGGCATGGAGTTTTGTGACAGCCTCTTAGTTTGAGCCGGGTTTGGGTCCGGCGCAAGTGGAGCGGAAGGGAGTCGAACCCTCGACCTCGGCATTGCGAACGCCGCGCTCTCCCAACTGAGCTACCGCCCCGCCAATCCCATGACTTGCGGAGATTCTAGAACGAGCTTTCCCCGCTGTCCATACCGCCCGAAAAGCCGGTCTGCGGGTTTCCCGGTTTCCCGAGGTCAAGCCGCATTCGTTGCCGCGACTCAGGGACGCCGCCGCGAGTACTCGCGGATCAGCCGGTGAGCGGCCGGACGGCTCGGAACCGAAACGATCTCGACCTGGTGGCGAATCCCGTCCTCCAATTGCCGGACGAATTGAGCCGACCAGCGTTCGGCTTGAGCCTGTGTGTGAAAAATGTTGGCCTTCCACCCCGTCTTCTCGCCCCGCTGCAACCGCACCAGTGCCACGAAATGAGGCGCCATCGCGAAAGGATCGGTGTAAGGAAGCTTCTCCAAATACTCGATGAGGTCCTGTTCTACTTCGGGGAGCGGCAACGAAAGATGGCGGCGAAATTGCCCCAGTTGATCGACCACCATCCCTCGCTCGTCCGGCCGCCCCACCGCCTGGTACGGGCCGATGGCCGTGAGCTCCTTGAGCAGCGAACGAAAAGCGGACTTGTGCTCGCCGGCCAAATAGTGCGTCAGCGCCCACGCGGCAGCGTAGCCGGTCGATGTGAGCCGGCTGCCTTGCACCGTGTGAGCGATCATCTCGCCGGGCGTCGAATCGAACGCCTTGGCCTTGATGTAGAACTCCAGCTCCAGCATCCTCAGATCGTTGACCATTCCCGCCCCCTTCCAACTCATCCGACGACCCAACTTCGTCGGCGCCAAATACTCCGCCAAACCTTCTCCCATCCACATTGGCCACCGCGACAGCCGCTGCTGAATACCGATGTTGTGCAAGATCTGATGAGCGCCCTCGTGAGCGATCGTCGAAATCATCTGCCGAATGGCCATGTCGCGGTTCACTCGGTAGAGCGGCGACTCCTCGTGCAGCACGATGTAGTTGGTCCAGGGATCGTAATAGGCCAACACCTCGGCCGGCATCTTGCGATACGCGTCGAACTGCCGGCGCGTCCGAAACATCAGCACCACCAGAGGAAACTCGGGCGGATGCGTTTGGAGCTTCCACTTTCGAGCATGCTTGCGAATGCCGGGCAGCATCGTCACCAGCACCCGTCGCGTCACCTGCGAAAACAGCTCCGACGTGTTGGACAAGAAGACGTAGCTTCCCGACACCCGAAGCTCGAGATCGGGAAACCGACGAGCCAACTCGGCCCCCAGCTTCTTGGCCGTCGCCGGACGGAACGGACGGTCGGCCGGTTCGAGCTGATCGGCCGACCGCTCCACGATCTCGCCACTGGGGAGAAAGACGAAGTGCCGGCCGCCTCGAGTCGCATACCGCCGCGCCACCACCGGCTTCCCCTGGGCATCGGTGGTCTGCACGCTGCTTCGACTCGGATCGCGTGACGCCCCGGAGGCCTGCACCGGGCGACTCTTACCGCCATCGGAAACCGACGGCTGAGCCCATGCGGCCGCCGGCGCAACAACCGCGCAGCAGGCGGCTCCCCACACAATCAAGCCGCAACGGCGGCGCCGGCGTTCGACCAACATCGATGCCTCTTCTTGATAAGCCGTCGAATCCCTCTCCACCATTTTGATCGCGATCGGAAAACGTGGCAACCAGTTGGCCGCCGGGCGGCTCGCGGGAAAACCCGCGCTTGATATATTGACACTCTATGCATTGATCTGATATATATGGGTTGTCGATCCATGGGAGCTCCGTAGAAAGGATGGCGCGTGGTGAAGGAGAAGACGAGTGGGGACATGGTGCGGGGGAACCTCGATCTGATGGTTCTTTCCGCGCTGGCGGACGGCCCCAAGTATGGCTATCTCATCCAAAACGCACTCAGCAAGGCATCGGGCGGCACGTTCACCGTACAGGCGGGGACGCTCTATCCGCTGCTGCACCGCTTGGAAGCCGAGGGTTGGGTCCGCAGTCGCTGGGACGACTCGACCGGCCGCAAGCGGAAATGGTACCGCCTGACGCCTCGAGGCCGCAAGCAACTCGTGCACCAGGCCCAGCAGTGGCGGGAATACGCCGATTGCATCTGGCGCATCCTGGCTCCCGTGCTGGGGCAATCCCCCGACGCGATGGAGAGCTCCTGACGCCGAGGGGAACCGCCATGAACCCACCGATGTCCCCGGACGAATTCCGCGACTACCTCAGGCTGCTCACCAGCCTGCTGCGACTGAGCCGCCATCAGCAAGCGGCCATCGCCGAAGAGCTGCGTTCCCATCTGGAAGCTCGATTCGATGATCTGATCCAACAGGGGATCGATCCCCAACAAGCCGTTTCGACGGCCCTGGCCGAGTTCGGCGATGCCGCGGCCCTGGCGGCGGAACTCTCCGCCATTTCTCGTCTCAAGAACAGGAGAAGAATCATGCGTCTGACTACCGGATCCCTGATCGCCACGTTGCTGATCGCCATGGCCGCTGTCGCCTTGTGGCCCGACCGCGCGGGGAATTGGCGAAGCAAGACGGTTCAGGCTCAGCAGACAGAGCCCGTCGAATCGAAAACCGAACCGACTGCCGAACTCAAGCCGGCGGACCCCAATGAGATCGTCTGGCGACAGCTCGAACAGGAGATCGATGTCGAGGTCATCGATGTGCCCCTCGAGGACGCCGTGGCATCGCTCTCGAAGCAGAACCACTTCCAGTTTTACTTCGACAGAGCCTCGCTGGAAAACGAGGGCATTGATGTCCGTGAAGCCCTCGTCAACCTGAGCCTCAAGAATATCCCGCTGCGCATGGCACTGCGACTGATCCTCGATCCGCACGACCTGAGCTACACGCTCGACCATGGCGTGGTGATCATCACCACGCAAGAAGCCGTGCATCGGAAGTATCTCCACGTACGTGTCTACGGCGTCGGAGATCTGGTCGAACGGCGGCCGGCCCCGTCCGATGATGGAGCATCCGAATCGGCTCCGCCGAAATCCCGTGCGAAGGCGACGGATCAGAGCCGTAGCGGTGCCGCCGGTGCGAGCACGATGTACGTCCAGTATGATGGCAACATGGGGTTTCGTGGCGGGCTCGGCGGTGGATTGGGTGGGACGATGGGCGTGCCGGCTGGTCCCAGAGGGGTCATTGCCGACGGAGCCCCCTATGACATTTCCGATCTAGCCGACGTCATTCTGCTCACGATCGATCCCGAATCGTGGGAAGAGTACGGCGTCGGTTTCGCCCGGATTTGCCAGTTTCGCGACACACTGATCATTTCGCAGACCGTGCAAAACCACCGCAAGATCGAAAAACTGTTAAACGATCTGCGCCAGGCCGTCCAGACGGCAGGTCCGCCGATTCCCGATAGTGCGGCAATCGGCGGACTCGGAGGCGGATTCGGTGGTGGTAGATTTGACGGCGGCGCGGAGGGAGCGTTTGGCAGATGAGTGTGGCCGGTCCTGTGCAACCACATGGCGAGTCGCTGCCCGTCGCAGCGTGGAGCGGTCGTTGGATACGATCCCTGCCGCCATCCCATCCGTCCCATCGGTCCTTCCGCCAGACGCCGCTGCCGGCCGCGTTACGCGACGATCTCGGTGATGACCTGGCCACCGATGTCGGTCAGGCGGTAGTCGCGGCCTTGGAAGCGGAAAGTGAGCCGTCGGTGGTCGATGCCGAGCAGATGCAGGATGGTCGCTTGCAGATCATGCACGTGTTTGACACGCTCCACACCAGCCAGCCCCAATTCGTCGGTCTGGCCATGAATCAGGCCGCGCCGAAAGCCGCCGCCGGCCACCCACATCGAATAGGCATCGATGTGGTGATCGCGGCCGGTCGTTTTGCGGACTTCTCCCATTGGCGTGCGCCCGAACTCCCCGCCCCAAACCACGATCGTCTCATCAAGCAGCCCGCGGCGTTTCAGATCGAGCACCAGAGCGGCTGATGGCTGATCGACTTCGCGGCAGATCGCCGGAAAATGTTGCTCCAAGTTTTCCGTGGGACCGCCGTGATGGTCCCAGTTGGTATGGTAGAGCTGCACGAACCGCACGCCCCGCTCCACCAACCGCCTGGCCAGCAGGCAGTTGTTGGCGAATGACGGCTTCCCGGGCGCAGCACCATACAAGCGGATCGTCTCTTGCGACTCGCCGCTCAAATCCATCAACTCCGGAGCACTCTCCTGCATGCGATAGGCCATCTCGTACGCCCGGATGCGAGTTTCAATCTCCGGATCCAACATTCGCGATTGGTGCTTGCGGTTCAGTGCCGCCACCGTATCAACGAAATCACGCTCCTGCTCGCGCGACAGCCCGGCCGGGCTGCGGAGTTCCAAAATGGGTTCGGGCCCGTCGCGAAACGGAACGCCCTGAAACATCGTCGGCAGAAAGCCGCTGGACCACAATGCCGAGCCGCCTCGCGGACCCCGCGGACCGGACTGCAAAACCACAAACCCCGGCAAATCGTCCGCTTCGCTCCCGAGTCCATACGTGATCCACGATCCCATGCTGGGTCGGCCCGGCTGAGCCGATCCGGTGTTGACCAGGATCTTGGCAGGGCCGTGATTGAACACATCGGTCTGCATGGCGTGCAGCCAGCACACTTCATCGACGATTCGGCGGTGGTGCGGCAGCAGATGGCACAAGCTCTGACCGCACTCTCCGTAACGCCGGAATTTCTGCGCGCTGGCCAGCAGTTTTTCCGTCCCCTTCAAAAAGGCGAACCGCTTGCCTTTGAGATAGCCGGCGGGCGGCGGTTCGCCATGGAACTTCCTCAAAGCCGGCTTGTCCTCGAACAGGTCGAGCTGACTCGGACCGCCCGCCATGAACAGAAAAATCACCGCTTTGGCTCGAGGCCGATGGTGAAGACCTCTCCGACCGGACGCCCAGCCGTCCTGCGCCAGCAGCGACGCCAGCGCCATGCTGCCGACGCCGAGTCCTCCCGATGCCAGCCACTCGCGCCGATCCATCACCGCAAGACGGCGATCCGCCTGCTCGTTTTCTGCACAGCCAGCCACAAGACCCGCCACCTTCCTTTCCGCCCTCAGACGCGCCGCATGCGGCACGGAGTTTTGTGACAGCCTCATATTACGTCGGTTCATCATGCTATTCTCGAGTTACAAACTCATCGAGATTCAACAAGGTCCGTGCCACCAGTACCCAAGCGGCTTGCTCGGGTGTCGCTTGCCCTTTCTCGCCCATAAGCGGAACGATCCTCGCAGGTTCGCGCTCGAACACCGCGAGTTGCCTCCGGTAATACGCCGCCAAGATCTCCGCTTCCTCCGCACTGGGCGGACGCGCCAGGCAGTGCAAGAATCCGAAGCGGATCCGCTGATCGACGCCGCCTTCCATTTTCGCCAGTTTCTTTCCCAAGGCCCGAGCGCATTCCAGAAACGCTTGGCTGTTGGCGAGTGTCAGTGCCTGCAGCGGCGTATTGGAAACGGTGCGGCGGGTGCAAGTCGCATTCATCCGCGGCGTGTCGAACGTCGTCAGCAATGGATACGGAGCGCTGCGCATGAAGAAAATGTAGAGGCCTCGGCGATAGCGAGCGGGCCCGCGACTGGTGGGCCAGGACGCCTTGCGCTGCGTGAACGCATAGACTCCGCTCGGTTGCGGCGGATAGACGCTGGGGCCGCCGATGGTGCGCACCAACAACCCGCTGGCGGCCAGTGCCACGTCGCGCACGATTTCCGCTTCCACTCGCCAGCGCGACTGCCTCGCCAGCAACCGGTTGCGCGGATCGACTCGCGCCACATCATCGCGCCAGACCGACGACTGGCGGTAGGTCTGCGTGAGCACGATCCGGCGGATCAGTTGTTTGCGGGACCATCCGCTCTCCATCAGTTCGACCGCCAGATAGTCCAGCAGCCGGGGATGTGAGGGGGGCGTACCCTGATAGCCGAAGTCGTTCTCGGTTTCGACCAGCCCGCTTCCGAACAAGTGCATCCATACCCGGTTGACGAACACGCGAGCTGTCAGCGGGTGGTCCCGCCGTACCAGCCAGCGAGCCAGGTCGAGTCGATTGGGCGGCTGATGCTGGGGCTCGAGCGACGGCAAAAAGGCAGGCACACCGGGAGAAACCGGCTCACCCCGTCGCAGAAAATCGCCCCGGATCATAATGAAATCGTCCCGGCGATCCGACCGTTCGCGCATAATCATCGTCGTGGGGACCTGACCGGCCAGCTCCTTGCGATCTTGCTCGAACTGTTTGAGCCGCTTACGGAGAGCCTCCCGTTTGCCGCTCGCCGTCGTGGAAGGCGCATGTGCCTGCTTCGAACTTGAGCCGTCGGCGGAGGAATCCCTCTCACCGGACACCGCCGCGATCTGCTTCCGCAGTTCGGTAATGGCCTGATCCAGCTCCTTCAATTCGGCCTGTTGTTCGGGAGTCGGCAGCGACAAGGTAGGTGACACACTATTGGCATCCTGAGTATGATTGAAGAAGGCGAACAGTTGATAGTATTCTCGCTGGGTGAGCGGATCGAATTTGTGCGAATGGCATTGTCCGCACCCGACCGTCAGCCCCAACCAAACGGCCCCCGTGGTGTTGACGCGATCGACGATCGACTCCACGCGGAACTGCTCGCGGTCGACGCCTCCTTCCTGATTGATCAACGTGTTGCGGTGGAAACCGGTAGCCACCAACTGCTCCTCGGTGGGAGAGGGCAGCAGATCTCCGGCCAGTTGTTCGATGGTAAAACGATCCAGCGGCATGTCGGCATTGACGGCTCGAATCACCCAATCGCGATAAGGCCACATCGTGCGAGGCGAATCGACGGTGTAGCCGTGCGTGTCGGCGTAGCGGGCCTGGTCGAGCCAGTGGCGGCCCCATCGTTCACCGAAATGGGGATTGGCCAATAGCCGATCCACCAGCCGTTCATAAGCATCCGGGCGCCGATCCGCCACAAAGCGTTCCACCTCTGCGGGCGTGGGCGGCAGACCGAGCAGATCGAGTGATAATCGGCGGATGAGCGTCCGGCGATCCGCCGGCGGAGACGGCCGCAGCCCGGCCGGTTCCATGCGCCGCCACACAAAGCCGTCGATGGGATCGCCGGCCCAGGACGAAGCAGCCGGAATGACGGGGCGGCGAATCGGACGAAATGCCCAGTGCAATTCATACACGGCACCTTCGTCGATCCACTGTTTGAGTCGTTCCAGTTCGTCACGGGAGACCACCAGGCCGCTGTCGGGCGGCGGCATTTTCTCGTCGGGATCGGACGACTGGATCCTCGCAACCAGCCGGCTCGCTCCTGAATTGCCCGGCACGATCGCCGGATCCCGATCCTCGGCCGACAGGGCGTCGTCCCGCCGATCCAGTCTCAAATCGGCTTCGCGCGATTCCTCATCGGGACCGTGACAGCGAAAACACTTGTCCGATAGGA
The DNA here is from genome assembly GCA_026989685.1 of Pirellulaceae bacterium. Lineage (GTDB taxonomy): Bacteria > Planctomycetota > Planctomycetia > Pirellulales > Pirellulaceae > S141-3. The sequence continues at coordinate 6,419 of JALSIV010000206.1, read as the reverse complement.
TCGGCAGGATGTCGCGGGCGAAATCGACTTTCCTCAAGGGGCCTGCGGCTTGAACCCAACAGCCGCCGGCAAGCACCAAACACAGCACACCGCAAAGCACGCGGCTCCACGTCATCGGCCGAGTGGCCGAAGACCGGTTCGTTGAGAGTCGCAACGGTAAGCAGACTGGCAGGAACATGGGTACGGTCGGGGGAGGGGGAGGCATGCTGGACTGCATACAGAGTTATTGTAGTCGAACGGGCGGGAAGTTGTCTGCTTCACTGCCGGAACGTCACCCGGTGTTCGATTTCCCGACACAGCGCGGGCGGCAGCGGCCCCTTGGTCATCGACGCGAGGTTCTCACGGAAATGCTCGTCGTTGCAAGTGCCCACAATCACCGTATGACAATCGGAGTGCGAGATGGTAAAGCGGAGAATCAGCTCGGCTCGCGTCATCCCCGGCTCGAGCAGCTCATCGAGCCGTGCCGCTTCCCAAATCTGATGGAGCTGGGGGCGTTGGATTTCCGCGTCGGGGCCTCCTTTGGCGACTCCGCCCCGGATGATGATGCCGGCCCCGGTTTCCGCAGCCCGGCGAATCCACTCGTCATGTTCGGGTGCGAGACACGAATAGGGGATCTGAAACGTATCGAACACGTTCAAGTCAATCAGGTCCGGCAGGTGGGGCAGTGAGCTCGACACGCCGAGGAATCGAACGGTTCCTTCGTCGCGAAGCTGCTGTACGACATCGACCAAGCCGTTATCTCTGAGCGTGACCGCGTCACCTCCGTGAAACTGCAGTACATCGATCGTGTCGGTGCACAGCCGCTGCAAACTGGTCTCCACATTTCGCAGAATAACGTCTCGAGTCCAAGAGTGTCGCACCTCCAGATGATCCTCGTGCTGCAGCGGATCACACCCGCACTTGGTCGCCAGGTAGTACTCGCTGCGCCGCGAGCCGATGAATCGACCGATCCGTTCTTCGGCCACACCGTAATCGGGTGCCGTGTCGATGAAGTTGATCCCGGCATCCAGCACTTGATTGAGAAACCGGTCGGCCTGGGCATCGCTCACCACGCGCACGCCCCAGGTGCGCGGCCCGCGAAGCCCCATCGTTCCGTAGCCGAGCTGCGAAACCGAAAGTCCGGTCCGTCCCAGTTTCCGTCGGGGCAAACGATCATTCATCCGGATCCTCCACGGCAAATCGACACCGATTCCACTTCCTCCCGCCCACCATCTAAGATGGAATGCATGAGAACCATCATCGTAACGACTGCGGTCGCGGTTGCCATCGCCTCCTCGGCTCGCGCCGACGACGGCGACCCCGCCGACGACTTCCCCCCGGTCGAGACGCTCAATCGCCCCGCCGACGGCTATCGAGGCATCTGGTACATGAACCAGCCGTCGGGAGACGAGTACGTCTACAAATACAGCGGCGGCCTGGGAACGTATTGTGCCAAGCACCGGCCGTTCGCGGTCTACTCGCCGCAAGCCGGCAAGACGTTCTTTTGCTACGGCGGCACGACGGCCGACAGCCACCGCCGGCTCTTGCACATGGTCTCCTATTATGACCACCGCACCGGCAAGGTTCCTCGTCCCACGATTCTGCTCGACAAGCACACCAGCGACGCTCACGACAATCCTGTGATCTCCATCGACGATCGAGGCCATATCTGGATCTTCTCCACATCGCACGGCACGAGTCGCCCGTCGTTCATCCACCGCAGCGAGCGCCCGTTCGACATCCGCTCGTTCCAGCGCGTGCGTGCCATTCAAACCGATGGAACTCGTCGCATTCCCATTACCAACTTCTCGTACATGCAGGTCTGGCACGTTCCCCAACACGGGTTCGTCTGCTTCTTCACTCGATACGGCGATCCGGTGGCGCGTACTCTCTGTTTCATGACCAGCCGGGATGGAGTCACCTGGAGTCCAACTCGCCGCCTGGCGGTGATTGGAGAGGGACACTATCAGATCAGTGCCGTAGGCAAGCGCCGTGCGGGTTCGGCATTCAATTACCATCCTCGCAACAAGGGACTCAACTGGCGAACCAACTTGTATTACGTCGAAACGCACGATTTCGGTGCGAGCTGGCACGCGGCCGACGGGTCGCCTCTCGATCTGCCGCTCGAGACCGTCCGGAACAAGGCCTTGGTCCATGACTATGCCGCCGAAGGCCTCAACGTTTACCTCAAGGACATTCGGTACGATGGCAACGACCGGCCGGTCATTCTCTACGTCACGAGCCCAGGCTATCAGGCCGGCCCTGCCAACGATCCTCGCACTTGGACCACCGCGCGATGGACGGGGACGAAGTGGGAGATCCGCCCGGCGATGACGTCGGACAACAACTACGACATGGGATCGCTGTGGATCGATGCGGACGGTACGTGGCGAATCATCGCGCCGACCGAGACCGGGCCTCAAGCGTACAACCCAGGCGGCGAGGTGGCCATGTGGACCAGTTCCGACCAGGGAGCCACCTGGCAAAAGACCCGGCAGCTCACCTTCGGCAGCCCTCGCAACCACACCTACGTCCGCCGGCCGGTGAACGCTCACGCCGGTTTCTACGCTCTGTGGGCCGACGGGCACGGGCGCCGGCCTTCGCTGTCACGACTCTACTTCTGTGACCGGCACGGCACCGTGCGAATCCTGCCACGACAGATGACATCACCGATGATGACTCCCCGCATTGCCGACTTGAAAAAGACGGAAGAGGACACCGAACCGTGAAGCAACCAGCGATGTGCAAGACGACCAGCCGTGCGAGGGCGATCTGTCTACTGGTTCTGATCGGCACGATTCGCCCTGCCGGATCGGCCGAGACGCTGGAGCAGCGTCTACAGTCCCAATCGTATCAACGTCTGGCACTCGATGCGCGACAACACGGCGACATCCGCCGGGGAGCCCTTCTGTTCTACCAACCGCTGTTGGCCTGTCGCCAATGCCATACACCCGATGCGGCCGGCAATCAAATCGGGCCCGATCTGACTCAGTGGGAGCAGCGACCGAGCGACGAGGAGTTGGTGCGAGCGATCCTCGAGCCGTCTCACACGATCCGTAAGGGATTCGAAACGACGAAATTGAAACTACTCGACGGTCGCGTCCTCAGGGGACTGATGGTCGACAACACGGACCCGCTCGTGCTGCGCGACGCCACCGTGGCGTCGCGGCTCTATTCGATTCCGCGCAGGGAGATCGAAGCCATCCAGACGGACAACACTTCGATCATGCCGCAAGGACTGGTGAACCAACTGGCCGGACGCCAGCAGTTCCTCGATCTGGTGCGTTTCCTCTTCGAGATTCGCGATGGGGGACGCGAACGGATGATGGACCTCGAGCCACCGGCGCATCTGTACGCCACTCGTCCGCTCCCCGAATACGAACGGCACATCGATCACGCGGGGCTGATCACCGGATGGGACGACAACTCGCTGCAACGTGGCGAAGAGGTGTACCGCCGCGTCTGTATGAACTGCCACGGAACGCTGGAACACGCTGGTTCGCTGCCGACAGCGTTGCGGTTTGCCGAGGGAGCATTCAAGAACGGAAGCGATCCCTATTCGATGTACCAGACGATCACTCGCGGATTCGGCATGATGCTGCCGCAAACAGCCTTGGTACCACAACAGAAATACGACGTGATTCACTACATTCGAGAAACCTACTTGCGGCCGCACAATCCGAGTCAGTATTTTTCTGTGACAAAACCGTGGCTTGCGTCGCTTCCCGCGGGCGACACGCGAGGTCCCCGCCCTCGCCCACTCACGCCGTGGTCCGTCATGGATTACGGTCCGACGCTGGCGGCCACCTACGAAATCGGCGCCGATGGCGGCAATTTCGCCTACAAGGGAATCGCCGTTCGGCTCGATCCGGGCCCCGGTGGGATCTCCCGCGGCCGCCACTTCGCCATCTTCGATCACGATACCATGCGATGGGCGGCCATCTGGTCGGGAACCGGGTTCATCGACTGGCAGGGCATTCTGTTCAACGGACGCCATGCCGTCCATCCACGCATCGTGGGACAATTGGAGCTGGAAAACCGGAACGGCCCCGGGTGGGCAGATCCTCGAACCGAATCCTGGCAAGACCGGAGAATCGTCGGCCGCGATGGAAAACACTACGGCCCACTTCCCCGGGACTGGGCACACTACGAGGGAATGGTGAGAGATCGAGAACGGTCCGTTTTCATTTATCGCGTCGGCGACACGCGAATCTGGGATACGCTCGAGCTGGCGACTACCGACCCGCGGCCGGTCTACGCTCGCCAACTTGTGCTCGACCCTCACTCGGAACCCATCACGGTACAAATCGGCCAGCTTCGGGGAGCCTGCACGTTGACGCTGCAGGGGGAGGAAGCGATGGCTCTGCTGGCACAACAACCGGTTCAGCCGGCCCCGGCCGCTGCGACCGGCGGGGATCCGCCGACTCGCCGGCCCAAAAGGCGGCCCGCTCGATTGCGACTTCCCCCATCGCTACTCGCCGCACAAGCCCGGCTTTCCGACGGTGATGTTTCCCGATTCACCTGGTCGGAAAGCGGCGGCCGCCTTCGATTGACACTCCGTCCTTGCGGCAAGCGCAGTCACCTGACGATTTGGTTGGCATCGCTCGAATCGACCGGAGAGCTTTCGGCACTGCCAGCCATCATCGATTCGCGCCCGCTCAGGCCACTGGATATCTCGGAACTGAAAAAAGGCGCGCCGCGGCGTTTTGCCGATAATGTGTCACTCGCGCCGGCGGTGGGCGACGATTCCGGTCCATTCGCCGTGGACATACTCACGCATCCGACCGACAATCCGTGGCTGGCTCGCATGCGGTTCACCGGATTCGATTTCCTACCCGATGGAGACGCCCTGGCGGCCTGCACATGGGACGGAGATGTGTGGCTGGTGCAGGGCATCCGGACACTTGGTGGCGACATCACCTGGCAACGTATCGCCAGCGGCCTGTTTCAACCGTTGGGCTTGAAGGTGGTTCGAGGAGAGATCTATGTCGGTTGCCGAAATCAGATTGTGAGGTTGGTCGATCTCAATGGTGATGGTGAAACCGATCGTTATGTCAGCTTCAACAACGACCACCAGGTCACCGAGCACTTTCATGAATTCGCGATGGGCTTGCAAGTCGATCCGGAGGGCAACTTCTACTACGCCAAGTCGGCCCGCCATGCCCTGCCGGCGCTCGTGCCTCAGCACGGTACACTGCTCAAGGTTTCGGCCGACGGCAGCAAGACTCGGATCGTGGCCAGGGGATTTCGAGCGGCCAATGGAGTTTGCCTCAATCCCGAAGGGTCGTTTCTGGTGACCGATCAGGAAGGGCATTGGACACCAAAGAACCGGATCAACTGGGTGCGACCGGGTGGTTTCTACGGCAACATGATGGCCTATCACGATGTAACTGATTCTTCGGACGCGGCCATGGAGCTTCCTGTCTGCTGGATCACCAATGAGTTCGATCGGTCGCCGTCCGAGTTGCTGTGGGTGCCGCGCGGACGCTGGGGACCGTTGGGTGGCGGACTGCTGAGTCTCAGTTACGGTTACGGCAAGATCTACTCGGTGCTACTCGAACAAGTGCAAGGACAACGCCAGGGCGTACTGTGCGGCCTTCCCGTCCCCCTGTTTCCCACGGGGTTGCTGCGAGGTCGCTTTCATCCCGAGACCGGTGATCTTTATTTGTGCGGCATGGTGGCGTGGGGAAGTCACCGGCAAAGCCCGGGGGGGCTGTATCGCGTTCGCGCCACGGGGAAGGCCATGCATATGCCGCTGTCGTTTCGGGCGACCCGACAAGGCATCGCGCTGACTTGGTCCGATCCGCTCGACCGAGCCGCGGCCGAGCAGGCGGCCAACTGGCGCGTCTTTGCCTGGGATCTCAAACGCTCGGCCAACTACGGTTCACCGCACATCCGAGAACGCCGTTGGCCGGTCGAGCGTGTCGAAGTCTCCGCCGACGGTCGCACGGTCCGTCTGGTGATTCCTCAGATCGCCCCGACCTGGGGACTGTCGATCCGGTGTTATCTCAAGGACGCGGCAGGCCGCCCGCTACGTCGCCGCCTCGACGGCTCGATCTACCATCTGAGCCCGGTCGATCGGGCGATGGATGTGCCCGATGGGGCCGGTTCATCAAGCAAGTAATCGCTGCACCGCTCTCCGCCAGGACACGCACCCAGCTATTCCCAAGTAGCGGAGGAGGGACTCGAACCCCCGACACGCGGATTATGATTCCGCTGCTCTAACCAACTGAGCTACTCCGCCCCAGATTGAGGACCGTGAGCAGGCAATTTTACCGCGAACGCCCCGGTCTGCAAGTCCGGCAGCTCCGACAACGGCACCATATGGGGGAACCGCCCCCGTGGAGAAGGCCGCTCACCGCCCCCGCCAACTCATGCCACGCAGTAACCGCCCGCCGGTCGCTATGACTTCCTACGGCGGATCGTAGCCACTGGCACCG
>JALSIV010000205.1 GCA_026989685.1 Pirellulaceae bacterium | reverse complement strand
GGATCCGTAAACACTACGGACTTGATGACAACCCGGGCCTGGGACAGCAGGGTCTCTATTACTACTATCACACGTTCGCCAAGGCGCTGGCTGCCCTGGGAGTCGACCAGTTCACCGATGCCGAAGGCAAGGTTCACGACTGGCGGGCCGAACTGGTGCGTGAACTGGCCCAACGGCAGCGGCCCAACGGTTCGTGGGTCAACTCCACCACCCGTTGGCTGGAAGGAGATCCCAATCTGGTCACCTCGTACGCGCTGCTGGCCCTCGCGTACTGCCAACCGCCGAAGACTCGCTGACTCGACCGTATGGCCAAGTACATCGTCCGCTACGGTATCATGCGCTTCCTCGGGCTGTTCTCGGCTCGAGGAAGCGATCGCTATGCGCGAGGCGACCGGGTGATCGCTCGAACGCCTCGTGGCCTGGAAGTGGGCGAAGTCTTGGCCGTGGCCGATGAATCGTCCGAGTCCCACCTCAAGGACGCTCCCGGCGGTCAGCTACTCCGCGTCATGAGTTCCGACGACGAACATGAGTGGAGCATACTCAACGAGAAACTCGCAGAGACGTTCCAAACCTGCCAGGCACATGTCCGCCAACTGGGACTCTCGATGGAATTGGTCGACGTCGAACACGTCTTCGGTGGCGAACGGCTGATCGTCTATTACCTGGCCGAAAAACGTGTCGATTTTCGCCAATTGGTCAGGCAGTTGGCCGGCGAGTTTCAGACTCGCATCGAAATGAGGCAAATCGGGGTGCGTGACGAGGCCAAATTGCTGGCCGACTACGGCGACTGCGGCAAACCGGTCTGTTGCAACACGCACCTGTCCGCCATGCCGCCCGTCTCGATGAAGATGGCCAAACTGCAAAAGGCGACGCTGGACCCCACCAAGATCTCCGGACGCTGCGGCCGGCTGAAGTGCTGCCTGCGCTATGAATTCGACACGTATGAACAGATCGCCAAGGAACTGCCTCCCATCGGCGCCGATGTGGTCACTCGAGAAGGGCGGGCCCGCGTGCTCAGCCACGAGATCATCGCCGAACAACTGCTGGTGCAAACCGAAGACCACCGCCGCATGGTCATCGACGCCGCGGAAGTGCTGTCGGTGATCAAACTGCCGTCGCGGCAGAACCGCAATCAGCGTTCCCGGAAAAATCCCAGACGCGAATACCGGTCATGAACGATATCGCTCGAGCCTTCGTCGAACTGCTGCAACGCGATCCGAGGTTCGCGCCGTCTGCCTACGAGTTCATTCGTGAGGCGCTCACGTACGCTCAAGATGTGCTCGACATGGGCAGCCGTGTCACCGAGCAAGGCCAAGGGGATGCGGAGCAACACTTGACGGGCCAGGAGCTGTGCGAAGCCGTGCGGCAACTGGCACTCGACCAGTTCGGCTTGATGGCTCGAACCGTCCTGGGAGCCTGGGGAATCCACACCACGCGGGACATTGGCGACATCGTCTACCACTTGATCGACTTGGGGGTGATGCGCACCTCCAAACAAGATCGACGCGAGGATTTCGAAGACGTGTTCGATTTCGAAGAGGCGTTCGACCGGTCGTTCCAGATCACGTTGCCGAACCAGTGACCCGCAGCGCCGCTTCGACGACCGCTTCGGAAGTGATTCCGAATCGGCGGTACAGTTCCGCATAGGGTGCCGAGGCGCCGAATCCCCGCATCCCGACGAACACCCCGTCACGGCCGAGGTACCGCTCCCAGCCCTGCCCAATCGCGGCCTCCACGGCGACTCGAGCCGACACGTCGGGTGGAAGCACCTCGTCACGGTACGCGCGCGGCTGCGATTCAAACCACTCCAAACAGGGCATGCTGATCACACGCGCGGCGATCCCCTTCGCTTCCAAACGATCGGCCGCTTCCAGACAGATCGCGACCTCACTGCCACTCGCCATCAGCAACACGTCGGGAGTCGATTTGGCCGCGTCGCGAAGGACATACCCACCCTTCTCGATCGCCGCACCGGCGTTCGCCGTTTCCGTTAGTGTGGGTACGGCTTGGCGCGTCAGCACCAAGGCAACCGGTCCCGCTGCGTCGCTTAGAGCGCGGCGATAGCCGGCAACCACTTCCCGAGCATCGGCCGGCCGCACCACGCTCAGTCCCGGGATGGCTCGGCACGCCGCCAGATGTTCCACCGGCTGGTGCGTGGGGCCGTCCTCTCCCAACCCGATCGAGTCGTGACTGAGAATATAGAGGACCGGAAGCCGCATCATCGCCGCCAACCGCATCGCCGGACGCATGTAGTCGGTAAACACGAAAAACGTGGCTACGAATGGACGCAAACCGCTTTGAGCCATTCCATTGGCAATCGCCGCCATCGCATGTTCGCGAATGCCGAAGTGAAAAACCCGGCCGTCATACCTCCCCGCCTCGAAATCGGCTTCGCCTTCCAAGGCCGTCATGTTCGACGGGGCCAAGTCGGCCGAACCACCCAACAGCCACGGGATGCCCCGCGTGGCCGCATTGAGCACCTTTCCGGACGAGACGCGAGTGGCCAGTCCTTTCGCATCATTGGCGAATTGGGGAAACTGGTGGTCCCAGTTCTCCGGCAGCTCGCCCGCCCAGATTCGACTCAGCTCCTCCGCCGATCTCGCCTCCCGGCGGCGGTAGTCCTCCCACAACCGGTTCCACGAACCAAACAACTGCCGGCCTCGCGAGCCGAGTCCCGAAGCGAAATCTTGCCGAGCTTCCTCGGGAACGCAAAACGTTTCGTCTTCGGGCCAACCGTAAAACGCTTTCGCGCCGCGCACTTCTTCTGGCCCCAAGGGCGCACCGTGCGCCGCATGGCTGCCGGCTTTATGGGGCGCTCCGTACCCGATCACCGAACGGAGTCGAATCAGGGCCGGACGATCGTCCCCACCTTCGTCGAACCACCGCAATGCCGCTCGGATCGATTCCAGATCGTTGGCATCCTCGACGCTGTACACCCTCCATCCCATCCCTTCGAATCGGCGCCCTACGTCCTCGCTGAACGCCAGCGCCGTGTCCCCCTCGATCGTGATGTGGTTGTCGTCGTAGATCCAACAGAGATTCCCTAGACGCAGATGCCCCGCGAGAGACGCGGCTTCCGATGCAATCCCCTCCATCAAATCACCATCGGAACACAAAGCAAACACGCGATAACCACACAGGTCATCGCTGCCGTGTCCATATCGGGCACTCAGCCAGCGCGACGCGATCGCCATTCCCACGCTGTTGCCCACGCCCTGTCCCAGTGGCCCCGTCGTCGTCTCGATCCCCACCGCCTCACCGTACTCCGGATGCCCGGCGCAAGGGCTCTCCCATTGGCGAAACCTCCGGATGTCATCCAGGGAAATGGCGGGCCGGCCCGTCGGCTCTCCTTCGGCATCGACCTGCTGCACACCGGCCAAGTGGAGCAAGCCGTAAAGAAGCATGGAAGCGTGCCCGCAGGAGAGGACGAAACGGTCGCGAGCCGGCCAGAGGGGATGAGCCGGATCGTAGCGGAGGAATTCGTTCCACAGCACATAGGCCACGGGAGCCAGAGCCATCGGGGTCCCCGGATGCCCACTCTTGGCCTGCTCCACAGCGTCCATCGCCAGAGTGCGAAGCGTGTTGATGGTGGTCCGGCTCGGCTGGGGAGCGTCGCAAGTCATACCGTCTGTCCTTTTTCACAAATCCAAACAGCCGCCGGCGACACCGACCCGGCCGCCCAATGTACCGGGTGAACCGGCGAAGGACACCCATCGTAGTTTGCCGTAAGCCGCCGGTGAAGGTCGGGCAGGCCGGGGGTGGAACCGAAGAACCGAGGCAAGTAGACTAGGAGACGGTCACAAAACTCCATGCCGCAAGCAACACGTCCGAAACCGGGAAGCGGCGCGGCGGGTTTTGTTACAGGCTCTAAGAACGCTATCGCGAAACTTCCTCGTTTCTCCATACTCTCATGTTCTTGTAAAAGGATACGGTCCCCATGAACGACGAATCCACTCCCGTGACACCGTCGCCGGACGCGCCCGTCGCCCCTACCCATCCGGGCGGCAGCTCGGCCAGCCGCGTGCGACTGATGATCTGGCTGGTGATTTTGGTGATACTGGCCGGCGCACTGGCGTACGACCGATTTGTGGCGCTGCGAGGCTTCAAGAGAGCCACCAGAATACTCGATACGATCATCGCCGGAGGCGAGGATCCTCAGCCCACGCCAGCAGCCGCGAAAACCGATGAGCTCGCGACGGACAAGGCCGACAAGGGCGCGTCGGCAGGATCGGATACGGCGATGGCCCCGCCAGCCGAGGAGGAGTCGCTGGAACCGTCACCGGAGAAACCGGCTTCCGAGAAACAGGCCAAGAACCGGCGAAAGAAGCGCGAGTCGATCGTTTTCGGCCGAGCCGACATTCGCAAGGCACTCGGTATCCAACCCGCCTTGGAAGGAAAGGCCGCCGAAGCACCCAGCAAGCTTCCCTCGCGATTGCTGGGCGACAGCGACCCCAAAGCATGGGCTCACAAGCATGGCTACTGGGAGCTCTATCGCTGGCGCCGCGGTTTGCCCTTTCAATACTACGAACTGATCGTAATCTACACCGGGCCCAACGAGCCTCTCTTTTCCAACTACGTGGGCGGCGTGCCGCTGCAGCCATCCGAGTTTTCCGGTGTCGCCCTTCCCACCTTCGATCCCGACAACGTGCATGAGCCTCACGGACCCGTGATGGCCGGCATGGGTGACGAACCCGGCAAGAAAAAAGGCGGCAAGAAGGGCGCCAAGAAAGGCCACGCTCATGCGCACGACCACTCCCACGGACCGGCCGGTGCCGACAAGAAAGCTCCTGCCGAAACGGGCGGTGGCAAGAAGACTGGTGAAAAAAAGGGTGCCGAGGCGAAGCCCGACAAGAAGCCCCAGCCCAAAAAACAGGCCGACTCCCAGAAACAGAAAGACTCTTCCGAGAAACAGCAGTCGAAGTAACCAAGCCGCAGTGCGTGGGCCGATGCCGCTCGCCGCAAGGGGCGGCGTCGGTACCCATCGCTGCGATAGCGGCAACCGGGTAGGCGGCATGCCGATGGCTCGGTGCGGCTGCCGCGCCCCCGCTGCGTTGGCACGCCTTGCACGAGCTCCACTACAGGTGATAGTGCAGGCTCTCTTCCAACAGCGGATCCTGACGGGGCACCGGGTTGGCCTTGCCGAAGGTGCGCGACACCAGCAGGGTGAACAGGCCCAACACCAGCAGGATACTCCCCGCTTCGGCCACGCCCACCAACGGGCTTCCCGACTCGGGATGAGCCTGGTGAAGCGCCGGGATGACGATCCAGTAGAGGTCGAGCCAGCGGCCCAGCAACACCGCCCCGGCGACTCGAGCTGCAATCTTGCCGCTCCGCTTACTGGGACGCGGCAACAGCACGAAAAACGGCAACAGCCAGTTGAGGAAGATATTCATCCCGGTCACCGCCCCCCAGGCCCCGGATTCTCGAGGCACGAAGAAGGCGACTTCCTCCGGAATGTCCGTGTACCAGATCAACATGAACTGGCTGAACCAGAGGTACATCCAAAAACAACTGAAGCCCAATAGCAACTTGGCCAGGTCATGCAGATGCTCGGTGGTGAAGACACCGTGCAGCGGCCGTCCCGGCGCCCGCAGGGCCAGGCCGATCAGGATCATGGTGGCCAGTGTCGCTTGCATCATCCCGGCGAATTGGTAAGCGGCAAACACGGTGCTGTACCACATCGGCGTCAGCGCCATCAGCCAATCGAAACAGGCCAACGAGAACGTCACGGCGGAAACCGCCAAGAACAGCGCCGAGAGTTTGCCGTTGGCGATGGTCAATCGAGTTCCCCCCACCCGATCTTGCCGCCGAGACACCGACACGATCAACAGGGACAGCACACTCCACAGTGCCAGGTAGCCGACGGCTCGCACCAGCCAGAACTGCGGCGACAGCCACATCTGCTTGAACCAAAGCGTCCCCGCCTCACCGTGCGCATGCCAAGCGTAGTTGTGCATCCCGAGCGCCAGAACGCCCACGGAAATCACGCCGCATACCACCAGCGTGACCGCCATCGCCTCGGGCACGCGGCGAAACGCCACATTCCAGCCGGCTCCGGTCACGTAGCCGAAAGCCACAAACATGGCTCCGCCCAATCCCAACGTCGTCAGGTAGACCGAGGCGATCAGTAGATTGCCCCAAGCGTGCGTCGACGACAAGGGGACGGTGAGCGCCACCAGTACGGCCCCCACCACTGCCGCGAGCGTGAAGAGTCTCGCCTGACTGCCACTTAAGAAACCTAGGCCGTTCATTGTCTGGTTGCCTCGTCCACCGTCTACGGATTGGATTGCCGTTCGAGTTTCGCCTCGATCGCGTCGAGACGGGCGCTCAACTGTCGCAGAAAGTCGATGATCACCGCGTGCGTGTAGACCGCGTCGATACCGACCGGCGAGTTCTCCGAGCGGAGTTTCTGTACCACATCGTCCAATTCGTCCAGCGATTTGTCTAAAGGAGTCTTTTCGCTCATGGCTTGGCTTTCTTGTCAGGTGACGTGTTGCGTTGGGTTTCGGAATCCTGCTTGACTTCCGCCTCGGCCTTCACTCGCTCGGCCTCCGCCTTTTGCAACGAGCGAACGAAGTTGATCACGTCCCAGCGCTGCTCGGGCAACAGTTGACCGCTGAAGGGAGCCATATTCCCCTGCCCGTAGGACAGGATATGGAACAGTTGACCGTCCTTCATCTGCACCGATTTGCCATTGAGCAACGACGGTGGGGGCGGATAGCCTCGCTGCACGACGATGCCGTCGGCGGCACCGCCTCCTCCGTGGCACGGTGAGCAATAGGTCTGAAAGACTCTGCGGCCTCGAGCCACCGACGCCGAGTGCTGCTTGTCCTGCTCGGGTATCGGATTCTTCAGCTCCTCGCCGGCACGCAGTGCGTCTTCAGGCGTGGCCCGATAGTGGAGGACGATGGCGCCGCGAGCAATCGTGCCTGGAATGGGCGGCTGCATCGATGTGCCACCGGGCAGCACGGGATTCGCTTCATACGCTTTGAACGACGGCGAACGGCGCATCGCGGGAAGGAACTCCACATTGGGATGTTCGTAGTCCGGTTGCCACCAGATCGCCAGGACGATCACCAGCAGTAGCAGAATCGCCAGTACAAGATTGCGGCGGCCGATGTTCACCATGGGACTTTCTCCTCCGCCAGGCGTTCCTCGAATTCCACCACGCCATGAGGCTCCAACAGGGCATGGACAAAGTCGGGAGTCGTCACCGCATCGGTTTCTTCGATCACCACCACAAACCGATCATTGGTGACTCGCGGCGTCGCCAGCCGGGCACGCTTTCCCGGAAACAGGCGACATAGCCCCAGCAGAGCGAACACCGAACCGAACCCTCCCAACAGCACCGCCATCTCGAAACCGATGGGAACGTCGGACGGCAGCGAGTTCCACGGCTTGCCCCCCACGTTGATCGGCCAACTGACGGCCAAGGACCAGTGCTCGAACCACAACGCGAACAGGACTCCCGTCATCGCGCAGACGAAACAGACCCAGGTCAGCGGGGATGGGCGCAGCCCCATGGCCCGATCCAGCCCATGCACGGCATACGGAGTGAATGCATCCACAATCTTCACGTCCGCACGCCGCAGCGCCCGGATGCCTTCCAGCAGGTCCTCTTCGTGGGCAAACGACGCGAAGATCAACTGGCGACTGCTCATGCCACCGCCTCCTCCGGCTGGGGTATTCGTAAAGATTCCGGCTTCTTCACCTGAGCGACTCCCTTGACTTCCGCCATCGCAATCGCCGGAGCGACTCGGCAAAACAGCAAAAAGCAGGTGAAGAACAAGCCGAAGCTGCCAATCAGCGTAGCCACTTCAATCGACGTGGGAATGTAATAGGACCAACTCGAGGGTAGGAAATCGCGGTGCAAACTGGTAACGATGATCACGAACCGTTCGAACCACATCCCGATGTTGACGACGATGGCGACGGCGAATACCGCGAACAGATTGCGCCGCACGGCACGGAACCACAGCACTTGAGGAATAATCACGTTGCAGGAGAACATGGTCAGAAAGGCCCAACTGAACGGCCCCAATGCCCGATTGCGAAACAGGAACTGCTCGTATGCATTGCCGCTATAAGCGGCGATGAAGAACTCCGTGCAGTATGCCAGGCCCACAATGCAGCCCATCGCCAGCATCAGTTTGCACATCCGGTCGACGTGACTCACCGTAATGTAGTCTTCCAACCGCATGGTCTTGCGGGCGATCAACATCAACGTCAATACCATGGCCAACCCGCTGAAGATGGCACCGGCCACGAAGTAGGGCGGAAAAATCGTGGTGTGCCATCCCGGGATGACCGCCGTGGCGAAGTCCATACTCACGATCGTATGCACCGAGAACACCAACGGCGTGGCTAATCCGGCCAACAGCATGTACACCGTTTCGTAGTGGTGCCACGTGCGAGCCGACCCGTTCCATCCGAGGCTGAGAAACGAGAAGATCGACCGCTTCAGTCCCGGTTGGGTGCGGTCCCGCATCGTCGCCAAATCGGGAATCAGTCCGACATACCAGAAGACGGCGGAAATCAACAGATAAGTCGAAATCGCGAACACATCCCACAACAAGGGCGACTTGAAATTCACCCACAGCGGACCGCGGTAGTTCGGATAGGGAAGCGTCCAGAAAAAGAGCCAGGGGCGGCCCATGTGAATCAACGGGAAGATCCCGGCGCACATCACGGCAAAAATGGTCATGGCTTCGGCCGACCGGTTCACGGCCGTCCGCCACTTCTGGCGAAACAGGAACAGCACGGCCGAAATCAGCGTCCCCGCGTGACCGATACCGACCCAGAACACGAAGTTGGTGATGTCGAACGCCCAGCCGACCGTGCGATTGAGTCCCCAGGTACCGATCCCCACCGCAATCTGGTAGCTCACCGCCACGACGCCCAATACGAGGGCCGAGAAGGCAATGCCGAATCCGACCCACCATAGCGTGCTGGGAGTGGCCGCCATCGGCGCGGCGATATCGTCGGTGATATCGCCCAAGGACTTGTCGCCCAATACGAGCGGCGGCCGCAATTCCTGATCAACGTGTGACACGGTGCCGTCTCCGCAATTCCTGATCTGTTTGGTTCACTTGTCAGTGCTGTTAACGAGTTCAGCCATCTGCCATCGCTCACGACTCGGTCAACTATGGTGTCCAGTCGATTCGGCACCGCCTTCACGGTTCCGCACGATCCGCCGGTAACCCACGTTCGTCTGAAAACCGTACTCCTCCAACATGCGATACTGGCGAGGATCTTTGGCCAACTGCGAAATGCGGCTCTTTGGATCGTTCAGGTCACCGAACACGATGGCTTGAGCCGGGCAGCTCTGCTGACAGGCCACCTGCACATCCCCTTCGGCAATGGCACGGCCTTCCTTCTTCGCCTCGACACGCGCCGCCTCGATCCGCTGCACGCACATCGAGCACTTCTCCATCACGCCGCGAGTCCGCACGACCACGTCGGGGTTGAGAGCCAGATTCTCCCGGTCGCTGTCGTGCCGGTAATTGAACCAGTTGAACCGGCGAACCTTGAACGGACAGTTGTTGGCGCAATAGCGCGTCCCTACGCAGCGGTTGTAAGCCTGCTGATTGAGCCCTTCTTCGCTGTGGACCGTCGCCAGTACCGGGCACACCGTCTCGCACGGCGCGTGGTCGCAGTGCTGGCACATCACCGGCTGCACGCGCACGTCAAGGTCGTCGTCCTCTCCCTGCATGTAGCGGTCGATCCGCATCCAATACATCTCCCGCTGCCGCCGTACTTCGTCCCAACCTACCACCGGAATGTTGTTTTCCGACTGGCAGGCAATGACACATGCCGAACAACCGGTGCACGCATTCAGGTCGACCAACAACCCCCAGGCATGCCCGCTCTTGGGATGGTCGGGAGGCCACAAATCGAGATTCGCATCCACGTGCACTTCCGGCTTGCCCGACTCGGGATCGGCTCGGAACGCTTCGAGCGTGGTCGACTGCACAATGTCGGACCGGTCGGGCGCCCCATAAGCCGCGATCGACTCGGGCAGCTTCAGCGAGTGGTAGAGCTGCGTCACCGCCAACGGTCGCCGCCTTCCCGTCTTTCTCACCGACACGCCATGCCGCACTCGCTGGAGTGACTTCCCCTGCCAGTTCAGCAGGGGAGCCGCATTGCGCCCCACCGGCCGTCCGTTGGGCACCGTCGGCCTGGCTTCCAGCCAAGACGGCCCCACCTGTGCAAACCGCTCGGTCCCCGGACAACCGTACGCCAACGCCACTCCCAGCACTCGATCATGCTGCCCCGGCAGGACATAGACCGGCAATTCGAGCTTCACGTCGTCGACCGACAGCTCGACGATATCCCCTTCACCAACCCCAAGCTCTTCTGCCGTAGACGGCCCCATGCAGACGTAGTTGTCCCACGACACCTTGGTCACCGGGTCGGGAAGCTCCTGGAGCCAGGGATTGTGCGCGTGGCGACTCTCCGGCATTCCCGTCTTGGCGTACAGTAGCACCGTGTACCCTTCATCCGGCCTCGACACCGATGCCAACTCGAGTTGCCCCGGCGCCGAGTAGCCGGCCGGCTGAGGCGACTCCTCGATTTCGACAAAACCGAGTTGCACCGCGTTGTCCCAGAAGGCAACGGGATCGGCTCCCGGATCCGTGGCTCGAGGGCGAATCGCCTTCTCCCAGTGCTGCCGGATCAATGTCCGATCGTCGCTCGCGGATCCAGACCACCGCGCCAGACACTCGAGCAGCGTGCGCGTCTTTCCCAGAGGACGAATCGTCGGCTGCGAGAGACTGACCAGACCGCCCACTGGATGAAAATCGTTCCAGCTTTCCAGCAAATGCGATTCGGGACAGACGCAGTGGGCCACTCGAGCCGTTTCATTCAGGTGATCGGCAAAGCTCACCACCAGTTGCGCCTTTTTCAGTCCCTTGCGAATGCGACTCGATTCGGGCAGATCGTGCAATAAATCGACGTCGGCTACCAACAGCGCCGCAACCACTCCCTCTTCCAGTTCGTCGAGCAAATCGGCTAGCGCCGCGTCTTCTCCCTGGCGTTGGAAACTGGGCCGGTCCAGTTCCAGCGTCTTGCCATAGTTGCCCAACTGCTCGTTGATGGCGTTGACCAGTTGCTGAGCTACCAGGTCCTGACTGTCACACACCACCAGGGACGCTCCCTTGGCCCTTTGCAATCGTCGAGCGAGTGTCTTGAGGTCGCCGGCCGTGAAGGAGCCGACGCTGTCCAACGACGGCATATTTTTCGGAAGAGGAAGGGCGCCCAGCCTCTTGGCCAGATGAGCCAGGATCGTGGTGTAGTCCTGCGGGGTCACGCGGTACCGCCGATCGGCCTTCGATCCGGTCACCGTGAGCTGCGGCTCGAAGTGGGCATGGTACGACATCTGCGGCTGCTCGACCGTCGGTATGCGCTGCTGCCGCCAGGCCGCCGCATACTCGACGGGAGAAATCCACGTCCCCAGGAAATCGGCGCCGAAAGAGACGATCACCGCAGCGCGATCGAACCGGTAGCGAGGCAACCGCGACGCCCCGTGGGTCGAGTGGTGCGCTGCGCGAATCGACGAGCAACTGACGGGGTCGACGACGACGTGCTTGCCGTCCTTGAACTGACCAAGGAAGGCGGAAATGATCGCCGCCAGTGTGGGGCTGGTCCGAGTCCCGGTCACCAGTCGCACGGCGCCCCCCGACTCGCGAATGGCCTGAAGTTCCTGCAGCACGGCCCGATCGATCGATTCCCATTGGGCCGGCTTGCCCCGGCGCAGGGGCCCGTCCAGCCGGTGGCGGTCATAGAGGGCGATCGGCAATGCCTGCCCCACGGCGCACAAGCCTCCCCGTGACAGAGGATGTTCAGGCATGCCCTCCATTTTGAGCGGCCTGCCGTCCCGCACACCCACCAGCAGACCGCAGCCCGCCGGACATCCATTGCACGTGGCGGCGTAGCTGACCAGCTTGCCCGGCGCGAAGCTGTCCGGCATCTCCCCCAGCGGCATGGCATGCTGCACGGGCCGTCGTGTGCAAGCGGTAACGGCCGTCAGCGACAGCGAGAAGCCGGCTGCCTCGAGAAACCGCCGACGATCGAATTGCCAACGCGAATCGTGTGCGGCGGCCGAAACGGTTTCCGCGCCGGGCGGCTCTCCTGTGACTCGAGTTCGATCGGGTTTGTCATTCATGGTGCTATCGGCGGAAGGAATGCTGTCGGTCCTGGTGGTCTCCGGGCTTCGTCGTTGCACGGTCAGTAATGGCACGCGGCGCAGTCGATCGACGCATGCACGGCTTTTCCGGAAACCCCCGTACGGTTGACTTCCCGGTGGCAATTCACGCACCATCCCATCGACAATGTTTCGTACTGGTACATCCGTTCGAAGGTCTCCACCGGTCCGTGGCAACGCTGGCACGCCACGCCCGCCTGGACGTGCGCTTGGTGGTTGAACAACACATGGTCGGGCAGCTCGTGGATCCGCACCCACGGGATCGGCTTGAGTCCCGTACTGTCCTGCGGCTTGAGCTGGTCATCGAGCCCCATCATGTCGTACAGCTTCTTCAGCTCGGCGGAAACCACAGGGGCCGGTTCGCGTTTCTCCTTCGCAGCCTTTTTCCGCTCGTCCATCACCGCGGCGAACGACGCCGTGACAAACTTATGACACTTGAAGCAGATATCACTGGTCGGAATGCCGGCATAGCGACTGTTGTCTGCCGCCACATGGCAAAACTGGCAGTCGATGGACAATTCACCGGCGTGCAGCCGGTGGGAAAAGGCGATCGGCTGCTCGGGCGCGTACCCCTGCTGGTTCCCCGGCGATCTCCACTCGCGAGCCCCCATCGCCAGGACGAGAACGCCGAAGAAAAGCCCCATCAGCAGGGCGAGCGTGATCACTCTTTCTCGCATGGCGTCTTACCTCAATCGCTTCCGGTCGATTCGAACTAACATTCGATCTCCGCGTTCTTTCGGGCGTAGTAATACCAGTTCACCCACAGGCAGGTGGCGTAGTACAAGGCGAAGCCGTAGAGAGCGTATTCGGGTGTTCCCGCCTTGATCTGCTGTCCGAAGATCTTGGGAATCAAGTAGGCCCCGTACGCGGCGATGGCCGACGTCCAACCCAGTACGGGACCGGCTTGAGCCTTCTCGAAGATGATCGGGATCATGCGGAAGGTCGATCCGTTGCCGATACCGGTAGTGGCAAACAGCACGATGAACGTCAGCAAGAACGGAATAAAGTACTTTTCGGGCGTTGCACTGTGACGCGCCAAATAAACGATGTAGCCGGCGGCAATGGTGGAGAACACCATGATCCAAGTATCCCACTGGGTCACCTTGGCCCCGCCGAACCGGTCCGACAGCCAGCCTCCCACCGGTCGGATCAGAGCTCCCACAAACGGGCCGATCCAGATGTAGGCCGCCAGCGACAAGTTGTTCTGTTCGGTGACGAACACGTCCTGGAGCAGTTTGGGGAACGCGTTGGAGTATCCGATGAATGAACCGAAGGTCATCACATACAGCCAGGTCATGATCCAGTTGTGTTTGTTCTTGAAAATCGCGAACTGGGCGTGCAACGGCTCCTGGATGGCTCGAGGCGTACACCACTTCATCACGGCCAGTGTCACCAGCACGGTGATTACCAGCACGATGAAGGTGGAGACGAGTTCGGGGACGGGCCAGGAACGACTCCAGACGAGAAGCCCCACACCGACCACGACGCCCACGAACCCCAGCCCCTGCAGCCAGAGGTATTTGAAGATGGCGAACGGCGTGGGACCGCACGGATGCTGCGGCAAGTTGTTCATCAGCAGCCACGCCAGTACGGCCAGGAAGGCCATGATGGGCACCCATACGAGCGCCGCATTCTGCAGCCAGATCTGCTCGGCACCGGCCGCCGTGGTGATCTCGTAGGGCGCCCCTCCCAGGGCCCCGAAGATGCTTCGCGTGATCACGATGGGGATCAGGAACTGCATCACGCTGACGCCGGCGTTGCCGAGTCCCGCGTTGAGCCCCAACGCCAGACCTTGAACGCGTTTGGGGAAAAAGAACGAGATGTTCGACATGCTGGAGGAAAACGCGCCTCCCCCCACACCCGACAGCGCCGCCAAGACGATGTAGACGTGGAACGGCGTCTCGGCATTCTGCAGCGCGAAGCCGGCGGCGGCTGCCGGAATGATCAGCAAAACCGTCGTCATAAAAATGACGTTTCTGCCGCCGCAAATCGCGATCATGAACGAGTTGGGAATCCGGAGCGTGGCGCCGGCGAGACCGGCCACCGCTGGGAGCGTGTAGAGCAGCGCCTTGTACGCCGTTTCGTCCGCGGTGTCGCCCACCCAGTCCGAAAAGGCGAACAGATCGGGATTGGCGAAGTGGATCTTCTGCATGGTTTTGACGATCATGCCCCAATAGAGCCACACGGAGAACCCGCACAGCAGATTGGGGATCGAGATCCACAGATTGCGGTTGGCGATCCGTTTGCCTTCGCCCTCCCAGAAGGCATCGTCTTCCACGTCCCAGCGTTCCGGTGTCGCAGCCATGTTCTCTTCTCGCTTTCACAACTCGCGGGTCGTCCCAATCGGTCAGCCACCGACTCGCGGCGCCTGCCACGATTTGACTCGACCCGCTATCACAATTCGATCTCCGGTTCTTGTTCCGCATCGAGTCGGACCAGATGGTCCAGCGACAATGGTCCGGCGCCCCGCCATACGAACAGCGCCAAGATGAAGAACACCAGCGCCGTGAATTGGAAATTGATGTTGGTCGACAACAGCCCGCCGCTGATGCCCGAGCCGGTCAACGTGATGATGACCGCTCCCAACAGGATCACCGCATTGATGGCGGCGGCGACGCGGGTCACGAATCCGAGCACCAGCGCGGCCCCGCCGATCACATGAGCGAAGACGACGGTCCACGCGATCATGGCCTGGGCTTGCACGGCGAAACCGTTGCTCAGCGCGGTTTCCCCCAACGTCCTCTCCAATTCGTTCATGTTCACGATGAAGTAGACGCCCTTGATCAACAGGGCGATGCCGAGGTAGATCCGCAGCGCGTCCATCGGCCGCAGGTGGCGCAGACCGGGAATCAACTCCGTGAGCGGTACTTTTTCCTTCGCTTCGGCGCGACGCCGCTTCATGGCGTCCTCGAGTTCCCGAGCCGCATCCGCCTCGACCTCGGGGCTGAAGCGGACGACCAATGCGAAAAACGACCCGACCGTCACCAGACACCCCAGGATCAGCAGGGCGTAGCGGTAATCCATCCCCTCGATGCGAAACAGGAAACCGGCGGCCACCGCGCCCATGTTGCCCCCCGCGCCGACAATGCCCGCCACCGCGCCGAGCGCCTTCTTGTTGATGAAGGGAACGACCGAATAGGTGGCCCCCTCCGACATCTGCACGAACAGGCTGAACAGGATCATGGCGGGAATCGCCAGCGCGATCAGCCGCATCTGCGAAAACAGCATCAGCGCCAGCCCTTCGATGAACAGCGCGATGAACAACCATCGGACGCGGCCCTTCAACCCGAAACGTTCGACGAACAAGTCGCTGACGAAGCCCCCCAGGGTTCGGGCGAAGATATTCATCAAACCGAACAGCCCGGCCACGAGCCCCGCTGTCTTGAGTCCGAGCCCGAAATACTCGCCGTAGTACATCGCGGCCACGTTGTTGATCGTCAGCTCGATGCCGAAACAGGCCGCATAAACGACGAACAGCGCCCAAACCCGGTAATCCTTGACAGCCAGCAGAAACGATCCCTTCTGCTTCTTCACCGTCGGCATCTCGCCCCGAGCACGCAACTCGCGGAAGTTCCCGTCGGGCAGATCGGTCGTGAGGAAGTAATAGGCGATCCCCGTGAGGAAACAGACGATACCCGCCACCACCATCGACAGCCGCCACGACAACGCGTGCGTGTAGCCGATGGCGAGAAAGACCGAGAAGATCAGCGGCATGACCATGTTCGTCACGCCACCTCCCAGATTTCCCCACCCGGCACTCGTCGCATTGGCCGTCCCGACCACGTTCGGTGCGAACATCACCGACGTGTGATATTGCGTGATCACGAAGGACGCCCCGATCACTCCGATTCCCAGCCGGAACAACAGAAACGTCGTGTAGTCGTGCGCCAGTCCGATCGTCATCACGGGAATCGATCCGACGATGAGCAGAATCGTATAGGTCAATCGCGGCCCGATCCGGTCGCACAGCGATCCGATGAACAACCGGGCGAGAATCGTGATCGCCACCGAAGCGATGATGGTGTTGCCGATCTGCTCCTGTGTCAGATTCAGCTCCTTCTTCACCTCGGACATCAGCGGAGCGATGCCGAACCAGGCGAAGAAGCAGAGGAAGAAAGCGAACCACGACATGTGGAACGCCCGCATCTGCGGCGTACGGAAATTGAACAACTCGATGCGAGTGGCTTTGTTGCGGACTTCCATCGGACGTGCCTCGACTTAACGCTTCCCGTACCACCGCACGACTTGCGTCTTGCGCCACAGGTAGGGGTTGGGAATGACCAGGACGTGAACCAGACGTGTGAAGGGGAAGTACCCCACGATCACGAACGCCAGAATGATGTGCCACTTCACCAGCCACGGCATCGCCGTGACATAGCTGGGATCCGGCCGCAGCAGGAAAATCGACCACAAATAGGGCGACAGACTGGCGGAAAACCAGCCCGAGCCCCAGGGGTGGAATACGGCGATCGCCACGCCCAGCACGACCTGCACCAGCAGCAAGCCGAACAAGACCCAGTCCGACACGACCGTCACCGCCCGTACTTTGGCGTTTCCCAGACGTCGTACGATCAAACCGACCATCCCCAGCAGCGTGAGAAAACCGAACGCCAGCGCCGACACCTCCAGAATGAACAGCCTCAGGGGATGACTGTTCCATGCCAGGATGGAGCGGGGAATGAACAATGCCACCAGGTGGCCCGCCGTGATGATCAGCACTCCGTAGTGAAACGGGACCACGGCCCAGAAATGCTGCTTGTTCTCCAGGAACTGACTGGAAAGACTCGAATAGGAAAACGACTGGGTGCGATAGCGATAGATCGTCATCAGGAAGAAGACGACCAGGCAGATATAAGGCAGTCCCACGAACAAAAACTGGTCGAAGGTATGTTGGGTCATCGTTGCACCGTCCGTTTCCGTGTGCTAACTCTCGTCGTTCGGATCCTCGTAAAACCGTGGGTTGGTCGGCAACGCCATCTCGTCGATGCAGCCGGGCATGTCGACGCCGGACGCTCCCGGCGGATCGGCAGCCGGAAAACCTGGGGCACCGCATCCGCCGCAGCCGTTGCCCTCTTGCCCCAGCACCGGGAACGCGTGCAGCGGATCGACGCCGGCCGGAAATCCCTCCGCCGTCTCCCCCTCGCCCCCGGACAGCAGCGGTCCCCACTCATGCCGCACGATCTCTTCAAGACAGGCGATCACATGCGAATAGGGGCTCCCCATTCGCTCGGCCGATGCCCGCATCTTCACCAGCGCCGGGAAGACGCAGGCCGGCACGAAACGGTCGGCTTCCTGCCGCGGCATCACCGCCGCCAACTGCAACACATGACTGATGTGGTCCGGCAATTCGGTCGACTCGGAAATCCCGTACTTCGCCAACTCCTCGCGCATCCGCACCAGCAGCATACCCCGCGTGAACTCCTCGCCGAACAAGTGCCAACCGATCTCCGGCGCGCACTTGGAATGGATCTCGAACGTGCGCGTGTAGATCTCCTCCAATTGTTCCAAGGGCAACCGCTGGGTCCGCTCCCCGAACTGGGCGATCTCGGCGGCCGCCAGCGGAATCTCATGTTGCAGCAGCACATACAACCGCTCCACGGCGAACAGGGTGTCGGACGCGGGATAACCGAACAGCCGTGCCAGAGCTTGCAGAGCCTGCCTGAGATGCAACTCGAACATCAGATTCCCTTTCGCATCCCGCCCACGAATCCGAAACCGGTCTCGGCCTTCTCTTCCATCGGATCCCGCATCATTTCGATCGCCTGCTCTCGGGCCATCGGCGGAATCACGAACCGGTCCTCGAAGGTGCACAACGACGTCAGTTCGTAGATGGCGTCCGCTTCCTCGCGCGAGCAATCGGCCTCACGCAACATCCGATCGGCCAGTTCCCGGTCGACGTCTCCCACCGTCTCGGCCCGCCGATGCCACCGCACCGCCTTCTGCTTGGCCAAAGCGTACCGCACCGGACCCTCATGGCCGGCTCCCAGCAAGTTGGCCAGGAATTTCAGCGGTACGCGCGACGTATCGATGTCGTGAAACAGGTTTTCCGAATTGTGCGTGACAACGTCCCCTTGCTGACTCGCCTGTACCGGAGAAAGCGGCGGCACGTAGAACAACATGGGGAGCGTGCGGTACTCGATGTGAGGCGGCAAGGCGATCTTCCACTTCATCACGAACTGGTAGACCGGAGACCGCTGAGCCG
>JALSIV010000204.1 GCA_026989685.1 Pirellulaceae bacterium | reverse complement strand
GAACAAGCGAGAAAAGCTGGTCGATCAACTGCTGCAGCGCAAGGAGTTTTCCGAGATTTGGGCGATGAAGTGGGCCGAGTTGCTGATGATCAAGACCACCAACCAGGTCAGCTACAAGGCCACCTATCTCTACAGCACCTGGCTTACGAACAAGATCGCCAACAACGAGCCGATCGACAAGATCGTCCGCGAGTTGCTCAGTGCGACCGGCGGAACGTTCCGCAATCCCGCAACCAATTTTTATCAGATCGAACGAAACACGTTGAAGACCGCCGAAAACGTGGCACAGATTTTCATGGGGCTGCGTACGCAGTGCGCCCAATGCCACAACCATCCGTTCGATCGCTGGACGATGGATGATTACTACGGTTTCGCCGCCTTCTTCTCGCAGATCGGGCGGAAGACCGGCGAAGACTACCGGGAGACGATCATCTACAACCGCGGTTCGGGCGAAGTCCGGCACTTGGTGGGCGGACGCGTGATGAAGCCGAAGTTCCTGGGCGGCGAAGAGCCGGACGTCCAAGGCAAGGACCGGCGCCTCGTGCTCGCCGAATGGCTGACTTCGCCGCGCAACCCGTTCTTCGCCACCAGTATCGCCAACCGGGTGTGGGACCATTTCTTCGGCATGGGGATCATCAACCCGGTGGACGATATTCGCGTCAGCAATCCTCCCAGCAATCCCGAGTTGTTCGAGTCCTTGGGGCGGAAGCTGGTCGAATACAAGTACGACTTCAAGCGGTTGGTACGTGACATCTGCACGTCGCAGACCTACCAGCGATCGGTTCGTCGCAATGAAAGCAACGCGCAGGACCGCCGCAACTTCGCGGCCGCTACCGTCCGGCGGATCCGTGCCGAAATGCTGCTCGATTGCGTCAGCCAGGTAACGGAAACGAAGGACAAGTTCCGCGGATTGCCGCTCGGAGCCCGGGCTGTGCAGATCGCCGATGGTCGCACCTCCAACTACTTCCTCACGACGTTCGGTCGTGCCCGGCGCGACACCGTGGCGGCCAGTGAAGTCTCGACCGACCCCTCACTCTCGCAGGCTTTGCACTTGCTCAACGGTTCGACCGTACAAGGGAAGATCACGCAAGGAGGTGTGGTGAAACGGATGTTGGCCGAGGGAAACACTCCCGATCAGGTCATCGAGAGGCTCTACATCCGCTGTTTGACACGACGGCCGACCGACGAGGAGCGGCGGGTTCTGCTGGGTGTGGTCAAGCAGGCTTCCAACGTTCAACAAGGTCTGGAAGACGTCTTCTGGGCCATCCTGAATTCCCGAGAGTTCCTGTTCAATCATTGATGACTCGCATGGTGGATGGCTGAATCGCGAGGCCATTTAATGGGGGCTTCAGCCATTCGCCGTGAAACACGCCCACTCCAGGAGCAGTCCGTGATGAGACATTCGATTCCCTTGGTCTTAGCTGTTGCCGCCGGTCTTGGCGCTCTGGTATGGTCGGAAACGAGTCGCGCCGATGACCAGGCGAAGGCCAAGACTCCGCTGGTCACCTACGACGATCACGTGCGGCCGATCCTGCGAGAGCACTGCTTTTCGTGTCACAACCGGGACCGCACCAAGGGCGGCCTGGCGCTCGACAGCTACGCGGCCGCCATCGAAGGCGGGAGTAGTGGCGAGGTCCTGTTGGCCGAAGATCTCGACAGCTCACGACTGTGGGCGCTGATTACGCACGCGGAAGAACCGGCGATGCCGCCGATGCAGGAAAAGCTGCCTCAGGCCAAACTCGACGTGATCCGCAACTGGATCATGGGCGGGTTGCGCGAAAACAGCGGCTCCAAGGCGGTCAAGCGCAAGAAGTCGACGGCACTGGCCATGGTGGCCGCGGGCGGAGGCAAACCGAAAGGACCGGCGGCCATGCCGAAGGACCTATTGCGGCAGCCGGTGGTCTACACCGAGCGTGCCGGAGCCGTTTCGGCGATGGCGGCCAGCCCATGGGCTCCCTTGGTTGCCGTTGCCGGGCATCGGCAAGTCGTCCTCTATCACACGGAAACCGGCAAGTGCTTGGGAGTGTTGCCGTTCCCGGAAGGGGTTCCCTATGTGCTCCGTTTCAGCCGAAACGGCGAGGTTCTGCTGGTTGGAGGCGGCCGCGGCGGACACTCCGGATGCGTGGCTCTGTACGACGTCCGCACCGGCAAGCGGATCACCAAGATCGGAGACGAACTCGATGCCGTCCTTTCCGCCGACATCAACGACGACATGACCAAAGTCGCGCTGGGAGGACCTCAGCGAATCGTCCGCATCTATTCGACCGAAACCGGAGAACTGTTGCACGAGATCCGCAAACACACCGACTGGGTGTTGGCCATTCGCTTCAGTCCCGACGGCGTGCTGCTGGCGACCGCCGACCGTTCGAACGGACTCTTCGTCTGGGAGGCCGACACGGCTCGCGAATACCTGGATCTGCGAGGTCACTCGGGCCCGATTTGGGAAGTCGCCTGGCGGCCCGATTCGAATGTGCTCGCGTCGGCCGGACAGGACGGTACGGTCCGGCTGTGGGAACTCAACGACGGCAAACAGATCAAACGCTTCGGTGCCCATCGCGGCGGTGTGTCCTGGGTGGCCTACGGCCAGGATGGGCGGATCGTCACCGCCGGCAGCGACAAGACGGTCAAGCTGTGGCAGGGGGACGGCAAGGCGATCGCCACGTTCTCGGGCTACTCCGAGCCGACGCTCAAGGCCGTGCTGTCGCACGACGGCAAGCGGGTGGTCGGAGGCGACTGGTCCGGAACCGTCAAGCTGCTGGATACGACGACTCGCAAGCCGATTGCCGAATTGCCTCCCAACCCGCCTACCCTCGAACTTCGACTGCAGCAGGCTCGCGCTGCCCACCATCAAGCCGAAAACAACCTGAAGGCG
>JALSIV010000203.1 GCA_026989685.1 Pirellulaceae bacterium | reverse complement strand
TCATGCAAAACGAATTATCGGCTCTCAAGGCGGCCTGGTGGCTGCCTCGAAAATTCACTCACCTAGTTCAGCGCCTTATCGGTTTGGCTGCCTGAGCTCTGCCATATGTCAGAAAGTGCAGTATACTCGAAACGCCGACATTTCCCAGACGAATTGTCGCCGTGACTCGAAGAAGGGCGCACGACAGGGTTTGCACATGGGGGGCGAAGTCGCGCGAGCCTGCCGTTCCTGTCAAACAGCCCACCCCGCGACGACCGTCGCACGCCTTGCTCTGGAATCTCCTACTCTCCTACTCCTACTCGTACTCAGCCTCGCGGTACTCGTACTCGACGCCATTGTCGTGTGCCACGGCTTCCTCACGAGCGACCGCAGAATCGAAGGGAGAACCGAAATACTCCATCAACAGGCGGCAAACACCTCGCCGGTCGTAACCGAACAGCGGTTCGGCAATCGCGATGTTCTGTTCGATTACGATTACGAGTACGATTACGGTTCGAGGCCGGTACCCATGTTCACAAGGCTGTTGAGTTTCTATCCTCCTTCACACCTCACACCTCACACCTCACACCTCACACCTCACACCTCACACCTCATGCCATGCCCGTGCCACGTTTCGACTTCCCGAGGATGACTACGAAACGGCCCGCTCGCGCACGAATCGAATCACCGCCTCGGCCCGGTTCTCCAGCGAAAGCGTCTCGCTGCGGCCGCTGGCCAAATGCTTGAGCTGGCAAACGTTTTCCGCGAATTCGCGGTCGCCGGCAATCAGCACGTAGGGAAACCCTTTGCGGTCGGCGTATTTGAGTTGCTGTCCGAGCTTCTTCGGCTCGGGATAGCACTCCACGGCCAATCCGCCACGGCGCAACTCGGCCGCGATCCGCAAATAGTCGTGCAGCCGAGTCTTGTCGAAGTAAGCGACCATCAGATCGGCCGGCGTGTGAGCCTTCTCCAACAGCTTGAGTTCGTCCAGTGCAGCCAGCAGTCGGTCCAGACCCAATGAGGCCCCCACACCGGGAAGCTGCTGCTTCGTGTAGAGACTGGCCAGGTCATCGTAGCGCCCGCCCGAACAAATGCTGCCAATCGTAGGAAGGTCGGTCAAAAACGTCTCGTAGACCGTGCCGGTGTAATAGTCGAGTCCCCGAGCGATCGAGACGTCGATCTGCAGCCGGTCGGTTCCCACTCCGGCCGCCGCACACGCCTCGACCGTGCGGCGCAGCTCGTCCAGACCGGCCTCTCCCCGCTGAGAACCGGCTACCAGAGGCTCGAGCTGCTCCAGGATCGACTCGTTCGATCCGTGGATCTCCGCCAGCGTCAACACGCGCTCGGCCTGCTCGCTGGAAAGACCGGCCGCCTCGCACAACTCCTGCTCCACGGCCTCGCGCCCGATCTTGGGGAGCTTGTCGAGAGCCCGCAACACCGGCCCCGTCCGATCCGACAGCTCGAAACGCTCGAGCAGTCCATTAAGCACTTTGCGGTTATTGATGTGAACGCGAAAGCGTTCGATACCGATCGCCAACAGCAAGTCGTGAATGACCTGGACGATCTCGATATCCGCCACCAGGCTGGTCGTGCCAATGGTATCGAAATCGCACTGCATGAACTCGCGGTAGCGCCCGCGCTGAGCCCGCTCGCCGCGCCACACCGTCCCCAAGTGATAGCGTTTGAATGGCGTGCCGAGCTGCCCGATGTGCTGAGCGGCGAAGCGGGCCAGGGGTACCGTGAGATCGAAGCGCAGGCCGACTTTGCGGCCGCCGTGGTCTTCGAAGCGATAAAGCTGCCGATCGGTCTCCTCGCCCCCTTTGCCGGTGAGAATCTCCAGGTATTCCAAGGCGGGCGTGTCGATCGGAGCGAAGCCGAATGAGCGGAAGACGGTACGAGCCCGCTCCATGATCGACTCGCGAGCCATCATCACGTCGGGGAGAAAGTCGCGAAAACCTTGCAACGTACGCGGCTGAATGATCGACACCGGCAAACCCTCACCTAAGAGGCGCTGTCCCAATTCGATGGCCTCGTATCAATTCACCACCGGCAACAGCGGCGGACGCGGGCTACGGATCGACGTCGCCTCTTTGGCCACCGGCATCACCGCCTCGGTGTACTCCGCGACCTGCTCCGGCGTCTCGAAATACTGCTCGTAGGTCCACTCGTCGTCATACTCGCAATCATTGGTGGAGTAATCGCGGCAGATCTGCGGTCGAGTCTCATAGATGCCGCAGCGGTAATCGTCCCCCAAGTGTTTGCACACCGTGTGGACGAGCAAGTACCAGGTCCCGTCTTCGACGAATACGCTCGCCCGCTCATGCAACAGATACCAGCGGATGTAGTCGTAGTCCCGCTTCTTCTTGGGACGATCGATCGGCAGAGCGAAGTAGTGGCAGCATTTGGCCGCGCAATAGTCGCACAGATTGACGTCATCGGGCAACTGAGCACGTTTCAGCGAATTCCGGGGAGGGGACATGCGGCGACTCGAGCAATGGTATCAGGTAGCAGTCACACCCAACGAAACGAAGCGGGCCCGAAGACCCGCTTCGAATCATACGCGGAATGGCGCCCCTTGAAAACCGACCGTGGCCACTGGCGTTACGGCAGCTCGATGCGGTCTCCCAGGTCGCGCGTCGAGAGGGCTCGCCAGTGACCGATGTAGATCCCGTTGGATATGAACTGGACACTGCCGTCCATCAACAGGCCATTGACGCCGGTGGGGTGATGGCTGCGAGCCGTCACGGCGGCGAAGGTGGGTGCCGTCGGCGACTTGCCCTCCTGCATGTTCGTCCAGTCGACAAACAGCTCCTCGCCATTGATCGTGCACTTGTAGGGGTGGTTGGGCGGAAACACCGTGGTAAAACCGCTTTGGTGGCTCCGGCCGTCGACCCACTCGG
>JALSIV010000202.1 GCA_026989685.1 Pirellulaceae bacterium | reverse complement strand
TCGAATTCCTTGCCGGCGGCGTCCGCGTGTCCCAATTTCGAAAAAGCGACGCCCCGTCCCGTGCTGCCGCGATAGTTGGGATAAAAGACGGCGAAGCCGCGAGCGGCTCCGACCTGCCCGGCGTAGGCGTAACGAGTCAACCAGCCGTTGGGAATGTGCGATTCGGGGCCGCCGTGCACCGTGAGAATCAGCGGATAACGCCTTCCCTCATGATAGTTGATCGGCTTGATCAGAATTCCTTCCAGCTCCAAACCATCCTTGGCTTTCCAACGCACCACGGACTGTTCTCCGAAGCGTTTGTCTTTCAGCCAAGGATTGCTGTCGGTCAAGCGACGCGGCTCGCCACTTTCGGCCAGATAGAACACCTCGGACGGATGAGTCGGCGTGTGGCCGACCAGTGCCAGAGCCCCGGTCTTGGCCAGCGTGAGTGATTGAAAGATGGCGCGCCCGGCCGGGATCCGCGATGCCACATGTCCCTCGAGATTCACCTCCCCAACCACCGTCTCCACGCCTTCGGCGGCCAGGTAAACCAGCGTTTGGGCGTCGCGCCAGGCGAAAGCCTCGACATGGGCTTCATACTTGGGCATCAGGTCCCTGAGCGGACCGCCACCCGGAATGGCCACGACCATCAGTCGCCCTTCGGCCGGGTCGTTCAAGTCGGCTGCCGAGATCATCGCCAAGTGCCGGCCGTCGGGGCTGAAGGCGAATGCACCCAACTTTCCAGGGTTGTCGATGCGCTCGGTGACGTTGCCCGTCTCCACGTCGACGACGTGGATTCGCTTGAACATGTAACTGTCGTCGACGAGCGGCGTGGGGGCCAACGCCACGGCGAGTTGCTTTCCATCGGGCGACCATTGCAGATCAAACGCCGAACCTTTCAGCTCGAGGGCTCGCGGTGGGCTCTTCCCTTCCACATCGGCCACATAGACGCGCGTCGGCCTCCAGTCCTCCTCGTAGATCTCCTGGTTGAAGCCCTTTTCTCTCCATTTCTTCTCGTCGGCCGAACGAGGCGGCGTCGAGAGAAATGCCACTTGTTTGCCGTCGGGACGAAAGCGGACGTGATGGACCGAGGCACCGTGAGTCAACAGTTTGCGCGATTCACCGCCGCCCAGCGGGATCACATAGAGTGCCGTATGCGTGTCATATCCTCGTTTGGCCAAGTAGGCGATCGACTGGCCGTCGGGTGTCCAGGTGACTTGAGACACCACGACCTTGCCGGTCACGAAAGGGCGCGACCTTCCCGAAGCGTCCAGCACGTGCAGCTCGATGTAGGACGGCCCGTCTTCTCCGGCAAACGGGTCGCGCGGCACGGCGCGCGTGTAGGCGATGAAACGTCCATCGGGGGAGATCCGGGCCGAGAGGACCGTCTGCAGCCGAGCCACATCGCGAGGCGTCATCAGAGCCGACTTGCCTGCCTCTGCCGATGGCAGAACGGGAACCAGACCGACCGACGCCGCGGCTAGGACCCATGGCAACAAGCTGCGAGCAGACCGGTGAGAGCAGCGGGGGAAACGGAACTGGGTTGCGGATCGCAACATGGTGTAAGACTCCTTGGTTGAAAGTCAGACGATCACCGCCTTCTCGATGGTTCTCTACCCATTGCGGCCTGGCCGGAATGAAAAACTCCCTGGGTGAAAAACAGGCGATCACGGGTGTTCCATCGACATCGCATCTGCCCCCTGTGTCGCCTAGTG
This sequence comes from Pirellulaceae bacterium, assembly GCA_026989685.1. Classification (GTDB taxonomy): domain Bacteria; phylum Planctomycetota; class Planctomycetia; order Pirellulales; family Pirellulaceae; genus S141-3. The sequence goes on along the minus strand of JALSIV010000202.1, from coordinate 17,061 downwards.
AGTATAGTTTATGGAAGCTGAGTCGTGAGTCTGCATTCCCTGCCTGAAGGAGCCCTCCCACCGTGCGTGCGACCAACCCCGCCCTACAAACACCGCCAGCCCCCAACTCACTGTTCCTCCTGCTCCTGCTGACGACTGTGTGGTGTGGTCCAGCCTGGACCCAGCAGTCGGCATGGCACCAATTCCGCGGCCCCCAGGGTCAGGGGCACGCGGACGGGTTGGACCTGCCGCTGCGATGGAGTGAACAACAGAACATCACCTGGCGCACCGCCGTCCCCGGCCGCGCTTGGTCCTCGCCGGTCATCGCCGATGGCATGCTGTGGGTCACCACGGCCATCGACGTTGCCGCATCGAAAGAGGAAATCGAGCGTCAGAAGGCTCGACGCACCGACCGGCAACCGATCCTCGTCGCCTCGCGAGTCGATTTCCGCGCCGTGGGGATCGACGTTGGGACGGGGAAGATCGTCCACGACCATTTCCTCTTTTCGCAGAAGGACCCGCAGGCCATTCACGCGCTCAACAGCTATGCCTCCCCTACGCCGATCATCGAGTCGGGCAAGCTGTACTGCCACTTCGGCACGTTCGGAACATGCCGGCTCGATACGGCCACTGGCAAACTCGATTGGATCAACCGCAAGGTCCAAGTCAAACACGAGAACGGGCCGGGCAGCACTCCCGTACTTTGGCACGACCTGTTGATTACGCATTACGACGGTATCGACCAGCAGGAAGTGGTCGCGTTCGACAAGCACAGTGGAAAGATCGTCTGGCGGACGCCTCGTTCGGGCCAACTGCGAGACAACCCTCAGTTCCGCAAGGCCTACGCCACGCCGCTGATCATCAAGGTGGCCGGACGCGACCTGTTGATCTCTCCATCGGCCGACTGGGTCTACGCCTACGAGCCGGCCAGTGGTAAAGAAATCTGGAAGGTTGCCTACGGCGATCTCGGCTTCTCCAACGTTCCTCGGCCGGTGGTCGGCCACGGGCTAGCCTTCATCTGCACCAGTTTCGGTCGCTCCAAGGTGCTGGCTGTGCGACTTGCTCTCGGCAAGCCGGAGATCGTCTGGGAATATCGGCGACAGGCCCCTCGCATGTCGTCGCCGGTGCTGGTCGGAAACGAACTCTATTTCGTCAGTGACAACGGAATCGCCACCTGCCTGGACGCTCGGAGCGGAAAAACCCATTGGGTCAAGCGTCTGGGAGGCAACTATTCCGCATCACCTCTGGCGGCCGATGGTCGCGTCTACTTCTTCAGCCGGGAAGGAGTCACCACCGTCGTCAAGGCAGGGCCCCGATTCGGGAAACTGGCCGAGAATCGGCTGGAGGGCCAATTGATGGCCTCCCCCGCGGCTCTGCCCGGAGTGCTGTTTCTGCGCACCGACCAGGCCATCTACCGGATCGAAGATCGTACTCGAGGAAAAAAGACCTCGCCGTAGCCGACCGGCTTGGTTGCACAGTCGCCGCGCCAGAGGGTACAATGGTGGCGGTGTGGGAGGAGGTTTCGGCAGCCGGCGTAGGTTGCCGGATTGGCAACGTATGATTGTTTTAACAGGAGTGTTCCACAATGGTTGCACGAAGTGTCTTCGGCGCCATGCTCCTCGCGTTCGTCGGCTCGACCCTGGTCGAAGCCGGTGAAGTGAAGAGCGGCATTCCCGTCGGCAAGTCGGTCGGCACTTACCAAGCGGTCAAGTGCGGCGGCGCCAAGGACGGGGTTCGGGTCGATCAGCAGCTCTGCTACACGTGACGGCTGGGCGGTCGGCCGGTGGTTTTCATTTTCGCGAAAACCCCCAGCGACCAGTTGGCCAGTTTGGCCAAGCAGATCGATCAAGTCGTCGCCAAGAACAAGGACAAGAAGTTGTCCGCGGTCATCAATCTGATCGGAGAACCGACCGATGCCTATCTCGAGAAGGCCAAGCGGTTCGCCCAGGAGAACGGACTGAAGAACGTGGTCATCACGGTGACCGGCGACACCGACCGGTTCAACGTGAGTGACGACGCCGAAGTCACGGCGATGCACTACAAGCGCAAGCGAGTCAAGTTCAACTACGCCGTCGACAAAGACGGTTTCAACAAAGAAGCCATCGACAAGATCGTCGGCGGAATCTCCGCCATCTTGAATTGAGTCGTCGCCGACGCAGCGGTTCGAATGCGCCCCGGTGGCCGACAGGCCACCGGGGCTTTTTCAACTGCCTGCTATGGAGCCTCGGATGAAGTGCCAACGGCGATAGGATGAATGGGAAATGGAACTAAGAAGACCGATGGGACGGATAGGACGAGATTCTCTCTGGTATCACGTGGAGCGGATCTTTCAGATGTTCGCTCTTGCCGCGGTTGCGGTGGTGTCGGTATCGCTGTTCTCGTGCCAGCGAGCCGGCGATAGTCCGTCACCCGCAGACGCCGACCAGCCATCGTCGGCGGTCGATCCGGGACCCGATATCGCCGCCTCGATCATGGAGTGGTCCCATGTCGAGAAGTTCCTGCAGACGTCGCAGCCCGGGAAGATCGTGGTCGCCGACATTTGGTCGACGAGCTGTGTTCCCTGCATGAGGGAGCTGCCGCACTTGTTCGAGTTGAAACAGAAATACCCCGGCAAGATCGCGGCCGTGTCGATCAATATCGACTACGCGGGACTGGATGACGAGACGCCCGACCAGGCTCGCGAAAAGGCTCTGGAGTTTCTACGCAAGTGCCCCGGAGCCGAAGTGGGAATCCATATCGTCTCGAGCACCGAGGATACGAAGGTCTACGAACTTGCCGAAATCCCATCCATCCCGGCCGTGCTGGTCTACGGCTCGAATGGAAAACTGGTGAAGAAATTCGGCCTGGAAGGCGAAGAGTTCAGCTACGAAAAAACGATCACGCCGTTCGTGGAAGAGTTGCTGAAGGGCTCGCCCAGCCAGGAAGAACCGTGATAGGAGCGGGGAGCGGCGTCTCCCGCTCCCCGATCCGTCTTTTCCTTCAGGCCGTCGGTTGCTAGATTATTGTTCCCGACAACCAACTCGACCAAACTGTCTTGCTTGGCCAGAAAAGCAGATACCACCCTACACAGGACTCCCCCCACCATGACCATCGCCCGGAAACTCGAGAACCTGATCCAGGTCAAGAAGATGCTGGCGGACAAATACGCCAGGCGTGCCGAAGCCGCCAACAGCCAGCCGCTCCAAAAGAGCCTCTGGCGCAAGTCCACTCGCTACCGGCGTCAAGCCGAGGTGCTTGAGCGCCGCCGGCAGCGAATCGGTTAGCTGGAAGTTCCCATCGACCGCCGATCCGCGTCGTCGCGAGTGTGGTGGTCACGCACCGGTCGCCGGACAAGGAGGGCCCGACCATGTCACTGCCAGCGTTATCACCACCGTCCCTCGTGCTGCGCACTGCCATACTCGCCGTCGCGGCTGCTTTGGCTGTTTCGTGCAGTCGCCCATCGCCTCGTGAAACGGGCTCTCGTGAGACAGGTTCATCCAACGAAACTGCGGTCCGCCCTGGTGAGACTCCGCAATCGGTCTTCCAGGCGGCTCAAGAAGCGGCCGCTGCCTACCGCTGGAAGGAATTCTGTTCGTACTTGACGCCGCGGCATCGGGATGCTCTGGCCGCCTCCCTTTGCGTGGCCGGTCGGATGTTGCAGAAGATGGCCACGATGGCGGAGCAGGCCGGCGATGCCAAAGCGGTGACGCAGCTCTCCGCTCACACCGAACCGATCCTGAAAGTCCTCCAGCGCCATCAAGTCTCGTTCGAGGCCATCGACCGGCTCGACCCTCGCCTGCTGGCCCAGCGCGAACCGCCTCGGGAACTGATCGAACAGATCGTCGCCCCGGTCGAAGACCGCAACCAGTTCATCGCCGACATGATGGAAACCCTGCTCAGAATACCGGGGCAGCGTCCGTTCCTGGCGTTTTCGGGCAAGATGATCGAACTAGAGATCGACGGGGAACGGGCTACGGCCGTTCGACTGGACCGCAGAGCGGGTCAGGAGCGGCGTGAGCCTCTGGTATTTCGCAAGATCGACGGGGAGTGGCGAATCGAGTTGCCACCTCAGCCATAATCGCACGGTCCCGCTCACCTGCGCCCACTCACGCCCGCACATCGCATTCGTACTCCCGCAGCCGGTGACGCAGCGTCTCCAGCTCACGCCAGCGCGGCGTTAACGGGTGCGATCCGGCAATCAACTCCTCGCGGCTCGCACACCTCTCGATCTCCGCGACTTCGCGGTCGAGCAACTCCAACAGCAGACAGATCTCATTCCAGCTCATCCGCACGTACATCTCGCCACCTCGCTTTTCGCCGCGACTTCTTGGCCTTCCGCATCCGCGCGCACCACCCCCGTGAAGACGGCTGCAAAACGCGTTCCACGAGGCACGTCCGCCGGCGTGATTTCGACAATCCGACGGTTGCCAATCGTGCCCGTACATGCTCCAATGAGGGGCAACCGGCGGTTCGCGAGGCCGATTCGGCTCGGTCTCCTCCGTCCACCACTCTTGTCCGTTTGTCCTTTGTGCGTCAGGGAGTCCGACGATGATCCAGCCCGACTGTTTCGTTTCCTGGAGAACCCGCCGCTGGGTCGGGGGCTTCGCCACCGCACTGCTGCTCACTTTGGGCATTCCCGCAATTGCGCAAGATCCCCCGGACCAACTGCCGAAAGCTCAAGCCGATCTGGTCAAGGCCATCCGAAAGGTCCGCGATCTGATGGCGGCAGAAAAGTACGAGGAAGCGGCCCAGGTGATGGCGGCCGAGGTGAAACGGCACCCCAACAGCCGGGGGACGCTGCTGGCAGCCGCCATGGCGACCCAGCAAGCCGCCTTCGGAGTGATCCAGGATCCCGAGAAACGCAAGGCGGGAAACAAGTACTTCCATGACGCCGCGCGCTATTTTCGCTCCTTCAAGAAGGCGATGGGCGGAAAGATCCCTGCAAATCTGCTCGAGCAGTATGCTACGGTCATCTACAACGACGCCTGCAGCTTTGCTCTGGACGGCGATAAGGAAAAGGCCATCACCGTACTCAAGGAAGCCGTCGAAGCGGGGTTTTCCGAGTACGATGTGATCAAGGACGATGCCGACTTCCAGTCGCTGCGAGATGACCCCAACTACAAGAAACGGTTTGACGAACTGGTAGAACAGGTCAAGAGCAAGGCCGCAGGGCCTCGCGTGCGAACCTGATTTGAGTGGAATGGACAAGACGAGGATGGCTTCATCCGCCGCGGACCAGCTCGACTTTCGCCAGTCTCCGGAGATCCTCAGTCGCATTGTCGACGTCACGGCCACCGGCATGTTCACGGTGGACCGGAAGGGCCGGTTTGTGGCTTGGAATCGTGCGGCCGAGCAGATCACCGGGTATCGACAGGAAGAGGTGGTGGGGCATCCCTGCACCCTGCTGGAAGGCCCCAACTGCACCGGCTTCGGTCGGCTGGCGGATCTGCTCGACCAACCGCCGGCTCGAGGCGGAATCTGCGACCAGCAGTGCAAGATCCTCACCAAAGACGGCCATGAAGTCTATCTGCACGGAAACGTCTGCGTATTGCAGGATGACTCCGGTGAAACGATTGGAGCCGTCGGCACGTTTCTGGATGTGACCGGCGTCATCCGAGCCAACGAGAAGATCCAACACCTGGCCGCCCATACTCAGCGTCCCGAAGCCTTTTCGCGGATGATCGGCGAATCGGAAGAGATGACCGAGGTGTTTCGGCGACTCCGCTTGGCCGCCGACAGTGACGTCACCGTGCTGCTCACCGGCGAGTCGGGTACGGGAAAAGAGTTGGCGGCTCATGCCATCCACGCCTTGAGCGCTCGCAAGGACAAACCGTTTCTGGCCATCAACTGTTCGGCCATTCCGGAAACTCTCCTGGAAAGCGAATTGTTTGGTCACGTCGCGGGCTCCTTCACCGGGGCCACGCGGGACAAGCCGGGAGTCTTCGTGGCAGCCGAGGGAGGAACGCTGTTCTTGGACGAGATCGCCGAAGTATCCCCGGCCATCCAGGTCAAACTCCTGCGTGTATTGCAAGAGCGGGAAGTGCGTCGCGTCGGCGATGCCCGACCGACGAAAATCGACGTGCGGTTGATCACCGCCACCAATCAGAATCTGAAGGAGTTCGTCCAATCGGGCAAGATCCGCGAAGACTTCTACTACCGCATCCATGTCTTCGAAATCGCTCTGCCCCCGCTGCGAGATCGTGCCGCCGACTTGCCGGCACTCACCCACCACTTCATTCGCGAACTGAGCCAGCAGTACGGCAAATCCGTCGACGGCATCACGCGCGATGCGCTCGACGCCATCTTGGCCCATCCCTGGCCCGGCAATATCCGGGAACTTCGCAATGCCATCGAGCACGCCATGGTGACCGTCTCGGGCGATCGCATCGAGCTGTTCGATCTGCCATTGGAGATCCGCGGCTCGCGGAGTCGGACCGCCGCTCATGGAGCCGCCAAATCGCTCTCCCCGGCCCAGGCTGAGGAACGCGACCGCATCCTGGCCGCCCTGGAAGAAGCCGGCGGCAATCGAACCCGCGCCGCCAAGTTGTTGGGAACCAGCCGAGTGACATTGTGGAAGAAAATGAGCCTCTACGGGCTCCAGGATTCCCCCCGCAAACCCAGCTAGCCGGCTGATTTTCCCAGGGGGCGCTGAGAGGCACGGATCAGCGGTTGAACAAACGTAGCCCGGAGGACAGCCGACACGGCCGCCCCGGACAATGGCGAAAGACATTCACTCGGCGTGCCGAAAAAAGAGAAAATGGCACTGCTCGGGGAGAGTGGCCTCACCAATATAGTCCGAATGCCGTCTCCGAAACCTAGCGAGTGAATGTCATGACTTTCGTCGCCAGCCACACTACGGCCCAACGGCAGAGCACTACGGACGAAGCCGAGGTTCTCCGCGCCGGCCGAAAGCTTGTTTCCGATCTGCTGACACCTCGTCCCTGGATTTACTGGACCGATCTGCTGCTGAGCCTGACCCTGGGATACGGGGCTGCCGCTCTCTATCTGGCCGCGCCCCTATTCTCGATAACTCAGTTTGCGGCCTTCGCTGTGGCCGGATTGGCACTCTACCGGGCTTCGGTGTTCATGCACGAGATCGTCCACTTTCGCAAGGGCGAAATGCGGGCATTCACAATCGTTTGGAACGTGCTGGCCGGCATTCCCATGTTGGTCCCCTCGTTCTTGTACGAAAGTCATCTGGCCCACCACAACACCCGGCACTGCGGCACGCGCAATGACGGCGAGTATCTCCCTCTGGGGCTGGGCAGTTTCCGCCATCTGCTCGGATTCCTCGGCCAGATCTTGCTGCTGCCGGCCTTTGTCGTGTTTCGCTTCGGTGTTCTGGTTCCCATTTCATTCGTTCACCCGCGACTTCGCCGCTGGGTGCTCGAACACGCGTCTTCGTTTGTGATCAACTTCCGACATCGTCGCGAAATCCGCCCTCACGACCCGCTCGGTTGGTGGGCCGCCCTCGATATCGCCTGTTTTCTGCGCGTTGCCGCCATGTTGGCGCTGGTGGCGGTAGGCCTCACCGACTGGACGCGACTCCCCAAGCTCTATGCTATCGCCATGTTTACCTTGGGCCTCAATCACCTCCGCACTCTGGTCGCCCACCGGTACCTCAGCGACGGTCGGCCCATTTCGCATGCCGGGCAGCTTCACGATTCGGTGAACATCGAGGGAATTCCGCTGCTCACCGAGTTGCTATGCCCCCTTTCGCTTCGCTACCATGCGCTGCACCATTTGTTTCCATCGGTGCCCTACCATCATCTGGCGACGGCCCATCGCAGACTGATGGAAGGATTACCGGCGGACAGTCCCTATCACGCCGTGACGTTTCCCGGATTCACTGCCGCCGTATGCGACCTGCTGAAGAACATCCGTCGAGCCATGCGTCAGCCCGAGTTGCCGGCCTGCCGGTGGTACCGCGGTACAGCCGAGCGAAAACCTGCCGAGCATCGGAGACCGTACTCGCAGCGGCGCCGAGCCGACCTTTCTTCGGATCGGCGACCATCGAATTCCGATGCCGCGAGGCTCCGTCGTGACCGGCACGATCCCGTCTCCGACTCACCAGCCACAACCAGCCATGACACACCGCCCCAAGAAGATCGTGATCGTCGAAGACGAGGAAGAGATCCTCGAACTGGTTCGGTTCCATCTTGAACGCGAGGGTTACGACGTCAGCTGCGCCGAGTCGGGCGAGCGGGCCCTGCGTCTGATCCGCCGCGAGAATCCGGACTTGGTCGTCCTCGATTTGATGCTCCCCGATCTCGATGGGCTCACCATCTGCCGCCGCCTCAAGAGCGACCCTCAGACCGCCGGGCTGGCGATTATCATGTTGACCGCCCGAAGCGACGAGGCCGATATGGTCGCCGGCTTGGAGTTGGGAGCGGACGACTACGTCACCAAACCGTTTTCGCCGCGCGTCCTGATCGCCCGCGTTCGCGCGGTGCTGCGACGGGACGAGCGGCCGGTGGCGAGTGAGGCGTCCGTGCTGCGCCGGTCGGGATGGCTCCTCCATCCAGGGCGCCACGAAGTCGCCTACGAGGGCAATCCGATCGCGGTGACTCCCACCGAGTTCCGCATCTTGCAGACGCTCATGCTGAGACCCGGTTGGGTGTTTTCCCGTGACCAGATCGCCGACGCCATTTACGACGGTGAGCTCGCTTCGGAAACTCGCACCATCGACGTGCACATCGCCAGTCTGCGCAAGAAACTGGGAGATGCAGCCCATTGGATCGAGACGGTGCGGGGCATCGGTTACCGGTTCAAGGAGCAAGTATGAGCGGCGTGCTGCTCGGCCTGGTGATGGGAGTCGCAGTGGGGCTCGCTCTGGCCTGGCGGCTCGCCATCGGCCCGCTCCACCGCGATCTGGACTCGCTTCGCCGACAACTCGACGGGACATCTCCCGACCGACCGCTCCCCCTACCCGGGGATGCTCGGCACCTCCACGCCACCGAGTCGCTGAGAGAGTCCGTCCAGAGCGTCCTGAAGCGTTACCAGCAAAAACTCTCACTGCTGGCTCAGCAACGAAAAGAACTCGACGCCGTCCTCACCAGCATGGTCGAAGGCGTGGTCGCCGTCGACAACGAGGGAGTCCTATTCACGATCAATCGCGCCGCTGCCTCCATGTTCGCGGTCGATCCTCGCCAGGTTCGAGGTCGACGGCTGGTCGAAGTCGTCCGCAATCCGGATCTGAGGCAGCTTATCGAAAAAGTCCTGCAGACACGCACTTCGCATGAGGCCGAATTCACGCTTTTCGGCGAGAACGAACGAATCGTGCGCGCTCAAGGAGCCGCTCTGCAAGAGCAGAACGAACCGGGCCTGGGAGCCGTCGTCGTGCTGGAGGACATCACGCAACTCAAACGCCTGGAACAAGTCCGCCGCGATTTCGTCGCCAACGTGTCGCACGAACTGAAAACACCGATCACGTCGATCAAGGGATATGTCGAGACGATCGTCCATGGCGACGTGGAGAAGACAGAGGACATCAAACGGTTCCTCAACATCGTGATGCGGCAAAGCGACCGCCTCAATTCGATCATCGACGACTTGCTGGCACTGTCGCATCTGGAACAGGGAACTCAGCGCGAACCCATTCGGCTCAGCCTCCAGCCGCTTGCCCCTGTACTGACCGACTCGATCGAAGTGGCACGAGCCGCCGCCGAACAGAGGCGCATTTCGCTGGAACTCGTCTGCGCTCCCCAGCTCACGGCGCAAATCAATGCTCCACTGCTAGAACAAGCCGTAACCAACCTGCTCGATAACGCCTGCAAATACAGTGAGCCCGAGACAACCGTGCGCGTCATGGGGGAAGAACGAGAGGGAGAGGTCTGGGTTCACGTCGACGACGAGGGCTGCGGCATCGAAGCTCATCATCTTCCGCGAATCTTCGAGCGGTTCTATCGCGTCGACAAGTCGCGGAGCCGCAAGCTGGGAGGCACGGGACTGGGACTGGCCATCGTCAAGCACATCGCCCAAGTTCACGGCGGAGATGTCTCCGTCACCAGTCGGCCCGGAAGCGGAAGCCGCTTCACGATCCGACTGAAAACGGAAGCGGACTCGGGTAGACAAGGAGACTCCGGTAGTGCATGAGAAACAGATATCACTACCGGCTAGCCGATCGTTGGGGGCTGCCCGTCACCAGCCTCGCCGTTCTGGCCGATCCGGATCCGGCGTTTCGGCCTGTGCGGCATCTGGAAAGCGCTCCCGGAACGAGGGTCGTATTCGACTTCTCCGCCGTGAAACTGCTGGATTTCAAAACCGAACCTCAGCCGCTCAACGATCTAAGAGGCTGTCACAAAACTTCAGGCCGCAAGCAACATATCCGAGCTTCGGCAGCGGTGCGGCGGGTTTTGTTACAGGCTCTAAGTCCCTTTGCGGTAGCCGGTTTGATACAACTGAGGAAACTGAGAATCGGATCCGCTCCCGAGCCAGTGGGGGCACTCCCGCTCTGCTGGTCGCAGCAGTGCGGCGCGCGAGCACGGCAGAGTTTCATCGTCCCCTTGCGCCGTCTTTACCTTCTCTTAACATGGCCCCAGTAGAGTGCGGCTAGACCCATCCAGTTGATCTCGCCCCTCTGTCTTGGAAAGGCCCTATCATGAGATGGTTCATCCTGGCCCTAATGGTCTTTGCCGTTTCCCTTCCCGCCTCGGCTCAGGTCCGCGTCGATCCCAAACTCCCGAGTTACCAGCCCGTTCAGGGGATTTCGGGAAATCTCAAGAGTATCGGCTCGGACACGATGAACAATGAAATGGCGCTATGGGCCGAGGGCTTTCAGAAGTTCTACCCGAACGTACAGATCGAGATCGAAGGGAAGGGATCATCGACCGCTCCGCCTGCCCTGATCGCCGGGACCGCTCAGTTCGGTCCGATGAGTCGTCCCATGAAGGAATTGGAAATCGACGCCTTCGAAAAACGGTTCGGATACAAGCCGATCGCCCTTTCCACCAGCATCGACATGCTGGCGGTCTACGTGCACAAGGACAATCCGATCCGCGGCCTGACCTTGCCCCAAATCGACGCCATTTTCTCGAAGACGCGCCGCGGCGGTTACCGCCGCAATATCCGCCTGTGGGGGCAACTGGGACTTCGAGGAGCCTTTACTCGGGCTCCCATCAGCCTGTACGGTCGAAACTCGGCATCCGGCACCTACGGATACTTCAAGAAACACGCCCTATTCGGAGGCGACTACAAGGACGAGGTCAAGGAACAGCCGGGAAGCTCTTCGGTCGTTCAGGGCTGTGCCAGCGACCGGTTCGGCATCGGCTACAGCGGGATCGGCTACAAGACGGCAGACGTTCGCGCGGTCCCGCTCGCGGTCGACAGCGACAGCGACTTCGTGGCAGCCACTCCCGAAAACGCCTATAGTGGCGACTATCCCCTGTCTCGGTTCCTGTTTCTCTACATCAACTACAAGCCCGGCAGTGCACTCGACCCGCTCCGCCGCGAGTTCATTCGCTACGTTTTCAGCAAGCAGGGCCAGCAGGATGTCGTCAAAGCGGGCTATTATCCGGTTCCCGCGTCGATTGCCGCTGAAGCTCTGCAAGCCGTACACATCGACCACTGAAAAAGGCTGTCGCACAACGCCAGGCTGCAAGGAACATGCTTGAGGCCGGACAGCGGCACAGCAGGTTCTGTTACCGGCACAAGAAACTCTCCAGCCCATGCCATCCGACTCGGCCAGCAGGAGCACCGCAGAAACAGGAGGGTCTCGTTTTCGCCGCCGCCGCACGAATCGGCGGTTGGTGCGGCTAATCGACCGCGCGGCTACGTGGGTCATCACCGTAGGCGGCACCGCCACCATCGCCACGATCCTGCTGGTCGCCGTCTTTCTGGCATGGGTCGTCCTTCCCCTGTTTCGCCCCGAGCGTCTCACGCGACTGCCTGTCACGACCTGGCGTTTCGCCGAAGCGCCGAGTCGGGCAAGGCCGGCAATTCCCTTTTCGCATGCCGGCATCGACGAATACAACCAATTGGTGTGGACTCTCGATGATCGAGGCACGCTCCGGGTCTTTGAAGCAGCCGGAGGCCGGCTGCTGGTCGAGCACGCTCCACCGGACGGCGAGCCGACCTGCGTGGCCGCCCCTTCTCGCGACCGCCAGCTCGCTCTGGGATTCGCCGACGGCACCATTCGATTCGGTCAGATAGCATTCACCACCGAGTTCCTCGACCCGTCCTCGCTCCCGCAGGAGCTGCGCACCTCGGCCGCCCGACGGCCGGTCATTTATCGGAGCGGTATTCTACAGAAAACAAGTGAAAACCAATGGCGCTGGCGCACCGTCCGCCTCGACTGGCAACCGGCTCTCCGGGTCAAGTCGGCCCAAGCCATTCGAGCACTCGACTTCTCAAGCACCGGCAACGGTCGAGTCTTCGCGGCTCTCGACTCCGCACACCGGCTTCACGTCGGCAAAGTCACCCAGAAAAAGAACCTGCTGACGGGAAAAGTGGAGCTGCGCAGCCGCTCAGGCTCCATCCAAGTCGAACCTCACAATGAAACCTTCGCGGCTTTCGTCGCCTTGACTGGACTGGGAGACAACGCGATTCTGGCCTGGCCGGATGGTTGGGCCCTCCGATTTGATCTGCAGAGAATCCGAGAGCCCCGTTTGGTCGAACAGATCGATCTGGTCCCCGACTCGAACCGGCAACTCTCCGCCATGACCTTCCTCATCGGGAAGACGTCACTGGTCACCGGAGACACCCACGGTGAACTCCGCGTCTGGTTTCGCATCAAACCGGAATCGGCGAACACGCCCGACGGCGGAAAGTGGATTACCGCACATCGATTCGAGGCGACGGGGCGCGCCGTCGTTTCACTGGCTCCCTCGTCCCGCTCGCGCATGTTGGCTACCGCTTATGCCGACGGGCGTATCCGTCTGTACCACATCACCAGCGAACAACTCCTGGCGGAAACTCGATTCGACCAGCCGGAACACGATGGCATGCAACTGGCCATCGCTCCCAAAGATGACCGGCTGATCGCGGCGACGGACACACGGATGGCCTCATGGCGAATCGACGCGCCTCATCCGGAAACGACGCTGTCGTCGGTCTTCCGCCCGGTGTGGTACGAGGGATACCCGAGCCCCCAGCACGTCTGGCAATCGTCCAGTGGTAGTGATGACTTCGAACCGAAATACGGTTTGATGCCACTGGTATTCGGAACGCTGAAGGCGACCGTCTACTCGCTGTTGTTCGCCGTGCCGCTGGCGTTGCTTGCCGCGATCTACACCAGCGAGTTCATGCGTCCTCGCGCCAGGCGAGTCGTCAAGCCGACGCTGGAGATCATGGCCAGCCTGCCGAGTGTGGTCCTCGGTTTTCTCGCCGCCCTGGTCTTCGCACCGCTGGTGGAGAAATCGATCGTTGCGCTGTTGGTTTCGCTGGTCACCCTTCCGCTAGCCGTGTTGCTCGGCGCCTATCTTTGGCAATTGCTGCCTCCGCGCCGGCTGGTTGCCTGGGAAAGGTGGCGGTTGCCGCTGGTCGCCCTGGCCATGGCGCTCGGCTTGGTGGCCGCTCACAAAATCGCCCCGGCCGCCGAAGAACTCCTGTTCGCCGGCAGTTTCTCCCTTTGGCTCGACGGCCAAGTCGGAAGCGGAACACCGGCGTGGATGCTGTTGCTGCTGCCTCTCTCGGCACTGGCGGTGGCCTGGCTTTCCGCGACTTGGATCACGCCTGCCATGCGCCACCGGCTGGCCGTATCGCCACCGCGAATCTACGCCTTGGCCGACCTCGCCCGATTCGTGCTGGGAGCTGCCGTAGCCGTCATGCTGGCCGCGGCCGCCGGCTGGATGCTCCAGCGGTGGGCCTGGGATCCTCGAGGCGTCTTCGTGGGAACGTACGTCCAACGCAACGCGCTGGTCGTCGGCGCCACCATGGGCTTCGCCGTCATTCCCATCATCTTCACCATCGCCGATGACGCACTCACGGCCGTCCCCCAGTCCCTGCGAGCCGCATCCCTGGGAAGCGGAGCCACGACCTGGCAAACGGCCGTTCGCGTGGTCGTCCCCACGGCCATGAGCGGCCTGTTTTCAGCGGTGATGATCGGACTGGGCCGGGCCGTCGGAGAAACCATGGTCGTCCTGATGGCCGCCGGAAACACGCCGATCATGGACTGGAACGTGTTCAACGGATTCCGCACGCTGTCGGCCAACATCGCCGTGGAACTTCCCGAAGCCGTCGTCGCCAGCACCCATTACCGCATGCTGTTCGTAGCGGCGCTGTTGCTGTTCGCCGTGACGTTCGTTGTCAACACCATTGCCGAAGCCATCCGCATCCGCTTTCGCAAGCGAGCCTTTCAGCTATGAGTCTGGCGCCACCACCTTCGCCACCGGAAACCCACTCGCATCCATCGGCACGACCACGCCGCCGTGGCGGCGCTCACTCGTTGTGGGCGCGAGCCGAACCGATGGTGTGGCTGATTTCCGCCGGCCTGGTCATCTGCCTCGCCATGATCGGTGGTCTACTGGCTCTCGTGGTCTGCCAAGGAATGGCGACCTTTTGGCCGGCACCACTGGTACGAATCGAAACCGTGGGTGGCGAGACGCTGATGGGAGAATTCACTCGGTCGGACACTTACGAGCTGACGTACGCCGCCCTTTCCACTCTGGATGACTCGTCCGCCAAAGAAGCAAGGCGTCTACTCCTACCGCGTCTTTATCAGTCGGTCGCCCACTCAGTCACCTCAGGGTCGAACCGGGATTCTCGAGAACCGTTCGACGAAGAAACCTGGTCCCTGATCGTTCAGTCGGTGGTCACTTCGATCCGTGACGCACTCGACACCGGCGACGCTCCGCTCCCCGAAGATCGGGCTCTGATCACGTTCGTCGAGCGGGAACTGCGGCAGCACCGATCGCAGTATGCCGCGCACGTCCGCCGCTCGCTCCAGGCCCTCGCGTCGCCCCAGGCCCTCCAACAATCTTGGCAACAGTGGCAGGCCACCCAGCAGGAATGGCTGGAACTGGGCGACAGCGAGTTGATGCTCGAATGGTTATCGGAAGATGACAGCTTGCTGCGCGCGATCGTCGCTGCTCACGTGCTTCGCCATCGAAGCGACCAGGTGCACATCCGCGTGCGCCGCAGCCTGCTGCGAATCGGCAACTACGAGTTCACCAACGAACATTTCCGGTGGCTGAGCGAGTTCGAAATCGCCCGCAACGGTAAACAGTGTCCTCGATGGGCGCTGTTGCTGGAGCGCCGGGCATGGGGGAGGTTCTACGGGATTCCCACTTGTTTCAAGATCGACGGCAAAGACGTGGCCACTACGGAGCCGGAAGTCTGGAAGGCGTTTCAGCAACACCACACCGACGTGCGCCGACGTTGGCAGGCGCGGCGCCGCTTGGAGAAACGGAAGATCGGGCAGATCAACCATCAACTGGAACAGTCGCGACTTCGCTTGAAACGGATCGCCATGCGCTACGGCAAGGAGTCGGAAGCTTGGCGCCAGGCCGAACGCATCGAGGCCGACCGTCAACAGCGACTCGAAATGGAGTTCGCCCGCATCCGCAAGGAAATCGATCGCCTCGAGCAGGAAAACGCTCGCTATGAAATGGAATTGCGAATGGCCGATGGGGAAACCGCCACCATCCGCCTGAGTGACATCGTGCGAGCCTACCCCCCCAACCAACTCACCTGGTGGGGCCGCCTCGGCATCTACGCCTCGCGCTGGTGGGAATTCCTCTCGGACGAGCCGCGCGAAGCCAATACCGAAGGCGGCATCTTTCCCGCAATCTGGGGAACGGTGGTGATGACGCTGCTGATGTCGCTGGCAGTGATCCCGCTGGGCGTGCTGGCGGCGCTCTATTTGCGGGAATACGCCAAGAGTGGTTGGATCGTCAGTATCATCCGCATCTCGGTCAACAATCTGGCCGGAGTCCCCAGCATCGTGTTCGGTGTCTTCGGCCTGGGCTTCTTTTGCTACATCGTCGGTGCTTCGCTCGACCAGCTCCTATTCGCAGAAAAGCTCCCCAACCCGACTTTCGGGACCGGCGGGTTGCTCTGGGCGTCGCTCACGCTGGCACTGCTGACGGTACCGGTCGTGATTGTCTCCACCGAAGAAGCTCTGGCCGCCGTCCCCCGCTCGATGCGCGAAGGCTCGCTGGCATGCGGAGCCACCCGCTGGCAGACTATCCGCCGCATCGTGCTGCCTCGCGCCCTCCCGGGGATTATGACCGGCGTCATCTTGTCGATGGCTCGCGGAGCCGGGGAAGTCGCGCCGCTGATGCTGGTCGGCGCCGTCAAGCTGGCCCCCGAACTGCCACTGGATACGACCTTTCCGTTCGCCCACTTGCAGCGCAGCTTCATGCACCTGGGATTCCACATCTACGACCTGGGATTCCAGAGCCAAAACAGCGAAGCCGCCAAACCGATGGTCTATACTACCACGTTGCTGCTGATCACCCTGGTGGCCACCATGAACCTGTTGGCGATCTGGCTGCGAGCCCGGCTGAAGAAACGTTTCGACTACAGTAGACTCTGATACGACTCGCATCGATCGACTGGACGAACAAGGCACATGCAAGTGACAACAAGCCCCCAGAGACCCATGGCGCCGAAGCGGCAGACCGATTCCACGCAGCCGGCCCCGGCCACATCGCCGATCGATCCAGAAACGACGGCCCCCCACACGACCGCCGATCGGATGAAGCAGATCGAGGCCGGTGAGTCGGTTGCAACGGAGATCTACGATAGCGTGCTTGCCGAACCAGCCGTGCTCACGTTTGAGAACTTCAGCCTGTGGTATGGTTCGAAACAGACTCTGTTCGATGTCACCATCTCCATCCCCGAAGGAAAAGTGACCGCTCTGATCGGACCGTCCGGTTGCGGCAAGTCCACACTGTTGCGTTCGGTCAACCGCATGAACGATCTGATCGACAACGTCACGTTTTCGGGAGATGCGCGGCTGCGAGGCGAGAGCATCTTTGCGCCTCACGTTGACGTCATCGACTTGCGCAAACGGATGGGCATGGTCTTTCAAAAGCCGAATCCGTTCCCCATGAGCATCTTCGAAAACGTCGTCTACCCGCTCCGCATCGACGGCGTTCGGCAGAAGTCGGTACTGCAAGAAGTCTGTGAGAGAAGTCTGAAAGCCGCCGCACTGTGGGACGA
>JALSIV010000201.1 GCA_026989685.1 Pirellulaceae bacterium | reverse complement strand
CGCGAGCCTACAAGGAATTGGGGAACCAGAACTATGCAGCGCGAGCGTTCTCCAAGGCGCTCGAGGCCGAACGGACACACGCCCTGGACATCGACCGGGATCATCGGCGCGACACCGTACTGGAGTTTACCCTCAGCGGCTGCCTTTCCGGCAAAGCCATCACCCAATATGCCAAAGACCTGCAGCAGCAGTTCGACGCCGCCGAGGCATACGATGTCTTTCGGGACCTGGTCGTGCGGCGCACATTCGGCGGGCTGGCTCCAACGGCCACGATGGGCAAGGACTTGATTCGCCTAGCCAAGGCGGCCGGCCGGAACGCCGACACAGAAGTCGAACACGTGCTGGAAGAAATCGTCTCCGCTCCCTCGATGGCTCGAGCTCCGCTGGCCTTCTGGCGTTCGCTCAAGAGTCATGCGAAGCGAATCTGCCGCCGCAATTCGCTATTCGCCATGTGGCTGCTGGTACACACCCGCCCCGAACCCCGTTACTACGGCGACCATCCGGTATGGCCGTGGCTCGACTTTCTCGATGAGTGCGGTGCGCTCGAGTTGCTGTCTGCCGACGAGCTGCCTCCTGCCCCCGAGATTCCCGGCGGCCGTGCGGTGTGGATCGCACGCCTCGGTCGACTGCAATCGACGGCAGAAAAACAGTTGTTTGATCTGATCGAAAAAATGGCCGCCCCCCTGAGAAAGGAGGGCCGCCCGATTCCGCTGTTCGATGATCGCCGGCACGGGTGGATTCACATCGACGTCGATGTAATCGAGGCGTTCCTCGCGCAAGACATTCCGCTCTGCGATCCGCCGGACCTCGTCACGCTCTGTTTTGACGGCTGGCTGATGGCCAAGCCCGATCACCCTCGCCGCAATTCCGACCTGAAACACCTGGCCGCCGACGCGCGCTTCGCGCCGTTGTTTCGAGAAGCCATGGACGAATTAGTGAAGGCCACGGCCCAGCCGGAACCTCCGCCGGGCATCTACGGTCGGCAACGCTACGCCACGCGTTCCTTCGAAGACGCCGCAGCCGGTCACGCCGCGGCCAGCGGCGTGGGTATCGCGGACTACTCGGACAACCGAGCCACTTACATCGCCGGACAACCCGCCAAGGTGCCAATCGACTTTCTGCACTTGATGAAAGTGCGCCATCTGCCGAGTTCCCAACGCCTTCGTTCTCTGAATCTCAAAGACGCCCGCCGCTTGCTTGACGCCGCGCTCACCACACATCGGGCACTGCAACGGGGCGCCTCGGAAGACTCGGCAAGAGGCAAGAAAATCGCGAAAACGGTCCGATCGATCCTTCCTGCAGCGCCGCCGCAACTGGTTACCGCAATCGCACGAATCGCGCGGATCGCCGCCGAAGAGAAGTTGGGGCTTGAAAACCTGATCGAATCATCGGCGACAACCACTGCCGCAAATCAACTCTATTTCGAGACTCCGTCCCCTGAGGTTTTGGCGGCGCTCGAAACGGTCGGCTCCGGCATGCTCCAGCTCGCCATTCCCGGCCCCGGCTCTTCCTATACCTCACTCGCAAGGATCGCCACCGCCGAACTGGCAGCGCAAATGCACGGCGCCGTCGGGTTTTTCCACGGCGGCAAGGCAAACAAGAGGCTGAAGACCATGCTGGACTCTATCCTCGAACAGCCCACAAAGAGCTCCTGCGCTGACGATCGGTTGTTTGCACTCGTACCGGCACCCCAGCCCTGGTTCGCTCTGCTGCCGATGCTGCCCGAACTCGCATGGCGTTGCTTTTGGCTACTAGCCACCGACCACCACACGCCGCCGGAAAACCTGCGCCAACGCCTCGACCAGCCTTGGCTCGAAGCCTTGAAGTGGCTCGCCGTCAGCGGCCTGCTCGACCTGCCGGGAACGTTCCGCATCTACCACGCCGATCAGGTCAGTGATCCGGCGATCAAGCGGCATTTGCCGAACTCTCCGTTGGCCTGGGCGGAAAACGGCAACCGCTATATCGCCCGGCAGATCGCCCACCAAAACAGCATCATCGAGATTCTGGAATACTCGCCGAAAGGCCGGTATCTTCCGCCCGCGGGGTTTCGAATGATCGTCAACTGCGACGCCACACCCGACTGGAGCAGCGCGGATCTGCAAAGGTTCATCACGGCAGTCGAGCAGGCAACGGAACTACCGCTGCTCTCCAGCGAAGAACTGGAAAAAGCAGCGGAGGAACTCGGAGTATCGCCCATCGCGGTCGCGGTCGTTTGGATGGGAAATCTGCGCCCGCTGAAATGGGGCGCGAAACCTCTCAGCGACAGACTCCGCTCCCATTACCATTGGAAGGTGAACCAGATCCATTATGCGGTCGCCGCGTTGAATGCTTCTCCGCTCCCCGGCGAGATCGTGTCGGCCCCCGTATGCCAGGACCCCGCGGCTCCGTTTGGTGAAGAACGAGGCTCGGCACTCCGGCGACTGATCGATGCCTGGAAGGATCACATCGGCGATTCCCTGCCGTTGCCGCCGGAAGTCACCACCGTGGTTGCCCAGCGGGCGCGGCAGTCGGGAGTGCCCGTCGATTTGTTCACGAAACTGTTGCGCGACTCCACACGCAAGTCGCTATTGAGCCAGGCTCGGTTCACGTTCCAGCGCGCGACCATCTCCTACCGGGAGGAGATTCTGCTCGCGTTTCAGCCACCTCGTCCCGAGGGCTGGGAAACGTTGTGGCTCCACTTGCCCTTCGCGGTGCAGGCGACCAACTATTTGCTCCCGGCCGGACATCAGGTGCGGCAAGCGCTATCCGGGCTGATCGACGATGTCCGCGAGTTTCTACAAACCGAGTCGGCCGTCTTTCCGGTCGGCGGGCCATTCCTCCACACATCGGAGGAAGACGCGGAGGGCAACGCCGCCATGTCCCGCCTGGTCGCTCTGATCGGTCCAGGTGAAAACGGGAGGGGGATGACGCGGTTCGACAACGGATCGCTGGTCGGCGCTGCAA
>JALSIV010000200.1 GCA_026989685.1 Pirellulaceae bacterium | reverse complement strand
CAGCGGCTGCTCGGGGGGTTGCGCCAACTCGCTGATCGGCAACTCCACATCGGCGTATTGCTCGGTTTGCTGGAAGTTGATGAGCACCATGAAGAAGGCGATCAACTGGAATGTCATGTCGATCATAGGCGTCAAATCGCCTTCGTAGACGGACGTGTCTTTGGCTTTGCGGATCCGCATGACCGGGAACTCCTCACCAGCGCCAACCGCCCGACAGGCCGCCACGAAACTCCATGATGCAAGCAACGTCCTCGAGGCTGGGAAGTGGCACGGCGGGTTTGTTGTGCTTTAAGAACTCTTCTTCTTGCCGACGTTCTCGAATCGTTCCATCAGGTTCTCACTGAGAATTCCCACTTCCAGCACCAGCCGAGCGACTCGGTTCTTGAGAATGTTGTAAAAGGCGATGGCGGGAATGGCGATCGCCAGTCCCAGCAGCGTGGTGAACAGAGCCGTCGAAATACCTTCGGCCAGCTTCGAAGCACTGGGAGTCGACCCCGACAGAGCGATCTCGCTGAACGAGCTGATCATGCCGTGCACCGTGCCGAACAAACCGACCATCGGACTGATCGTCCCGATCAGCGCCATGTAACTCAGGCGATGCTCCAACTTCATGTTCTCGTCTTCGCCCACCTCCTGCATGGCTTCGATGGCATAGTTGTAACCTTTGGAGATCTTTCCCAGTCCGGCCGACAAGACCTGTCCCAAAAAGGATTCGTCCGTCTTCGCCAGCTCGTAGGCTTCCTGGTACCGCTTCTCGTCGAGCAGTCCCTCGAATTCCTCGACCAGTGCCACCGGGCAGACGTTGTCGCGCTTGGCCGCCAGGAGATTCATCACCAGCAGGGTTACCAGCGTGAACGACAGGCCGAAAAAGATCAGTACATAGCCCGGTCCCAGCGCATCGACAATCCACTTCAGCCAGGACCGCGACTTCTTGGTTTCTTGCTGCGATGGGCCACCCTTTTCTTGGGCCTCTACCTTCTCGCCGCCTTTGTCACCTGCATCGTCCCCCTCTTCCTCTTGGGCAACTGCCGTCGACGTAGTGGGCATGCTGGGGTGGTAGACGGGGACGAGCCCGATTGCCACCAGAAACGCCAACCAGCTCAGCCACCGACCTTTCAGACGCCGTTGCATGAATGACTCCGTATCGATTTGAGAGAAAGGTGTGAAATTGTCGCCGGAGGGGCATCCGTTGCCGGACGCGTCGCGTGAGGAACACCGGGCCCCGAAGCCGCGGTGACGGCAAACTATGCCAAGCCTATATTTTAGTCTGATCACGGTACTCGTAAACCATTGCCGGAGAAAAAACCCAATGATGTGCCACGCGGCGACCTACCCTTCGCCCAGTTTCTTGGACCACCGAGTTCCCGCGTAACGATTGCGAAGCAATGTCGTTGCCTGCAACGCTCGCTCGGAATTGTTGGCGGCCTCTCTCCAGAGTTTGGCCAGGTGGAACAACGCCTCGGCATGAGCGTCCGGCTCGTCCTGCGCAAACAGCAGATCGGTGTGGAGGTAATCGAGCAACGCCTGTTTGGGTTGTCCCAGTTGGCGGTGGCAATCACCCAGCGCGTTATAGGCGCGAGCGTACAAGCTGCCGTTGCCTTCGGCCGGGTTTTCCCGCAGCACCTGCCCGATGATGGCCACGCCCTCTTCGGCTTTCCCCAGACCGGCCAGGCAGGCGGCTTTTCCCACTTTGGCGAACTGTTTCTGTTTCATGACCTCGGGCGAATCGAGCGGATTGGCGAGCACTTTTTCGTATTCGGCGAGTGCCGGTTCCCACTGCTGCTGGACTCGCAGCGCCGACGCCACTTTCAATGCCGCCTGCAATTGGTACTCGGGGAACGGAGCTTCACCGTACTGGCGATAGTAGCCGACGGCCACATCGTGTCTCCCCAATGCCACCGCCAGGTCCCCCAAGGTTCGCACGGCTTGGTAGTAGTGGAACGAGTCGGGGTAGGCCTTGAGGAACTGCTGCAGCATGCGAGCTCCTTTGGCCTTGTCGCCTCCCTCGAGCCCCTGCTTGGCGGTGGACCAAGCCAGGTAGAACATCGCGTCCTGTTTGATCACGTCTCGAGGAAGCTGTTCGATATTGACCTTGCTGAGATCCTCGATGGCGCGATCGTAATTCGATCGCAGCGCCGATTCGCGACCGAGCCGCAACTCCCGAGGTTCTTCCCCGAAATTGATCTTCTCGATTTCGTTAACGGGGATCTTGCGATCGCCGGCTCGAGTCGTCACTGTCACTTCATTCCGCCCCACGGTCGACACTTCTCCGGTGTAGGTCCGGCTCGACTTCGTGCTGAGACGATCGTCCTTCTGGGCGCGGGCAGTGGCGACCAGCGCGAAGATCGCGAGGCAAAACACGACGAGCGATGAGATTCGTTTCATCGAAAACTCCTTGGTGAACATCGGGTCGGCCTAACTTCGCCGACTTTTCTTTTTGGTCTTGGAAATCGCCTTGAGTCCCACGGCCGACTCGCCCAGACGCTTTTGGATGCGTTTCATCAGGCTGTCGAACCGGGACCGCCATCGGCCGCTCGCCATTTCCGGGAAAGCGCGCTGCGTCTGAATGATGGTGAGCTTGGCACTTCGAGCCAGTCGCTTGCTCTTGGCTCCATCCCGTTCGGCTTCGGCCATCCGCAGTTGGCAATAAGCCGTGTGGTACTGCGCCTCGAAAAACGTTTCACGGAACTTGGGATAGCGCATGGTGGTTCTGGCGAGGCGGATCCAGCCCCAGATCACGTTCGACTTCCGCTTCCCGGCCGGATAGGCTCCCACCAGCGCCTTCTCATACAGCTCCGGCCGCTTGTCCCGTTCGGCCCACATTTCGTAGGCTTGAGCCGCCGCCACCTGTGCCACGACCATCGACCCCTTGACCTTCAGCAGATCCCGGAAGACCTCGATCGCTTGGGGCAAGTCGCCCGATTCCTGCAACGCCACCGCCAGTTTGTACTGCACGGCTT
>JALSIV010000199.1 GCA_026989685.1 Pirellulaceae bacterium | reverse complement strand
GGTGGCAAGGGGGGGGGGGGGGGGGGTACAATTCACGTCGGCTTCTAAGGAGCGGTGGCAATCCTCGTCGGCGTACTGTCAGTAGTGCGGTGTCGGTGATTTGCCGTCACTTGCCGGTTTCTTTTCGCTATGCTTCATCGCAGTGAACTTGGGAGGACGGCTGTCATGTTCTCTCGCGTCGGCTGTCTACTTGGCGGTCGCTCGACAGTCGCACTGATTGCATCTTCCGTTCTGGTTTCTGCTGGAACGCTGAAGCTCAGCGCGTGGCTCCCGGATCTCGTCTTTTTCCGTTCCCAAGTGGCGCTCCTACCTGCTGTCGCGTTCTCATTGTTGGCTTGTGGCGAAGTGTTCCTGGGGGCTGTGTTGTACCTGGGACGTCAACACCGCAGAATATGGCAGTTCGCAGCGATGTTGTTCACGTTATTCGGTATCGTGTCTGCAATCCAGGCGCTCATCGGGCAGGAGTACTGTGGCATGTGGTACGCTGCCGGACCCGTGCGAGCCTGACCCGATGTCGCCGTTTAGCCGGTGTGATTGTATACTGAGCCTCGTTACGGGTAACTGTTATTGCAAAGGGACGCCATGATGCGCATTTTGAAGCACGAATTGACAATGTGGTGGATCGAGGCTGTGCGCATCGTCTGGCAATCCGCGAATCGCACGTTGCTGCGAGCGGCATCGGCGGTGATAACGTTAGCGGTGATGTTGTCATGTGTCGTGTCGAACGCGACGCTCGGCTCCGATGATACTGCGATCGCCGATCCATCCTCGAGTTTTCGGGAAGTGATAGATGCTTGGGCTCGTTGGGAGAGCGGGTGGGAGAAGAGAAGCCACCATTACCAGATCCGAATCGAGGAAGATAGAAGCGTCGATCCCCAGCGCCGGGTTCGAGTGGTCCGAGTGTGCAAGAGAGCTGGGAAGTTCGCCGTAAGCTCGGTTAAAGCGGAGGACGACATCACGACGGTGTTGATCCAAAACCCTTCGTATGCCGCTCGAATTGTCAAAGCGGGGGCGGGACCATGGCGACTTACGGGGCTCGCCAAGCGGACCGATGAGAAGTATCAAGAATTCGTGAACCAGCAGTTCCGCGCTGACTTTGTCGGTCAGGTGCTAAGGTTTCATACGAACCTGTGGGAGACGCTCCGGAAGGGGGACTGGGAGGTGCGCTCTGCAGAGAGAAAAGTGGAGTCGGGTCGTCGCGTGCGGAGATTCGACGTGAAACTCACCAAGGCGGGGATGGAGGCGACCCACTTGCTGCGTCTGATCGTTGTGGTATCCGAGGAGCACGCGTTGTTGCCAGTACAGGTGAGTATCGTGCATCGAGAAGGAACCGATTTGGTAATCACCTTCACGGGATGGGCTGTCACGCCTCAAGGGCTGGCATGGCAAAAGCGCCGCGAGGAATTGGGGCCCCTGGCTCTGCAGAAGATGGGTGGAGACGTGGCTCGCTGGGGCTGGAGTGAGTCCCGGTGCGACGTGCGACACATCTCGCGACGATTCGACAAGGACGAGGCTTACCTCAGCTATTATGGGTTGCCGGAGCCCGAGGGAGTGCGTACGCGCGGCTATCGGTTATGGATCTTCCTCGGTGTGGGCATCGCTCTTCTGGCCATTAGTGCGATCCTGGTGGCCAAACGCCGAGCGTAAGGAATTTCACCGATGACAGGCTCGAACCGGAGGTGCATGCCATGAAAAAGACAGCAACGCGGGCATTCAGTCTGGTCGAGTTGCTGATCTGCCTCGCCATTGTCGCTATCTTGACCGGTTTGGCGATTCCTGCGGTGATGCGGGGGCGCGAATCGATGCGACAAGTCCACTGCAGCAATAATCTGCGGCAGATCGGCACCGCACTGACGATGCATCACGATGCGTACGACCGTTATCCGCCGGGCGTCAACTGGACGAAGTCGAACAAGCCATTTTTGAGTTGGGCTGCTCATCTCTATCCGTATCTCGAGCGGGAAGAACTGTGGGAGATGGCCATCCAGGATTACGGCCGGGCGTGGATTCCGTTCGATGAAGTACCTCACGCCGGATTCGCTCAAGCTGTTTCGGTATTCAGTTGTCCCACTGACGGCCGGGCGGATCAGCCTCGCATGTCACGAGGGCGATATTACGCGGCGCTGACGAACTATCTGGGAGTCTTGGGGACCGATGTTCAAAAAGCCGACGGAGTGCTGTTCGCCGATTCGCGAATCGCCCTGCGTCACATCAGGGACGGCACGAGCAACACGATCATGGTTGGCGAGCGTCCCCCGAGTCAAGACTATTGCTGGGGCTGGCTCTATGCCGGCGCGGGATTTAATCAGGGTAGTGGTGATATGATCCTGGGGGTAGCCGAAGTGAACGTCCGACGTGATCTGCTGGCGCAGTGCCCTTTGTCGCGAGCGCAGTTCCAGGCGGGATCCCTGGAGAATCCTTGTCACGTGCTGCACTACTGGAGCATGCATCCTGCGGGCGCGTATTTCCTCTATTGTGACGGCTCTGTGCGGTTTCAGAGTTACGGAAGCGCAAGAGTCGTGGCGATGGCGGCAACGCGGAACGGCAGAGAATGACGGCTTCTCACGGAATGGTCGGGGCCGACGTCGATCCCGGAGAAATCGCCGCTCACAACGTTGGCCCCGTAGGCGATCCGTGGCCGCGGAGGGCTCGCGTCAAATCGAGTCGATCTTGCGTCGGAGCGTCGTGCGGTGGATTCCCAGACGCTCGGCGGCCGCTTTGAAGTTGCCGCCTTCTTCGTTCAACACGGCGCGAAACAGCGGTTGTTCGACCAGCTCGAGCAACGCGTCGTGCAGTCGGCCCTCGTTCTGACGCTGCCGCATCATCGTTTCGGTCCAGCGAGCCACCCATTCTTGCAACAGAGCTTCCGGAGTTTGTTTCCGGTCGTCGGCATCGAGCGGCCGGTCGATGGCATCGGGCAAGTGCCACGGTTGGATCGGCCCCTGCCGGGCTACGATCGTGGCGTGTTCCAATGCGTTGCGCAGCTCGCGAACATTGCCGTACCACTGACGGCTCTGCAAAGCCTCGATCGTTTCTTTCGAGAGGGCTTCACCGTTTCTGCCGAACTGCTGCAGAAAGAACTCGGCGAGCAGCGCGATGTCATCGGCCCGCTCACGCAGCGGTGGCAGATGAATTCGGAACGTGGCCAGGCGGAAATAGAGGTCATGGCGAAAGGTCTTCGCTTCCACGGCCGACCACAAGTCTTGATGCGTGGCGGCCACGATGCGGAAGTCGGTGGCTTGGGCGGTGCGGCCTCCCACCGGCACGACTTCCCCTTCTTCCAGCACCCGCAGCAACTTGACTTGGACGGGCAACGGAATGTCGGCCACTTCGTCCAAGAACAGCGTACCACCATCGGCTTGCACCAGCAGGCCGACACGGTCGGCATCGGCGCCGGTAAATGCGCCGCGGACGTGTCCGAATAACTCGCTTTCCGCCAGGGTCGGGGGAAGCGAAGCGATGTTGACGGCCACGAACGGTCCGCTTCGCCGGGCACTGTGCCGATGGATGGCCTTGGCGGCAAGCTCTTTCCCCGTCCCGCTTTCACCGGTAATCAGTACACTGGCGTCGGAGCAGGCTGCCAGCGCTACCGACTTGAACACTTCCTGCATCGCCGGAGTGCGACCGACGAACCCCGATATCGGCTCGATTTCTTCACTGGCGGTGCGGCTTGCCTCGCCTCGACTGGCGCTGAGCGCCTGTTCGATCACATGGCGGATCTGGTCCAGGTCGAACGGCTTGACGATGTACTCGAAGACGTCCTCGCGGACCGCACGCACAGCGGTTTCCAGGTCGCCGTGAGCCGTCATGATGACGATGGGGACGTCCGGCAACTGCCGTCGAAAGCACGATACGGCCGACAAGCCGTCCATGCCCGGCAGGCGCACATCGAGCAGTATCACGTTGGGAGTCTGTTTTGCGATGGCCTGCAAGGCCTGTTCGGCCGACGGAGCCGTGGCGATTTCCATGCCGCTCGATTCCCCCATCCGCTGCATGGCCCAGCAAATGGCCGGTTCGTCGTCGACAACGAGAACGCGAGGCGCTCGATGGGTATTCATGGTTTCTCTTGTTCGATGGGAAGGCGGAGCCGGAATCGTGTCCGCTCACCGTGGCGGCTCCAATCGACGGAACCGCCGGCCGAGCGGGCGACCCATGCCACGAGTGCCAGTCCCAACCCGGCACCGCCTCGCTTGTCGCTGGTAAAGGGCTGATAGAGCCGGGCCGCTACGTCGGGGGACGGACCGGCGCCGTTGTCCCACACCTGGAACTCGGCCGCTGCTTCAGCCGCCACACACTCCAATCGTACCCACGCGCTCTCCGGCGAACCACCACCATCACCATCGCCGCCGCCCATGGCCATGCAGTGCGAATGGACACGCTCGGCCGCTGCTTCGATCCCGTTGCGAAGCATGTTGACCAGCGCCTGTTCCAGGGCTTCCGCCTGAACGCCTACCGATACGTCCGCTCCATTCGATGCCACCTCCAATTCGACTCCCAAGTGAGTGGCCATCGGCTGAACCTGGCGCACGGCGGCGTCCATGACGTCCGAGGCCTTGGATCTGGCATCGCTTTCGGCAAGAAACAGCGTTCGCTCCGCCGACCAGGCATCTCCGCTTCGCTCCTGAACGCCCCGCCCCAGTTGCAAGAAGCGTTCGAGATAGCTCTCGATTCGCTTCAGTTGGTCCCGGGCCAACCGCAGATCTTCGGTGTCTCGCTGATCGGGCGCGAGCGACTGTCGATGCAAGTCGATCGCCAACCGGCAACCGGTTGCCGCGTTACGGATCTGATGAGCCATGCTGCTGCCCAAGTGGGTCAATGTCTCCATCCGCTCGGCTTCGCGGACATCTTGTTCGTAACGAGCCAGCAGTTCGGCCATCCGATTGACCGCTTCGACCAATTCCGCGATTTCGTCTCGGCGGCGCGGCACCTCGAGTACGCCGAAGTCTCCGCTGGACAACCGCGCGGCGTGCTCCCGCAACCGAGCCAGCGGAGCGGTCACACGGCGAGCGGTCCACAGGCTGAGGAAGACGACGATCACCAGCGCCACTGCTCCGACCGCCAGTGGCGGATAAACGGCTCGACGCCAAGCGGCCACATAAGTCTCCGCAGGGAACAGTACGTGCAGCCTCGTCAGCTCGCCCCCGGCCTTCCTGCGATCGATGGGGAAGAAGCGGTGATAGAACGAACGCCCGCCCAGCGTAACGGACCGCATACCCGGGTGTCTCGCTCGTTCCAGCCGGAGCCATTCTTGCGAATCGATGTGGGCAAAGTCCGGACCACTGGCTGCGATCACGTCTCCCGAGTCGTCGACCAGCACGTACTGGGCGCGGGAAAGTCCGGCCATCTGTTCCAGTACCGAATCGGTCAGGGGAAACCGGCTTTCACTCAGAGTCCGCTGCAGGCTCTCGGCCTGCGCGTCCATTTCTCCGCGGATCCAATTCGACGCCAGACGCGCACTCACCAAGCTCAGGCAGAGGATCACTCCGCCGAGCACCCCCACCATTGGGAAAAGAACCTGGTTGCGAATCGGCCATTGCATGGCGGCCGTTTTTCCGTATGAAAGACCGAAATCCCACTCGAATTCAAGTATGACCGTGGTGGCGGCGCCCGTCCAGTCTCGCCCCGACTCGGGCCTGCTCCCCCGGTCACGCGGCGCGACACGCGTGTCGCACCGTGTGACAGGCGTTCGTCTTGGGAACGAAGTTGCGTCCCAAGAAACGGCACGGCCGGTGATTTCGGAAAAGGACTTGGTACAGGCTGCCAAACGGGGCGGGGAGCGCGTTTTGGCGATACCGCCCTCCCGCAGACCGAACCGATTGGCACACTCATTGCATTGTCGGGATGCCCAGCCGAATTCGTGAATGAGTGCGGCTCCGGTCGAACTGAAAAAACCAACGCTAGCCAATCGATTGCGGAGTGCTTCACACCAACCGCGACACATCGATCGGTTCGGCCGGAGCCCCGCTCTTTCTCGTGGTTCATCTGGCGCCGAGGGCATCTGCGAGAATCGGACGGAGGATGGTATGAAACGAAGGAAATGGCAAGCTGCCTGCGCGGCTGTTGCGGCGTTGTTGCTCCCGCTGGCCGGGTGCGGCGACGCCAATCCGCAGCCTGTCCCGCAGGTCACCACCGTCCTCGATACGTCGGCCCCCTGCGCGGCATGTGACCGGAAAATCGCCAAGGTGACGAAAGAGAACACCTTCACGTACAAGGGCGTGCTGTACGTCGTGTGCAACCAGAAATGCGCCGACGAGATCCGCGAATGGATCGATACGCTCGACGAATAGCCAGGTCTCTTAGAGCCTGTAACCAAACCCGCCGCGCCGCTTTCCGGCCTCGGGCGTGTTGCTGGCAACATGGATTTTGGGACAGCCCCTTAGTCGGCCGCTCTCTTGCAGGAGTTTATCATGTCGGTTCGTCGCATCCACGGCTTTACTTTGGTCGAGTTGCTGGTAGTGATCGCCATCATCGGCATCCTCATCAGCTTGCTGCTGCCGGCCGTTCAGTTCGCCCGCGAGGCCGCTCGCAGAATCAGTTGCGGCAACCACGTCAAGCAACAGATGCTGGCCCTGCTGATGTACCACGACTCCCATCAGGCTTTTCCGCCGGGTCACTTGGAAACCGGCACGACCGGCCGTACCTACCGCCACCAGTTCGGCTGGCAGGCTTTCATTCTGCCGTATGTCGAGGAGCAGGCACTGCACCTGCAGATCAACTTCCAGCAGACCGCCGGATCTCCGCACAATCGGCAGGTCGGCGGGTATGAAGTCTCGGTCTACCTCTGTCCGAGTGATCCGATCGGGCGGGTCGACCTCCAATGGGCGCCCACCAACTACCTGGGCAATCAGGGAATCCACTGCCGCTGCCGCGGTAAGAAGTGCTCGGGAGTGTTCGGCCACAACACGTTCACCAGACTGCGCGAAATCAAGGACGGGACATCCAATACGATCGCGATCGGGGAAACGCTCAAGGGAGACATGAACCCGACTTCGCTCAAGGACAACTACATCTTCGCGCGGCGCGGCGGCGGCGTGGGGGCCAACGCCGAGAACATCCGGTCCTGCCAGGCGCTGCTCCCCAACGCTTCGGATCGAGCGACCCGCTGGCTCGGCGGCAAACCGGAGAATAATCTGCTCAACACGAGCCGTCCTCCCAACGATCTGTTCTTCGACTGCAAAGCGCCCCATAACGGGTGCACCAACTTCGCGGCTCGCAGCGCGCATCCCGGCGGTGCCATGTTCGGAATGTGCGACGGTTCGGTTCAGAGGTTCTCCAACGGGATCGCTCATCGCACCATCCAAGCGCTGGGAACGATCCGGGAGGGTGACAACGCCAACGATGCTTTCCAGTAAGCGTCACCCCCCGGGGAGGCGGCTTGCCGGTCTTCCACCCAGCGACCACCGCCGAATGCTTGAGACCGCCTGCATGCGATTTCACCGACTCTTTTCAAGTGTTTTCCTGTCGCTGGTGGCATGTCTGCTGCCGGTGTGGTCGTCTGTCGCCTGGAATCTCCCCGCTGGGGCGGCCGAGCCTCCCCCGCACCGGATCGCCTGGGTCGGGTTGCACGGGGGCATTTTTCCGGCGCTCACAGAGCTCAACTCGCACGAGGACATCGAGCTGGTCTATTGGACGGACGAAGCGATCGCCGAGGGGGACATTCCCCCCGGCCCCTATGACGTGATCCTGGTTCAACACGTGCGATCCGGAACGAGAAAACAACTGGCCAGTCTGATTCGCAAAGCCGTCGACGGAGGAACGACTCATGTCGTTTCGATCTCCGGGCTGGCCGAAAAACACCTCCCGAAGTTGGTCAACGCCGGAATCTTGAAACAAGATTCTCGGCTGCGGTCGTATTACGGCAGCAATCGAACCAACCTCGCGCGGATGTTGGACTACATCCGCGTGGAGTATCTCAAACTGCCAGGGAAGATCGAACCACCGGAGACCGTGGACATCCGCGGCAAACTCTATCATCCCGATCACAGCGAGTTGTTCGATGATCTGGATGGTTTTCTCAAGTGGGCCGGTGAGCGATCCGGCCGTGCCAAGCCGGATTCTCCACGCGTGGTCATTGCCGTTCACGGAACTCACCTGACGTTCCAGCAACCGCGAGTCGTCGATGCGTTGATCCGATCGCTGGAGCAGCGGGGGATGCTGGCAGTTGCCGTCGTCGATCTCAATGCTCGCTACGAACAAGTTCTCCGCGACTTCGGCCCGCTGGTCGTGATTCACACATGCCATAGCCGTGAGTCGCACGAGTTTCGCACGTCGCTGAATGTCCCCCACCTCCACTCCGTCTTCGTACGCTCCCCATCGATTGACGAATGGCAGAAGCAGTTGACCGGCTTGGCCGCCAACGATCTGGCTTTCCAGTTGACCAGCCAGGAGCTGCTGGGGGCCATCGAACCGATGGTGGGAGCGGGCGTCGATCATCCCGCCGC
This sequence comes from Pirellulaceae bacterium, assembly GCA_026989685.1. Classification (GTDB taxonomy): domain Bacteria; phylum Planctomycetota; class Planctomycetia; order Pirellulales; family Pirellulaceae; genus S141-3. The sequence goes on along the minus strand of JALSIV010000199.1, from coordinate 10,554 downwards.
TGCCGAGGCCTTCCGGCCGATCCCCGATCGCATCGAGCACTTGGTCGGACGCGTTGCCGGCTGGTGCCGACTCGCCACCAAACCCAACCCGCAAAAGAAGATCGCGGTGATCTACTACGACCGCGAAGCGGGCAAGGCGGAGCTGATGCGAGGCAGCGCGACGGGGATGTTCATGAACGCGCCCCGCAGCCTGCTCCAGTTGCTGCGACATTTGCGACAGGAAGGGTTCCACGTCGAGTCCCTCCCGCCGACCGAGCAGACCCTGATGGAACAGCTCCAAGAACACGGACGCCTGATCGGTCCCTGGAACGCCGAACTGCTGGAACCCCTGGCCAGAAGCGGACACGCGGCACTGGTTCCCGTGGATACCTATCGGAAATGGCTGGCCGAGCGAGTCCCCCAGGAGCAGCGCCGGCAGCTCATCGAGACCTGGGGCGAACCTCCGGGAAAACTGATGGTATGGCGGGACGGCCGACAGTCCTACATCGTGATTCCCAAGGTCACACTCGGCAACATCACCTTGCTTCCCCAACCGCTCCGAGGCGAAGCCTTCGACTCGTCCAAACTGCACGACCTCCGTGTGCCACCCCCGCACAACTACGTGGCCACCTATTTCTGGCTCGAACAGGAACTGGGAGCCGACGCGCTGATCCATTTCGGCACGCACGGCAGCGAATTCCTTTTGCCGGGAAAACCGTCTGGATTATCGAAGTCCGATTGGCCGGACATCTTGATGGGATCGATGCCCAACATCCAGCCGTGGGTGATCAACAATCTCGGCGAGTCTTCACCCGTACGACGGCGAGCCTACGCCGTACTGGTCGATCATCTCGTGCCTCCCTCGGTAGCCGCCGAACTCTCCGATGAACTGGCCTCCCTCCATGCCGACATTGACAAGTGGATGACACTACCCGAAGGCGCTCTGAAGGAAGCGTTCCGGCGCCGGATCACTCAGCAGTGTCGCCAGCAGCATCTCGAAAAGGATCTGGGCTGGCAGACTTTGTCCGCGGATGCCGAACTGAGCGACGAACGGATCCGACAGTTGCTGACCTATCTGCACGATCTTCACAACGAAACGATCCCCGTATCGCTGCACATTCTCGGATCGCCGCCGCCGGTCGAACTCGAGATCCCCTGGATCGTCACTTGCCTGAGGCGTCGTTTTCTGGAGGAGCTGAACGAGATCATCGCGGTGCCACCGGAGGAATCGCTGACGCCGGGCGACCGCTGGAAGTTCTTGCGGGCTCGCGCCGAAGAGCTGGTGGAGCAGATGTTGCGCAACAATCTCGAACCCCTACAGGCGCTGCAATCGGTCGGCGCGACATCGGTCGCCTCGCTGGAGTCGCTCTCGGAGGACCTGCGTCGCGATCTGGAATGGGTCGAGCGATTGCACGCGGGCTTCGGCGGAGCAACGCGCGAGATCGAACAAATCGCCGAGGCTTTGCAGGGGCGGTTTGTTCCGCCGGGCCCGGGAAACAGTCCCGACCGCAACCCGTCGGTGCTGCCCACAGGACGCAACATGTACTTGATGAATCCCGAAGAAGTCCCCAGTCGACCGTCGTGGGAAGTGGGGGTGCGGCTGGTCGACCAGATGCTCGAGCAATACCGTTCCCAGCACGGCACGTTCCCGCGGCGAGTCGCCTTCTCCCTGAACGCGTTCGCCACGTTCCAAGATTACGGCGTGATGGAATCGCAGATTCTCTACTTGCTGGGAGTGCGACCGGTCTGGGATACCAACGGGCGGGTCGGCGATCTGGAACTGATCCCGGCCGACGAACTGGGGCGACCGCGAATCGATGTGTTCATTTCGATCTTGGGGTACTACCGGGATCTGCTGCCGACCCGGATGAAGCTGATCGATCAGGCGGTGCGACTGGTAGCCGACCAAGCCGAATCGGGAAACGCCGTCCAACAAAACACGACTCGGATCGAAGCTCGACTCCGAGCCGAAGGCATGCCGGCCGACAAAGCCGCGGCACTGGCGCGAGCTCGTCTATTCGGAGCACCGCTGGGACAGTACGGTAGTGCCGGCTATTACTATCTGGTCGAGCGGTCGGGCGAGTGGGACACGCGGGCCGACTTGATGGAGACGTATCTCGGCTTTGCCCGCCACGCCTACACCCAGTCGCAGTGGGGCACACCGGCTCCCACGACCTACAATCTTCAAATCGAAGGCAGCGACATCTTGCTGCGAAGCTGGTCCGACCGGACGCGCAGTCCCCTTTCCAATAAGTATGTATGGTACAAGGGCGGCAGCCTGTCGGCGGCGATCACTCACATCACCGGCAAGGAGCCGCAGTGGTTTCTGTCCGATGTGCGCGATCCCGATACGGCGAGACTCGTGGAGGCCAAAGACGCCTTGCGCCGCGATTTCCGCACGCGCCTGTTCAACCGCAAGTGGATCGAAGGCATGATGAAGGAGGGTTATGCCGGCGCCGATCAGATGGCGGTTCACGTAAGCAACACTTTCGGCTGGAAGATCATGCGGCCCGCCAGTGTCGATGACGACGTATGGCAGGAGATCGTCGATGTCTACCTGCGGGACAAGAAACAGCTCCACCTTCGCTCCTGGTTCGACTCGGTGAATCCGTTCGCCTTTCAAGAAGTCACCGAGATCCTGCTGGAAGCGATGCGGAAGGGCTATTGGTCCGCCGATGAGGCGACGCGGCTGGACGTGGCTCGAGCCTACGTCGAGTCGGTGCTGGAGCACGGCGAAGGGGGAGGATTGCGCGGCGGCGGAAACGAGAAGCTCCGCCACTACGTGCTGGAGATCCTCCGGCAGGCTCCCGGTGAACTGGACCAGCGACTCGCCGAGCGATTCGACGCGGTTCATGCTCAGACGGTAAGTACTCAAACAGCCGCCTCGCAGGAAACACGTGACACCGATCCGTCAAAGAAGCCCTCGTCTTCGGAACAGCCCAAGCCCGTTGTGGAAGGCCGCAAGCTGGAAACTCGGCCCCAGTCGACTCGGCCGCTTCACCGCCGATTGGAATGGTGGGCGGTCGCCTGCCTGGTCGTGACCGGGCTGTTGTTGGCCGCCGGTTATCGATGGGGGAATCGACGCTGATGGAAGTCGTGTTTCAAGTTCTCTATACGCTCACCACGGCGCTGCTGATTCCCGTGGTGAGCGGGCTGCTGGCATTGCTGGCCTGGTCTTTGTTCCAGGTCGGTGGCTGGTTGTCCGAGTGGCGGGAACGGTTTCGCACGACTCCGTTCGAGCGTTGGAGTGTGGACGGCGACTCTTCCATCGCCATGGATCCTCGGAGCACGGAGCCGCCTCGAGTCTTGCTCGACACGGAACTCCGGATGACGCGCCGATTGATGCGACTGCGTTGGGCCGTTCGCTTGGGGCCCATGCTGGGACTGATGGGAACCCTGATTCCCATGGGGCCGGCGCTTTTGGAATTCTCCTCGGGAGACTTCGAAGCGGCTTCGGCACAGATCGTGATCGCTTTCGGTACGACCGTCATCGGACTGCTCATCGCCGCCGTCACCTACACGTTATGGCTGATCCGCAAATTGTGGTACGCACAGGATCTCGCCGAACTGGAACACGGTCTCTCGCATGAAACCACCATCTGTCCCGCTCCAACCGAACCCGTCGGCGTCCCCGCAGCGTCCGACCACTCGGCGACGTCTGTGGGATGACGCCGACGACGAAGATCCGTTGGCGGCCATCGCCAATCTGTTCGATGTCGCGCTGGTGTTCATGATCGCGCTGGCGCTGGCGCTCTTCTCGCAGGTCGCCGGCAATGGGGTCCCCAACTCGGCTGCGCCGGAGCAGCCGGACGTGCGCCGAGCGGAAAAACTCGAGCGGTATCGGGTTTCCCGGGAAACGTCCAAAGGCGAAGGAACCCGTCTGGGAACCGCGTATCGTCTCCCCAACGGAGATGTCGTCTACGTTCCCGATTGATCGGCCGAGGCAGACTCGACGAAGAACAGCGGTTGCCCATACTCCTTGAGTCCGAACCGGGCGATCCGCCGCTGCGTCTCATCACTCAACAGGAAATCGATCCACTGCCGAGCGGCCTCGATGTCGACTTGCGGATGCCGGGAAGGGTGGACCGCCATCACCGCATAGATGTTGCGCAGCCGGGGGTCCCCTTCGCAGACGATCTCCAGATCGAGTTGCTTGCGGTGAGCCAGAAACGTGCTCCGGTCACTCAATACGTAGGCTCCCTTTTCTCCGGCCACACGCAGCGTGGCGGCCATCCCGCTGCCGGTCTCGAGATACCAGTCACCATCGGGTTCGACGCCGGCTGCTTGCCAGAGTTCCCGTTCCTTCATGTGCGTCCCCGAGCGGTCCCCGCGAGACACGAACGTTGACTTTCGCTGAGCGATCGCCTGCATCGCCGAAGCGATATCCGTGATCCCCTTGACTTCGGCGGGGTCGCTTTTCGCTCCCAACAGCACGAAGTCGTTGAACATCACCTCGATTCGGCGCTGCCCGTGTCCCTCGGCGATGAACTGCTCCTCGGCCGCCTTGGCGTGAGTCAGCAGCACGTCGGCGTCGCCTCGCCGCCCCAACTCCAGCGCCTGCCCTGTTCCCACGGCGATCACCTTCACGGTGATCCCGGTCTTTTCTTCGAACAGGGGAACCAACAAGTCCAATAGCCCGCTATCTCGCGTGCTGGTCGTGGTGGCCAATGTCAGCGTCTTGGTCGAGTGTGCCGACGTGTCGGATCGGCAACTCGCCAGCAGCACTACGGCAACGATTGCTCCCGTCCATCCGCGAAACATCATGGTGCAGTTTCTCAAACCCCGTAACAAACGCCACCGTGCCGCCTCCCCGCCTCGGGCGTATTGCTCGCGGCATGGAGTCTGGTGACGGCAGCCTAGTAGATCAAATCCCCGTTGAGAAAGGCTTTCGTACGCTCGTCGGCAGGCGAATCGAAAAACGTGCGACCGTCCGCCTGTTCGATGCACGCTCCTCCCAGCAGCAGCGCCACATCGTCGGCGATGCGGCGAGCTTGAAACAGATTATGAGTGGTCCAAACGACGGTGCAATCCCGTCGATTCACTTCCGCGCGCACGACCTGCTCCACCAGCTCCACACGTCCCGGGTCGAGGTTGGCCGTGGGTTCGTCCAGCAGCAATACTTCCGGTTCGATGGCCAGGGCGCGAGCGATGGCCAGCAGCGTCAGTTGTCCTCCCGACAACCGATCGGCGCGGCGAGATGCCAGTTCGGCGAGTCGCAACTGTTGCAGCCAGTGTTCCACTCGAGTTTCGATTTCGCGACGGGGCAGTCTTTTCAGCTTCAAGCCGTAAGCCACGTTCTCGGCAACCGAGCGGCGCAGGGGCAGGGGCTGCTGATACACCATGGCCACACTCGGCGCGCCGTTCGCCTTCTCCGGCCTCGCACTGCCAACATCGATCCGTCCGCGGCTGGGGACCGCCGTTCCCGCCAGCAGACGCAGCAGCGTGCTTTTTCCGGCGCCGGTGGGCCCCAACAGACAGAGCAGTCTTCCCCGACGAACACTCAGCCGCTCGACATCCAGTGCCACCGTTTTCCCGTAGGCGTACGCGAGCCGTTCCACGCGCCACAGCGGTGGAGATGCATGGGAGTTGCCTGTTGATTCACGGGCCACCGTGTTGTCCTCGCTGAAACAGAACGATGCATGCGTTGGCCAGGCCGGCCAGGCCGAGAAGCACTCCGCCGAGGGCCAGTGCCCATTCGAATCGTCCTTGGGACGTTTCCAGCACGATGGCCGTGGTGAGGACTCGCGTATGCCCGGCGATGTTGCCTCCTACGATCAGCACGGCTCCCACTTCCGATAGGCTCCGGCCGAACGCGGCGGCGACGGCCAATCCGAGTCCGTGGCGAGCCTCGAAGACAACGGTTCGTCGCGCCTGGCGAGCCGAAGCTCCCAGCCCCCGCAGTTGCTCGGGAAGTTGGTCCGGCACCGAGCGAATGGCACCGGCGGTTATCCCCACGACAAACGGCAGGGCGAGAATGGTTTGGGCTACGATCATGGCTCGAGGTGTAAACAACCATCCCCAGTCGCCGAGCGGGCCGCTCCGCGAAAAAAGCAGATAGAGTGCCAGCCCGACCACGACCGGCGGGAGCGCCATCCCGACTTGAGTGCACCAGCGCACCAGCGAAGCCGCGGGGTGACGCGCCAGGCCCAACCAAGTTCCCATGGGAATCCCCAGTGCGGAACTAAGCAGCACGGCGGTGGCCGAGACCTTCAGCGATAGCAAAACAATGGAGAGGAACTCGGCGGAAAACACGGCGGTGCGTAGAGGCGAGCTGTGGGGCGTCAGAACATGGGAGGAGATATTGTAGCATTTGCCGGCCGGGCCGCCCATCAGCGGCGATGGCCGGTCGGTCCGGTCGCCGCCTGGTGGGCTTTGCGGTGGATCACACCGTCTTCCATTTCGTAAATCGTGTCGAACACGTCGAGCGATCGCTGATCGTGCGTCACCACGATCACGCCCGCTCCCCGCTCGTGCGCCACCTTGGCGAACAGTTCCATCACCTGGCGCCCGCGATGGCTGTCGAGTGCGGCCGTCGGTTCGTCGGCCAGGATCACGCTGGGACGGTTGGCGAGTGCTCGAGCGACCGCGACGCGCTGCTGCTGACCGCCGGAGAGCATCGAGGGGTAATTGCCCGATCGATCGGCCACACCGAGATATTCGAGTAATTCCCGTGCACGCCGCCGAGCGGCTCGCGGGGATTCTCCATTGAGTTCCAACGCCACCTGCACGTTTTCGATCGCCGACAGGAAGGGGATCAGGTTCGACTTTTGGAATACGAACCCGATGTGCCGCCGGCGAAACGAACGCAGATGCACCTTGGCATGCGGCCCGTCCATCACCAGTTGCCCGTCGATCCGAATCTGCCCTGAAGTCGGCGGGTTGATCAATCCCACGGCCGTCAGAAAGGTCGACTTGCCGGCGCCGCTGGGGCCGAGCAATGCCACGACTTCGCCGCGATTCACTTGCATGGACGCGTCCCGCATGGCCACGACTTCGGTGTTGCCGCTGCCATAGATCTTGGTCAGCCCGATGGTTTCGATCGATAGGCGGGAATCGGTCATGACAACACTTCGTTGGGGGAGACCTTCAGCGCTTTCCAGATGCCGAGCAGACTGGAAAGAACCGAGATCGCCAGCACGATTCCTCCCAGTTGCAACAGATCGGCTTGCGTGAGGATGACTCGCCGCGGAAACAAGGGAAACAGCCGTTGCCCCACCGCGTAGGCGATCCCGTAACCGGCGATTCCCAGCACGAGAGCTTGTTGCAAGATCAATCCCAAGATGACCCGATTGGGAGCACCGATCAGCTTCAACAGCGCGATCGAATGGAGCTTGTCGAGCGTCAGTGTGTAGAGGATCAGTGCCATGATGATGGCGGCGATGATCGTCAGCAGCGCTCGAAACAACCCGATCTGACGGCGGACTTTTTCGACCGTTCCTTCCAGCAGTAGATTGCGCTGGCCTTCGCGAGTGTAGACCGATACGTCGCCCCAGCCGTCGATCACGGCGGCGACGTGCCGCGGATCGGCTCCAGGCTCAAGTGACACCAGAACGGCACTCATCTGAGGGCGGGCGATCGGGGGAAGAGCCGAAGCGGGAAGCTGGGATTGTTCGAGCAGGATCGGCTGCTGCGAGCCGATGTCACTCTGTTCCCCGCGTGCCTTCCGCGCGGCCCGCTCCAGACGCACCGCTTCGCCGGGGACGTCGAACTGGATGGCCTGAGCGTCGCGAGTGGTGAAGAAGGCGATGCCGTCCCCGCTGGAACTGATCATGCTACGAGTCAGCCCCACGACCGTGAAGGTATCCTTGGCCAGCCGGATCTGTTCGCCGAGCGCCAATCCCAGTGATTCGTCGGCGATCATCTCGAAATGCCCCTGTCGCAAGGGCCGGCCCGCCGTCAGCGGAATCCACTCGCCGCGATCGACGGGCCAACTCAAGCCGAGCACGGCCATCCGCAGTGGTCTGCCTTCCCGCTCGCGTTGAATCGTGTGGTAGACGAATTCTCGAGCTTGCTGGACGCCGGGCACGACGGCAACGCGATCGGCCAGATTCATGGGAATCCGGGAAACCTCGGCAAACGGGCCCCGCGTATGACGTTGCACCACCCACAGATCGGCGCCGACTCGATCGACCAGCAGCGTCGCGTCTTCCACAATGCCCCGGTAGATTCCCCCCATTCCCATCACGACCATCAGCAACATGCCGACGCCGAACGTCGTCAGTGCGAAGCGTCCGAAATTGTGGCGGATGTCTTTGCCGGCCAGCATCATGGCAGAGCAATCCTCCGGCCATCGGTCAACCGAGTGCTCCCACGGCGAGGTGCAACGACCGTGTCGCCGGCCTTCAGTCCCGAGGTAACTTCTACGAAATCGCGGTTGCGAATCCCAAGTTGAAGCGGTCGCCACACGGCCCGGCCGGCCTGCGCGACGAAGGTGCCGGTTGCGCCGTTGAGACGAAGCAGCATCTTGGCCGGAATGCGGACGGCGTTTTCTTTTCGGGCGACCTCGATGTAGACTTCGGCTCGCTGTCCGATCGCCCAGTTTGCGGGCAACTGCAACACGTCGACGTCGACCAGAAACTCGCGGGTCTCCCGGTCGGTCTCCTTTCCCAGACGAGCCACCTTTCCGCTGTAAGAACGATCGGGCTCGGAACGAAATACGACTCGAGCGGTCTGGCCGACCTGGAGACGTTCCATTTCCGTTTCGTCGACCCAGGCTTCGATCCACAGTTCGTCCAAGGCGATGACCGACAGCACCGAGCTGCCGGGCACGACGACATCTCCGGGGTCGCGGGTCCGTTTGATCACCAGACCATCGAAGGGAGCCTTGATTTGAGCTTCTTCCAGGCGGGCTTGCTGGTATTCGAGCGCTCGTTCCGCGGCCACCTTGGCCTTGTGGGCTTCCAGGATGGCGGCGTCGGCTCGAGCCAACTCGGCGGCGGCCACCGCCAGCTCTTCGGTCGCCTTGTCCAAGTCCTCTCGGCTGGCCGCCGTCTGAGCCACCAACTGCTTCACCCGATCGAAATTCTTGCTCGCCAATGCGTGAACGGCCCGAGCTCGTTCCTTGTCCGCTTGCTGGCGGGCGATGGCCGCTTCCGCCGCGTCGACTTGAGCCCGGGCGACCGCCACCTCGCGGCGCAGTTCGCGGTCGTCCAGCACCACCAAAACCTGCCCGGCCTGGACGGAATCCCCTTGATCGGCGCGGATTTCGCGGATCCGCCCGGCGATCTTGGAACTGATCGTGGCTTTGGTTCGAGCCTCGAACGTGCCGGTCCCCATCACTTCGGCGACCAACTCGCCGGCCGTGATTTTCTCGGCCGCCACCGGTATCGGCGCCAGTTTGACGCGGTAAACCACTCCCCCGACGACCGCAAGCACCACGGCCAGTTTGACGATTCTCCAAAACCAGGTTCTCAATTCGGATTCTCCCGGGATGTGCGGGCCACGAGCCGGTGTCATTGTGCAAGTGTAGCCTGCCGCGTGGGGGTTATGTCACGTGGGTAGGCGACAGCAGTGTGTTTCTCCGTGAGACGAGACCAACGTATTAAGAGGCTGTCACAAAACTCCATGCTGCAAGCAACACACCCGAGGCCGGAAAGCGGCGGGGCGGGTTTTGTTACAGGCTCTAAAGGAATTCTCACGGAGACGCGGAGCCACGGAGCAGACTCATCTGCTTGACCCTTACTCACTCCCCATCATCAACTCATTGAACCGGGCCGGCTGTTCCCAGGGAGCCATATGGCCTGCGCCGGGGAGAAGGTGAAACGTGGCGCGGGGCATCGACTGGGCCATCCGGTCCATTTCTTCCGGCGGTGTGATGGCGTCGTGCTCACCGACAACCACCGTCGCTGGGACGGTGATATCGGGTAGTTCGGCGGTCCGGTCGGGACGCAAAGCCATCCCGCGTAGTGCACCGGCCACGCTTTCCGGAGGCGTGTTGCGAATCACCGACGCAATCGTTTCGACGTCGCCGGGTCGCTCGGCAAGCGTCTGTTCGGCGAACAGCTTGGGTAGCATCGTCTCTACCAAGAACTCCGTTCCTTCGGTGAGGACTCGCCGTGCGGTCAACTCACGGGTGCGCCGCGTCGTTTCGTCGTCCGCGGCGGCTCGCGTGTCGCACAGCACCAGTTGAGCCACGCGAGAGGGATGGCGAGCCCAGAACGCCAGCGCGACGTAGCCTCCCATGGAAAGTCCGCAGAAGATGACCGGCTGGGAAACGCCGAGGGCACCCAGCAATTCCGCCAGTTGATCGGCGAAGAACTCCATGGTCAGAGGGTCACTCGTCTCGGTTCGGCTGTTGCCGAATCCCGGCAGATCGGGAGCAATCACCCGGTAGCGAGCCGACAGCGGCTCGATCTGCGCCTGCCACATGGTGTGATCGAGCGGGAAACCGTGAACGAGCAACAGGGGGGGACCACTTCCCCGGTCTTCGAGCGACCAGTGCGTTTCTTTGCATACGAGCGTCTGGATCATGAACTCCACTCCGTCAACACGCCCCACCACTGGCTCGCCAAACGCCATAGTCCGAATGCCAGGAACACCGCACAGTAGACAAGGACCAGCCGGCGGTGAAGCGGA
>JALSIV010000198.1 GCA_026989685.1 Pirellulaceae bacterium | reverse complement strand
GAAGACTTTCCCCTTGGCAGCGCTGTCGGCCAACTCGATGCGGGCGCGAGTGATCGTATAGATCACCATCTCGCCGCCCGACGCGGGAACCACGCCCAAACGGACGATCGTGCCCGCCTTGCCTCGAATCAGCTTCACGACGTCGTCGAGTTTCATATCGACCACGTCCACCATCTCGCCATCCTCGCCTTCCCCCACCGAAACGATGCGATCCCCCGCCTTCAGTTTTCCATGCTTGTCGGCCGCACCACCCCGGATGATCTTCGCGATAATGGCGTGGCCGTCTTCGTCTTTGAGTTGGGCACCGATGCCGTTGAGCCTCAACGATAGTTGGATCTTGAAATTCTCATACGACGGCGCCGACATGTACGATGTGTGAGGGTCATAGGCGTTGGTGACCGAAGTGAGAAACAACTCGAGCAAATCATCGTTGTCCAACTGCTTCCAGCGACGCTCGATATTGCGGTACCGCCGTCCGATCTGTTCCCGAGCCTCTTTCGCCGACTTCTTGTCGATCACTTCGAGGAACAGCAGATCGTACTTGATCCGCTTCCTCCATCGATCTTTGGCCTCGGCGGCACTCGCTGGGTACTTCAGATTGTCGAAGTCGGTGTCCAGGTATTCTTTTTTCGTGTAATCGAACTCCTGTTCGAGCAGCTCCTTCACCCACTTCGAACGCTCATCCAACCGTTTGAGAAACCGCTTGTAGACCAGGTAGGCGAACGACGTGTCGCGTTTGCGCAACATGTCGTCGATCTGAGTTCGATAGCGGTCGAATTCGTCGATGTCCGACTGGTAGAAGTAGAGCTTGCGACCGTCGAAAGCCTGCAGGAACAAGTGAACGGCTCGCTGAGAAATCTCGTCGTCCAACCGATGATGGCTCACGTGCTGCGTGCGCATCATCGCCACGACGATGCTCGTCACGTTGCGGTCCTGAACCGATGGTCCGGTCACCTCGGTCTGGCCCCAATGCGATAGACCAACCATGGCTCCGACGGCCAAACCGGCCACCAGCAGCCATCCGGACCTCCGCCAACCACCACGTCGCATCGCCAAGTTGCGCATTATCGTCCCTTCCAAAGTTCAGTCTGACGCCCGGATTCCCCGGATACCTCCCCGGTCGCCACACGCCGCATGGCAACCGGCTCAGTCGCCCCAAACTATCCATCTTACCAGAAAGTGGGAGGAAGCAGCACCGTCGGCAGCCGCGCGCTTCCCCGCTTACAAGCGGAATTGTACGGGCCAACTCAAAATCGGCCAAGTGAGAAACTCCCGTACTTTCCCGGACTTGCCCCCGACCGCCTCCCTCCTGCGGTGGCCGCCATGCGGAAAAGCGCCGCCGGCCATCAGCCTCGCACCGCCCAGCGTACGAGCTGGGAGAACTTGGGAGATTGTCCCTGAACCAGAATCCCCACGCGAAAAACACGGCCGGCCACCACCACGCAACTCACCGTGACGGCCAGCATGATGGCAAGCCCGACAGCAGGCTGCCAGGGCGGGACGGCGTTGGAAACGGCCAGTCTCAGACACATGATCATGGGAATAAAAGGCGGGGTCATCGATAGCCACGTCGCGAAACTCGAGTTGGGCTCCCGCACCACGTTGAACCACACGAACATCGGCACCACCAATAACACCCATACCGGCAACAGCAGGCTCTGAGCTTCCTTGAGCTGATTGACGGACGCCCCGATAGCCAGGAACAGTGAGCTGAACATGACGACAGCCAGGATCTGGAATGCCAAGAACCACGGTCCGATCCTCAGCGGAATCGAATCCGCCACACCGTTGTAGGACGCCATGGCATACCCACCGGCGATGTAGATGGCCGCGATCGTCAGTGAGCCGGCCACGTTCCCCACCAGTTTGCCACTCATGATCTGCACGGGAGTGGCCGATCCCAGTAAGACTTCGGCGATCCGGTTCATCTTCTCTTCCAGCACGCTCTCGAGCATCGGCTGGGCCGCCATCATCACCAGCATGAACATGAACATCATGATGGCCAAAGGGAGGAACACGGCTACCACTTCCTGGGACTTCGACGCCGGCTGGACCTTTCCCGAAGCGTCCTTCTTGAACAGCCCCCGTCCCGCCACCTCAATCGCCCGCGATCCGGCCACGACCGCCGGATCGATCCCGGCCGAACGGAGCCGTCGTTCCTGAACGAGTGACGAAATGGTGGCGGCAAACCAACTCTTGACGTCCGAAAGTACGGCCGATTCCGCGTAGAACGACACTACGGTAGCCTCACCATCGGTCGGAAATTCAAAGACGTCTTCGGGAATTTCCAAGAAAGCGTAAATCTCGCCCGAACGTACCTGGTCCGACAATCGCAACCGCAGGGCGTCGTCGACGGGACGCCGGCGAATCTCCTGCAGCCGGAAGCGAGGCCGAATCTGCTTTCCGCTCTCGGGGTCCAACACTCCCTGCCGGTTGTACTGTCGAACCACTTGTTGCAATGCCGGCAACAGCTCGCCCGACCCATCGATCACGGCGATCCGCTTTTCCGTGACATCGACCTGATCACCGATCAGACGAGGGATGATCACCCCGCCGAGCATGAAAAGGGGCATGATGGCAACGGTGATCAAGAAGGCCTTGGATCCTACCATGGCCACGTATTCTCGGCGCGCGATGACCAGAGCCTTAGAGCCTGTAACAAAACCCGCCGTGCCGCTTCCCGACCTCGGGCGTGTTGCTTGCGGCATGGAGTTTTGTGACAGCCTCTTAGACATGTCGATCCTCCTGATCGGCGGCGGCATCCGGGCCGGCAATGCGAACGAAAATGTCCCTCAACGAGGGTCGCGCCAGTTCAAACCGCTCGACTCTGCCGAGGTTCAGCAGGTGCCGCAGCAGTTGGTTCGGATCGCATCCCTCTTCCAGTCGCAGCTCCTGATACAACCCGAAATCGTTGAGTCGGCGAACACCCGGAAGCTCATCGATTCGCCCGCGGCATTCCGACAAACGCAGTCGCACCGTGTCGCGGCCGTACTGATCCTGAATC
>JALSIV010000197.1 GCA_026989685.1 Pirellulaceae bacterium | reverse complement strand
CCCCGCACCAATGACGTTATGAAGGGGGGCCGGAACACGACCGTTCGGCGCGATTCGTCTCATTTTGAGATTCGATTTCTCACTCTGAGATGCCACGCGGAGGCACGCTCGGCATGGTTCGACTGCTTTTTCGAAGAAGTATTCTTCTAACATGTGAAATAATAACGAGTTGCAGTTTTCGCTTCCGGGTCGGTCACCGCATTGGCACGACTTGTGCATCTATTTGGCAGCGAATGTGATCCCGCTGTGAGGGCGCGGCTGACCGATGGGTTGGTCGCGTCCTTTTTTTGGGGGTGCTGCTGTCTGAGGGGGGAATCGGTGTGGGGGAGGCTTGACGATCGGCCGATTAGAATGGAGTTAGGGGGCCGTCGGCAACAGGTCGGATGTCGTCGTTGGTCAAACCACACGGTGAACGGGAAGAGAACTCGCTCATGGTCAAGGTACGCACCAAGCATCATGAAGACGGTCGCGTCGAGCTGATCCGGATCTTGACGCCGGACGAGAGTTGGTCGGCCGAGGATCCGCTGGCGTATGAGTCGAGCATTGTGTGGATGGTCGAGATCGACTCGTTGCCTTTCGTCCGTGAGGCGATTGCGGAGGGAGTCAAGAGTCGGACGGCCAAGTTGCGGGCGAGCGGTGTGGGGCAGATGGTGGGGTACGCCAAGTTGACACCCGATGCGCCGGCTGACGTGAAGACCGGTGGTTTTCAGCGTCGGTTCTTCTACATCAAAGAAAAGGACTTGGCCGGTGACCGCATTCCGCGCACGGCGGTCGATCCGCGCAGCATCCTGCCCGGCGTTCCCGGGCGCAAGTTGCGCGGGAAATAGCCGGGCAGGGGCATCGGAGTCGCGCCGCCGCTTGGCGGGCGTGGTTCGGCGGGTGTCGCGAGTCCGCCGATTGTGCTCGACTTTAGAGGATCACGTTGTCACATCTTCGCACGTTGTCATGACGTTCGGTTGTCACTACCATCCCTACAGCCTTCGGCCTCTCGCCTCCAGCCTTGCGGGTGCAGCCCGCGTTACGATTCGGCGGTAGCGTCGTGGTTGCCGGCTTCGATGCCGTCGACGAAGCTGGCCAGCGATTTGGCTCGGTAGGGCTGTCGCAGTTTGCGAACGGCTTTCGACTCGATCTGCCGCACGCGTTCGCGGGTGACCGAGAAGATCTTGCCGACTTCTTCGAGCGTATAGGTGTAGCCGTCGATCAGGCCGTACCGCAGCTTGAGGATTTCCCGTTCGCGGTAGTTGAGCCCTTCCATGACTTCTTCGATGCGGCGTTTGAGGGCGTGCTGGTTGGTTTCGTAGAGTGGATCGTCGTCGCGGTAGTCTTCGAGGAATTCACCGAAGAAGCTATCGTCGTGGTCGCCCACGGGCTGATCGAGTGACAGCGGTTGCCGGGCCATTCGCATGATGCAGCGGGCATCTTCGATCGACAGGCCGGCTCGAGCCGCCGTCTCTTCAGGAGTCGGTTCCCGCCCCAGTTCCTGCACCAGATCTCGCGTCACCGTCCGCACTTTGCTCATGGTGTCGATCATATGCACGGGAACGCGGATGGTGCGGCTCTGATCGGCGATGGCTCGCGTGATGGCTTGGCGGATCCACCAGGTGGCGTAGGTGGAGAACTTGTAGCCGCGAGCGTGTTCGAACTTGTCGACGGCTCGCATCAGGCCGGTGTTTCCTTCTTGGATCAGATCGAGGAAGCTGAGGCCTCGGTTTCGGTATCGCTTGGCGATGGAGACGACCAGACGCAGGTTGCCGGCCGAGAGGACTCGTTTGGCTTCGTCGTAGGCTTCGCGGTAATCGTCGACGCGCCGGACTCGGCGGGCCAGCGTGGCCGGGCTTTCCAGCGTGAGTCGCATGAGAAAGTGGAGTTCCTGTCGAAGTTCCTCGACGGTGCGGCCTCGTCCCAGTCCGCGTGCGGCTTCGCGAATCTGCTCGCGCAGCGACTGCATGCGAGTCGAGATTTCCTGCAGCTTTTCGAACAGCGGTTGCAGGCGGTTGGTGCGCAGATTGAGTTCTTCGATCAGTCGCACGCATTTGACTCGGCGCCGCGTCAACCTTCGCCAGGCTTCACGGCGCTGCCGCTTGGGAAGTCGACGATTGAGGGCGATGAAATAGTCTTTCTGGTTTTCTTGCAGCAGGTGATTGAGCGTGGCCAGGTTGGGGCCCAGCCGCTTCATGATATTCCGCTTTTCCTTGGTATTGGTGACGGAGACTTCGATGGTTCGGTCCAGACGCAACTTGCCGTCCCGAACTTGCTCGAGGGCCCGCACGGCTCCCTGCAACATGTAATCGGTAGCCAGCATGGTGTAGCGATAGCGGGTCCGCGAGCGTTCGATTTGTTTGGCTGCTGCGATCTCTTCGTTCCGCTTCAGCAGTGGAATCCGGCCCATCTGCATGAGGTACATACGGACGGGATCGTCGGTGTGGTCGGCGCCTTCGTCTTCGGCGTCCTCCAGGTCGTCCTCGAGTTCCGACAGTTCATCCAACAGGAGATCATCGATCGGCTGAACGGTGTCGATGGCCGGTGAAGCGACGACGGGGTCGCTGGCGGAACGGGCGTCTGAGGACTGAACCGGGGTGCGGGTGTGTTTGGCCAAGATGCGACTCCTTGATGCGATGAGACCGACGAGCCATGCAGCTCAGATGGGCTTGCGACGCCGTGAGGAAAACGCATTTGGGATGCCAGAGAACGCTTGCAGGGGTTGCCACGCAATGTAAGTTTGTGTGCAATAGTGGTTTGCGGCGGAAGTCGGCCTATCGGTCCATGGCGTGGTGGTGTTGACGCCAGGCAACGCGTGTGGCGTTTGGGCAGCACCTCGAGGGAATTGCGATGAACGTAGTGGTATTCGAAGACGACCGTGTCGAGGCCCTGCATCCGATCACATTGGCGCGACCCGCCTATTCGATCCAATGCGGCGCCGCTCGACTGCGAGAGCTGCTCGGTGAATTCGCCACTGCCGGCCGGTGGTGGGGGCTGGTGCGTTCTCATCTGCGGGCGCTGCAAGCG
>JALSIV010000196.1 GCA_026989685.1 Pirellulaceae bacterium | reverse complement strand
CCCAGGCTGAGGAGCTGAAGGATGGGGATCGTGGCGATGATGGCGAGTCCGATGATGATCGACAAGCAGCCGAAACACCATTCCCAGGCCGACGCGATGGCGGCGAGCGATCGGCGAACGAAACCGGGAGGCGGATCGGCCAGCGCCGCGTCGATCACCTCGTCGACTTCAACGGCGTCGATGATCACGGGTGGAGCCGTCGGAGCACCGCCGTTTTCGGGTGCCATGGCTGCAATTCCCCCGGCTTGAGCGACTGGATCGAACATGGCCAACTCCCTCATTGTAATGCCTGGCAGGCGCGGTGGGACTGCGCATCTCGCGGCGACCGCCGATTGCCCGCACCGAATTCGGGTGAAATCTGGTATCCTTGGAAAAAATCGTTGAAATTTCCAAGATCGCTCGCTGGCGGGCGAACAGCTCTCGGATCGTTCCGATTCCGGTGTATTCTCCAAACTGCGGAGAGTCGGCGATGTGGAAGAAGAAAGCACTGTTGGTGGGATTGGCGGTGGTCGGACTGGTGACGATCGGAGCCAACTTCTTCAACGACGATCGCGTCGAACCTCCGGACGTTGCCATGGAACCGGCCTGGCAATCGCCCGATCTTCAGGGTGTTGTCGCCCGGCTTGATCAGGCATTCCAGTCCGAATGGGAGTCGCAGAAGCTGCATCCGGCCGACCGAGCGGACGAGTTGGCGATCGCGCGTCGCATGGCACTCGGCTTGATGGGAACGATTCCTTCACTGGAGGAGATTCGCGTCTTGGAGTCCCTCCCGCGCGAACAGCGGCTCCCTTGGTGGCTGGACCACGTCTTTTCGGACCGGAGGTATGCCGACTTTGTTGCTGAGCGGCTCGCTCGCAGCTACGTCGGTACCAAGGGTGGCCAGTTCATCCTTTATCGCCGGAGGCGGTTCGTCGCCTGGCTCAGCGATCAACTGGCGGCCAATCGGCCTTACGACGCCGTGGTGCGGGATCTGGTTGCCGGCAACGGTATTTGGACGGACAAGCCCGCTGTCAATTTCATCACGGTGACGCTCGACAGCAATGAAGAACAGCAGCCCGACCCGGTCCTGCTGGCCGGTGCGACGGCTCGCGCCTTCCTGGCGATGCGGATCGATTGCCTGCAGTGTCACGATGACCGTCTCGATACGGTGTCGCTTGGCCCGCCCGACGATCCTCGCGAGGGCTTGCAGCAAGACTTCCACCGTCTGGCCGCCTTCTTTTCGGAGACCGAGCTGTCGCTGCTGGGTGTGGACGACGAAGTGGGACGCAGCTATCGATACAAGTACTTGCACGCCGACCACGAGGAAGTGGTGCCGCCGGTCGTACCGTTCGGCCAGGAGTGGGTTCCCAAGGGCGGGACGCGGCGCGAGCAACTGGCGGGCTGGCTGACCGATCCTCGCAACAAGCCGTTTGCTCGAGCCATCGTCAACCGGATGTGGGCCATCTTGTTCGGCAGGCCGCTGGTCGAACCGATCGATGACATTCCCTTGCATGGTCCGCACCCCAAGCCTCTCGACATTCTCGCCGACGACTTCATCGAACACGGATACGATCTGCGGCGACTGATTACCGTGATGGTGGCCAGTCGTCCGTTTCAACTCAGCAGCGCGTCGGACGATGTTGAAATCACGCCCGCGCACCAGGACGCGTGGGCGGTGTTTCCCCTGGTGCGTTTGCGTCCGGAGCAGATCGCCGGTTCGATCGTGCAAGCCGGCTCGCTGACCACGATCAATGCCCGCTCGCATATTTTGCAGCAGTTGGCTGCGTTCTTCCAAAGCTCCGAGTTCATTCAGCGTTACGGCGACAAAGGCGAGGACGAGTTTGTTGATCGAAGCGGGACGGTGACGCAGCGATTGCTGTTGATGAACGGTCAGTTGGTCCAGGAATGGACCAAGGATGATCCCTTGCAAAACGCTTCGAGTCGTATTCGCATTCTCTGTCCAGACCCGGATCGCGCCGTGGAAGTGGTCTACCTGTGCGTGTTGAGTCGGCGTCCCAGTCAGCGGGAATCCGAGTACTTCGCGGCGCGATTGAAGCAGGCGAAGCAGGGAGAGCGTCAGGCGGTGCTGGAAGACTTGTTCTGGACGCTGATCAACAGTACCGAGTTTTCGTGGAATCATTAGGTGAGCCATCATGACATCGATGCGAACGGAAAACTGCGGGGCCCCGTTGCATTTCTCCCGCCGAACGTTGCTTCAGGGAGCCGTGGGAGGGGGAGCTCTCTGGCTGACCCATGTGGCCGAACGACTGGCGTTGGCCGATGCCCGCTCGCCGCGAGGCAAACCGCCCCGTTCGGTGATCGTGCTGTGGCTGGCCGGTGGCCCCAGTCAACTCGAGACCTTCGATCCTCACCCCGGCACGAAGATCGGCGGGGAAACGCGAGCCGTTCGCACCAGTGTCAAGGGCCTGCAGTTCGGTTCGGGGCTGGCTCGAGTCGCCGAATGGGCCGATCGATTGGCGGTCGTCCGTTCGGTAGTATCGAAGGAGGGCGATCACGAGCGAGCCACCTATAACATGAAGACGGGCTTTCGTCCCGATCCCACGCTGGTGCATCCGTCGATCGGCGCGGTGCTGTGCCATCAAAAGACCGATGACGTCGAAATCCCTCGCCACGTTTCGATACTGCCCGGCCCCTGGCCGGCTCGAGGCGGATACCTGGGCGACGAATACGACGCCTTCCGCACCGGCGATCCGGCGAGCCCCATTCCCGACGTCAAACGGCGGGTTTCGAAAGACCGTTTTCGGCGGCGAGTCGATGACTTGCTCAATGTGGTGGAACCTTCCTTTGCCAAGGGGCGATTGCGAGAACTCGATCGACACACGCTCCACCAGCACTCGTTCCGCGCGGCACTTCGGATGATGTCCTCCGACCAGCTCGAGGCGTTCGACGTCTCGAAAGAACCCCAGTCGGTTCGCGATTCATTCGGGGACACGCCGTTCGGGCGGGGGTGTCTCGCTGCCGTGCGATTGATCGGCGTGGGAGTGCGCTGCGTCGAGGTGACGTTGACCGGTTGG
>JALSIV010000195.1 GCA_026989685.1 Pirellulaceae bacterium | reverse complement strand
GTGACCGATCGACGGCCAGTGGGCTCGAGCTCAAAAATACGTCCGCGACTACCACGAGTACCTCTATTCGCTGCAAAACTCCAACGGAAGTTTCAGCACCAACTGGTTCCGTGGTCGCGGCGATTCGGGAGACACCGATCGCTACCTGCAGACCACCGGCCACATGCTGGAATTCCTCGTATTCTCTCTGCCGAAAGACGAACTGGACGATCCGCGAGCGATCAAGGCGGTCGAGTTTCTCACCGACCTGATGCTGCAACACCGCACGCGCCAGTGGGAAGTCGGGCCGCTGGGCCACGCGCTGCACGCACTGGCGATCTATGACGAGCGAGCCTTCGGGACTCAGCCGGGCCACCGTACGGCCAAGCTGGCGAAGAAGCCCTGAGGCGGGCGTCGCCCCCGAGACGGAACGCAGTGGTGGGCGGGAGCCGGGAGAGCTGTTCGTTCGAAGGCCGCGTGTTGCGGAATCGTGGTTCGTCGCCTACCATGCCCGGGGATCGACCAGGGTAATGGATGGAGCGACGGGCGGGCCATGAAGCAGCAGCGATTCGACAACAAGTTCGCGCGCCTGTTCGACTTGGCCATTCGGCTCGCCCAGGATACGCACGCCGATGGCGTGCTGATCGTGCTCAACGGCCCCACCGATTGGTCCGCCATTGCGGCTCGCAGCCATGACATCCGCACCATCGTCGCGGCCGACGATGAGCAGCACTTGGTGGGCGCTCGCGAAGCCGGGCTGGACGCCGTGGCGATCGCCATGCCGGGTGCGCCGGTGCTCGATCGGCTCGCGCAGGCTCTGCTGGAAAGCGTAGCCGATGATCTGCTTGGCCCCGGTGCAGACGTCGTCTCACTCTACAGCGGATTCGAAGTCGGAAAAGTCGACTCGCTCAGCTTCATTCGCCTGGACGAGCACCTGGGACGCTTAACGGCCCGGGACCTGCAGAAGTTGGAAACTCGAGTCCCACTGGAAACCCTGCGGACCGTCGTCGATTTGGCGGTGGAGATCGGCCGCGAGGGGCGCGAGGGGAAGCCGATCGGCACCTTGTTCGTGGTCGGAGATGTCGAACGAGTCAAGTCGATGAGCAAGCCGGCCGGGTTCGATCCGGTGCGAGGCTATCGGCGGGACGAACGGAATCTCAAGGACCGCCGGGTCCGCGAAGCCGTCAAGGAGATCGCCCAGTTGGACGGGGCGATCCTGGTGGAATCGGATGGTACGATCGCTCGAGCCTGCCAGATGCTCGACGCCAGCTACGCCAACATCACCATGACCAAAGGCCTGGGAGCCCGCCACTGGGCCGCCGCCGCCATCAGCAAAGCCACCAAGGCCATCGCGGTGGTCGTCAGTCAATCGTCGGGAACCGTCCGCCTCTTCCAGGGCGGTGAGGTGGTCCTGCGGATCGAGCCGTTCGAACGAGCCATGAAGTGGCGAGATTTCGAATTCGAGCCGCCGATCGAGTGATTCGGGACGACTCTGACGCAGCTCGCGCTCACACCGATTCGCTCAGTACGCGGCCGCCTGCCACTGCACCCGATAGAGAATACCGTCTTGGCCGACTTCGAAATTGGGGCCGGAGTTGTTGGCCGGGATGCCGTCCAACACGGCGACATCGAACGTCAGCTTGTTGCTGTGCTTGCCGTTGAGATACCAATTGAAACCGGCCGCCCACTCCCAGGAATCGCCGAACAGTCCGTCGACGGTCGACATGCGTCCGACCAGCTCGAGCCGTTCGGAGACGATCATCTTTCCCACATCGATATAGAACCCGTCCGTGTAAAGCTCGGTGTAGGGAATTGGTCCCCCTGACGTCCCGAACCGGTTGAGCCAGCGGAAATAGTATTCGCCGTGCACGGACCAGCCCGCGTACTTGACAGCGCCGTCGATCGCCCAGAGGTAGATATCGAAGGCGTTGACCGTGACTCCCGGTGCGAGCGCTCCCACGTCGATCAGCCGCGTGCCGTCGCTGAGCCGCACGAAGTTCTGCTCGGCTTGAGGCGTCCCGTCGTCGTGCGGCGACTGCCCCGCGTAGGTCATGCTGGTTCCGAAACGAATCACCGGCGTCTCATGGTGTTCGATGTCGGCGAACCCCTTGCCGAAATCGCCCAACGCGTCCCACCAGAAGCTCCCCGAAATCATGAATTGCGAGTCGACATCCCTGGGCTTGCGGTCGGTGGTGTTGAAGCCGTTTCCCAACATGATTCGATAATGAACGTCCTCCCACGGTTCGCCGATGGCCCAGATACCGATCGTGCGATCGGGGCGAAAGAACGTGGTGGCCATCGAGCGGTCGGCCAGGTGCGTCCGCGTGGAGCCTCCCAGCCATTCCCGGCTCCCGGGAACGAACGCTTTTCCCACATACAGGTTCAGCGCATCGCCGAACTTGTAGTTGACCCAGAAATCATGGAACTTGGCGTCATGGTTGTCGTCGGTATCGGCGTCGATGTTGATGTAGAACTGCAGACTGGGATCGAAGAAGAACCCGAGAAACTCCAGTCGGCCGCGCTCGATCTCGAAGTCGTTGCGGGTCTCCACGGGACGGGTCACACCGGCGTTGTCCGTCCAGGTCTTGGCATCGCGAGAAAAACCGACATAGCGAAACTGCATGCGGGCCCGCACTTTCAACTCGAAGGGAGTCGCCTGCTTGTCGATCGGGCGGATGACGAATCCGCCATCGTAGTCGACGTAGAAGCGGGGATCATACGGAGTCGCCCCATACGCTCCTTCCCGCATCGAGGCGAACTGGGCACTCGACTGATCGGGCAAACTTGCAACCCTGTCGCTGGTGTCAGCCACCGCACCGGTTACCGCTCGCGGAGACTCCGACTGAGCCGCCACCACCCCGGCCACCAGCAACACAATGGCCGCCCAAAAGCAATGAAGCCATCGAATCGGCATAAGATTCAACTCCTCTAGCGCATACAAATCATCGGTGCTCCGACGGTCGCGCAGCGCCTCTCTACACTCCGCACAACCGTCACAGACTGTCTTATCGGCACAACCAGACGAGTCAGTTGATAGGCAGAATGAAAAATGAAAAATGAAAAATGGAAAATGGGAAATCGGGAAATCGGGAAATGAAAAATGGGAAATGGGAAATGGGGGATGGGGGATGGCAAATGGGAGATACGGGGAGAAGAGGTGAGATAGGAAGCTCAGGGAGCCCTCGGACTGGGGTTTCGGTCGCTCGGCACGGCCTCGCTCCCTCAACCCCAGGCTCTGCTCGGTTGCCGCGTTGCGGCAAGCGGGCCGCCTAACGGCGACGACCACACGACTCGGACAAACAAGACGGTCTACCTCGTGTTCGATGCCAGGAATGCCTCTGCCTTATCCGCGTGACATTCCTCTCCACCCCCCACCCTCCATTTTCCATTTTTCATTTTCCATTTCCCATTTTCCATTTTTCATTTTTCCTCTCCTGCCAGCCACGAGACGGCGCCGGCCACGCCGATCGTCACCTGGGTCATGGCTCGGTAATCGAGCGTATCGGGCAGGTCGGTCGGTTGGTGGTAATGGGCATTGCGCAGGTAGCTGGTGTCGGTGATCATCAAGGCGGAATAGTTTTGATCCCAAAACGAGCTGTTGTCCGAGCGTCGGATGAAGCCCAGAAACTCGGGAAGCGAGATCGAATAAAGAGGGAACCGGGTTGCCCGTTTGAAACCTCGGCGAAAGGCGATTCCCAGTCGCCATGATCGCAGATTGCCCACGGCTGCGAGAAAATTACCGCGGCGCGGGAAGATCCATCGCAGCCACTTGGGCATTTCGTCGGGGTATCCCTGGCTGTTCGGCTCGTCGGTGAAGTAGCCGACCATTTCCAGGCAGATCATGCCGCGAATCCGCTCGCCTCGCTCACGGCAACGACGCGCATACACTTGGCTTCCCATGGTCATGGTATGGTAGTGCGGTAGCTCCTCGCAGGCGAAGGCCACGAAGTGAATCGTGCGGCGACTGGGCAAGTCTCGCAACAACCGAGCCGTTTCCAGGAGCACGGCTACGGCCGAGGCGTTGTCGTCGGCTCCCGGTGTCGTCGGAACCGTATCGTAGTGGGCCCCCAGCACCACGGTCTCGCCGGAGCGGTCCGTCCCCTCGATGCGAGCAATCAGGTTGGCTGCTTCGGTTTCGGCGACGGGATAGGACTGTTCGGTCACTGGGTACCCCGCCCTTGAAAACTGTTCGCGGATATATTCGACGGCTTGCCGCATCGACGGTGGATCTCCCACATGTCGCGGACCGATTTTCCCCGCCAGCATTTCGACGTGATCCCGCAGGCGTTGTTCGATTTCCAAATGCTCGTGCTCTCTCATCTGCCTTCCCCACTCCCCACTCCCCATTTCCCACTCCCCATTTCCCATTTCCCATTTCCCATTTTTCATTTTTCATTTTCCCTCTCCGCCCGCAGCATGCTGGCACCGCAGTGACGGACGTGCCATGATGTACATCGCCACTTCGAGTGTTCAACAGACAGGATCCGAGAATCATGATCGCTCCAGTTTATCTGAAGATCCGTTCTTGCCTCATGGGATCGTTCCTCGCCTGCGCCGTGGTTGCCGTGACCGCGTCCGCAGTTGGGGCTCAACCACCCTTGGCCTTTCCCATCTCGGCCCACAAGATCCTGTTCCTGGGCGACTCGATCACTCATGCCGGCGGATACGTCGCCTGGATCGAGGGCCAGTTGCGGCTTCAAGGCGTCGATCCTCTTCCCGAGATCATCAACATCGGCCTGAGCAGTGAAACGTGCTGTGGTCTATCGGAGCCGGGCCATCCGTTTCCGCGTCCCGACGTTCATGAGCGGCTGGGGCGGGCTCTGCAGCGGATCCAACCGGATGTGGTCGTCGCTTGCTACGGCATGAACGACGGCATCTATCACCCGTTCAGCCGACAGCGTTTCGACGCCTACCGCCAGGGGATTCTCAGGCTGATCGACCGGGTCCACGAAGCGGGAGCCAAGATCGTGCTGCTGACGCCCCCGCCGTTCGATCCTTTGCCGGTCCAGCAGAAGCTGAAGCGGGGCGAAGAGGGCCCGTTCGGTTATC
The DNA here is from genome assembly GCA_026989685.1 of Pirellulaceae bacterium. Classification (GTDB taxonomy): domain Bacteria; phylum Planctomycetota; class Planctomycetia; order Pirellulales; family Pirellulaceae; genus S141-3. Next base: position 14,416 of record JALSIV010000195.1, on the reverse strand, counting down.
AGGCGACCTACCACGATTACGAGGGTGTTCTGAGGCGTTATGCCAAGTGGATCATGACGTTGGGCGACCGAGCCGACATGGTGGTCGACATCCACACGCCGATGCTCGAGTACACGGCCCAGCAGCGGAAGAAAAACCCGAAGTTCACTCTGGCCAGTGATGGAGTCCACCCGGGCGCCGTCGGGCATCGCCTGATGGCCCAGACGGTATTGGATGCTTGGGGAATCCAGTCGTCGGTGGAGCCTTCTGCGGAGCTATCGACGTTGCTGCAGCAGCGCACGCGGTTGCTGCACGACGCTTGGCTCTCGGCCATCGGCCATCAACATCCGAGGATTCGCAAGGGGCCGGCGCTGGACGATGCCGAGACTCGAGCCGAAAAGCTGCAATCGCGCATCGGACGGCTGGTGGCTGCCGCGAGGCGGACGACGACATCGCAGCGCCGCAGCGGCTCGGGCAGAGTCTATTCGGTCCATTTTCCGCCCACGGCCATGCCTGGGCGGCTGCGACTGTCGGTTGACTATTTTCTGTGGATCCCCGACGGCGTCGAGCGGATTCGCGGGATCATCGTACATCAGCATGGATGTGGGCCGGGCGCCTCACTGGGAGGCCGAACTGCGGCGGACGATTTGCACTGGCAAGTGCTCGCGCGCAAATGGAACTGCGCGCTGTTGGGGTCATCGTACGAGCCTCGACGAGGGATTCACTGCCGGCTGTGGTGCGATCCCCGACAAGGATCGGCTCGCCAGTTCGTGCGGGGCCTGGAGGAGCTGGCCCATGTATCTGGCCACGACGAGGTCACCCAGGTGCCCTGGTGCCTATGGGGACACTCGGGCGGTGGGTTTTGGTCCAGCCTGATGCAGACCCTGTATCCCGAGCGGATTGTGGCGATCTGGTTTCGATCGGGAACCGCCTATTACGCTTGGCAAGGAGGACAAATCGCGATGCCCGACTTTCCGCCGGCCATGTTCGGGATTCCCATGCTGGCCAATCCCGGACTCAAGGAGAAGGACCACCGACGATTCCGCGTTGGTTGGAACGGGCTGACGCAGATGCGTCAGGAATACTTGCAGAAAGGAGCACCGTTTTTCGAGTTTGTTCCCGATCCACGCACAGGACACGAATGCGGGGACTCGCGTTATCTGGCCATCCCTTTTTTCGACTTCTGGCTGGCTCGGCGCCTGCCTCCGGCCGACCAACCGGCTGGAGACTTGCGTCCCGTCGACGAGGCCGCTTTGGCCGCATGGAAGACGATCATGACGGTCAAAGTCGAGGCGTATCGCCGGTCGGGCTCGGTTCCCGACACGACACCGCCGCCACCCCCCAGCCAAGTCACGGTCACCTCGACCGATGGCGGCCAAGTGCGGATCGAGTGGCAAGCCAAGGCGGATCTGGAAAGCGGGATCGGCGGTTTTCGGATTCTCAGAGACGGTCAGGTGATCGCTCAGTTGCCGAAGAAGCCGACCGGCCGGTTCGGACGAGCCCTGTTCCAGGGGTTGTCCTACCACGATACTCCGGTGGAACCTCTGCCCAAAATGATCTATATCGACCAGCCGCCGGCCGGTTCGTCGAAGCGATACGCCGTGCAGACGGTCAACAGCGTGGGGCTGGTGTCTCAGCCGTGTCAGGCAGATCGGTAAGCATGGAAACCGGGTGGATCACTCCGCGGCCGTTAGGGCCTTACTTCGCAACCTCTGCGCACCGTCCGCGCATCTTGCCGGCACTCGCGTCTCCAGCCGCCAGCGCGTCCCCTCACACTTCACACTTGCGGGCGAAGCCCGCGTCAGGATGCACCTGACGACACAACGGGGCGGCCACCTGCGTAGCCAGCCCCGCGTTGCCTTGCATTCGTTCTCGGTCGCCCGGACCGTTTAGAGGCTGTCACAAAACTTCAGGCCGCAAGCAACATATCCGAGCTTCGGCAGCGGTGCGGCGGGTTTTGTTACAGGCTCTTAGAACACGTCGAGCTGGAAGTGGTGGCCCCAGTGGTAGCGCCGTCCTTCGGGGTAGTAGTTGTGCCAGGTCTTATTGTAGACCGGTACGCGCATTTCGGGCGGGTAGCGGTAATAGAGACTCTGGCCGCTGCGGTAATACTCGTTGCCCCAGAAGTTTTGCGGATAGTAGACGTACGGGTAGTGGTAGAATCTTGCCCAGTCATGGCTGCCGTAAGCGGAACCCCAGACTCGGCCGTAGGCTCGTTCTTGAGCCTGCACGGCGCGGGACGTGCCCAGGGTGGCGAAAAAGAACAAGGCAGCGGCAAGCAGCATCCGGCGAGCCATAGCATCCCCCTCCTTGAGCCGGCAGCTCGGGGTCCTGCACGGCTCTGATTGACGAAATGGACGATATCAGGGCGTTGACGGAGCCGTCGTTACTGGGTCTTCGGCATCAACGCTCGACGGACCAATCGCGAGCGCGGCTTGGCCAATCTATTCTCCCCATCGGCATCCCCGGCAATCGGAGTTGAAGGAATATCCGTGCCAGCCCGGAAAACCGGAAGGAGCATTGGGGGACCTTCTAGCCACCCTCCCGGTCCAGCGGCAAGTCGATCCTCCCTTCGACCAGTTCCCGCTCCCACTCGTCGATCAACGGCCAGTCGACGGCACACGTTCCGAAGTCGGCCATGTGCTGGTAACCCTGCAGACGCTCGATCGTCGATGCCAGCAGTTCATCGTCTTTGCGAAATAGGGGACCGTGGCTGGGGAGAAGCCACTCCACCTCCGAGGCGCGGATGCGTTCGAGCGAGGCGATGAATGCGGGAAGGTCGCTCCCGTGGTGGGCATCGATGGCTCCCACACATCCATCGCGGTAGATGTTGTCGCCGCTGAACAGCAAGGAGCCCATGCGAAAGGCGAGCTGGCTGTCGGTGTGGCCGGGCGTGTGCCACACTTCCAGCTTGAGCGACCCTACCTCGATCACGTCCCCTTCGCCGATCGTCTGGTCGACCTCGACCGCCGGCATGTCCAAATGCAAGTCCTGCGCCTCGATTTCGGCGAAGGTCCGCAACTTGTCGCCGGTCTTGAGCGGCTCGACGGCAAGAGGATGGGCCACCACGCGCGTGCGCAGAATCCGCTTGGCTTTGGACAGTCCCTGGATGTGGTCGACGTCCGCGTGCGTCGCCACGATCATCTTGCAGCGGGAATAGGGAAAGTCGAGATCCCGCACCAGCTCCAGCAGTTCGTCCACCGTCTCCTCGTAGCCCACGTCGATCATGATCCAATCCGAACCGTCGTACACCAGGTAAACGTTGCAGCCGAGAACGCGCTGCAACTGGTGGTTGACTTCGATCACGTGAGGAAAAACGGGTTGGCGTTCGAGCATGGGCCACCTGGATGGGAGTGCGGGCCGACCGAGCGGGCCCAAAGTAGGAGCGTGTCATCAAACTTCATGCCGCAAGAAACATAGCCGGAAGCGGTAAGCGCTGCGGCAGGTTTTGGATCGGACTCCAAAAGACCTGGCAGGATTGTACGGGGCGAATGCTTCGACTTCAACGCGGCGCCCCCAGCGCGGCTTCCAATCCGCTGCGGTAGTCGGGATACCGCAGGAGCGGGCGGATCCGTGTTTCGAAATGGCGGCTGCGGATGATCCGTGCACCGGCGGATCGGCTGGAGCGGTCGCTCCTGTTCCCGTCGAACGTCGGCGGCTCGAGCCCCAGACAACGGGCTGCATGACGGTAGAAGTCGCCTCGAGTCACGGGCCGGCCGTCGGTCACCACGGTCATGCCGGCTCCCTTCCACTGGGTCAGCGCCGCCACCACGATCCGAGCCGCGTCGTCGCCGTGGATCAGATTGAGCCAGTGGTCCGGCGCGACCGTCAGCGACTGGCCGGCTCGCAGTTTTGCCAACTGCGGTAGGCGGTCGGCACTGTACAGCCCGCCCATCCGCAAGACATGGCACTGCTCTGACCAGGCCGACTCGGCCCATCGCCGCTCCATCTGCAAGTGGGCCTTGGCGGCAGCTCGCCGCGGGGCCGGCGCACTATCCTCGTCGATGACGCTCGCCGACGGCGAGGGCCCATAGACTCCGGTGGTGCTGACGTACACCATCGGCCCGCTCAGCGTGGCCACCGATCGCAGCACGTTTTCGCAGGCGTGGCTCCACACCTGGCACACGGGCCGATCATCACGGCGATCATGGCCCAGAGAAAACAGCAGGCTTCCGACCGTCAGCCGTCGAGGCAGCACCGCCGTTCCTAAATCGCCCACGAGGGTTTGCCACCCCCGCCGCGCAAATCGCTCGGCCCGCTGCGGAGACCGTGTCACCGCCACCACCGAAGCCCCTTGCTCGGACAGCAAACCGGCTACTCGCTGTCCCAAGTAACCGCAGCCGATGACGGCCACGTCGGCGGTTGACACGCGGGAGAGGCTGGGCACGGCTGGTTTTTCCAGTGGTAGCGGTGGAAGGGATGGAGGGAACCGGCGAGGGGTAGTGGGAAACGCCAATTGTCCCCTTGGGCACGACTTTCCATTATGATGGGACTTGGCGGCCTGAGGCAGCCGCCGTGGGTGAGCCGTCCTTTTTCGCGTCACGCTGTGCTCGATCGAATGAATCACCGTTGTTCTCGTCTCGAATTCCGCTTACCGGCATTCCTGGTGGCGTGGTTGGCCGCCACCAGCACGCTGGTCTTCGCCGAGAGCCTGGAGATCCCCAAGGAGCTGCGAGAGATTTACGCCGGCGGGACGCCCCGGACGCTCGAGCAGCTCCAGCGGATGGAGCAACACCAACAGAAGCTGGCAGAGCTCGTCACCGAGTGCACGGTCGGCATCCGCGTCCATGCGTCTCAAGGCAGCGGCGTGCTCATTTCCAAGGACGGCTATATCCTTACGGCAGCCCATGTGGCCATTCGCGCCAACGTCCCCTGCCTGGTCATTCTTCCCGATGGGCGTCAACTGCGAGGAGTCACGCTGGGACTCAATCGCGGCCGCGACGCCGGACTGGTCAAGATCGTGACTCGAGAAACGGAGCCGGACCGGTCCTCCACGACAAATTCGAACAACCAAGATGGGGGAGGCGAAGCCGAGGGGGAAAACGGCGGAGAGGACGAACCATCTGCTGAAGAGCCGCCGGCCGGCGAGACGCCTCGGCCGCGGGGTCGAGAGTTGCTTCCCGAACCCGACTTTACCCACCTGGAGCTGGCGCCGGCGGGCCAGGTCAAACAGGGGATGTGGTGTGTGGCGACCGGCCATCCCGGAGGCTACCAGCGGCAGCGGAAACCGGTGGTTCGATTGGGGCGAGTGTTGTTCGTCAGCCCCACGTTGTTGCGCACCGACTGCGTGCTGGTCGGGGGCGACTCGGGAGGGCCGCTGTGCGACATGAGTGGCCGCGTGATCGGAATTCACAGCCGAATCGGAGGTCCGATCACGATGAATCTTCACATTCCGATCGGCGTTTTCCACGATTCGTGGGACCGCCTGGTGAAAGGCGAAGTCTGGGGCAAACTGCCTGGATCGCGGCCCGACGTGGCGGGCGCCGTGTTGGGTGTCCGCGGAGATCCCGATTCCAACCAAGCGAGGATCGCCAGTGTGCAACCGGGGCTGCCGGCGGAAAAAGCGGGAATTCGCCCCGGCGACATCATCTTGAAATTCGACGGAAAGGCGGTTCCCGATTTCAGCTCGCTGGTTGAATTGGTTCGGGCTCGCAAGCCGGGAGACAAGGTGCTCATCGAACTGCGCCGTAAGGATGAGCTCATCCAGGTCAAGGTAACGCTGGCCGAGCGGAAACCGCCCTGATATAGGCGGGAGGCCGGAGGCAGGAGGCGGGAGGCGAGAGGGGTCGTTTGCGGCCACCGAATGCCAGGGAAGCCGCGCAGGATAAGCGGACCGCAAGGAATTTGCGGGGGTTGCCCCTTCCACTACAATAGACCGAAAGGTCCTTACAACTCATCCGACCTGCCAGAATCCTGGCCCCCCACAACTTTGGATTTTGAGCGAGACTCCCCGCAAGATGATCTCTACCGGCACTTGGCGACACTATGGTACAACCGCACTGACCGTCTGGGCGCTGTGTGTCGTCGGGGCGTTTTCCGCCAAGGCCGATGAACCCCGTTCGGTGCCCGCCAAAGCCGAGGCAACGGCCACCAAATCTTCGAAAGAAGACTGGTTCGCTCGATGGGTGAAAGGCCTGCACTTCGCCAAGTACGGGAAGCAGGCGGAGGAGGTCCGAAAGGTATTTCGTCCGGCCATCCACCCGGCGAGTGAGGCGACGGTCGAGGTGCTTTGCGATGGACAACTTAAGTCCCTGGGGCTGATTGTGTCGGCCGACGGCTATGTCGTGACCAAGGCGAGCCAACTCGCGGGAACCGTGGCCTGCCGCCTGGCCAGTGGTGAAAGCTACCGTGCCGAGTTGGTTGGATCTCATCGAGACAACGACCTGGCACTGCTGCACATCGAAGCGGACAACTTGCCGGTCGCTCGCTGGCGGCGTGGCAGCCTACCGCTGGTCGGGAGCTGGGTCGTCGCGCCCGGACCGGACGGTGAGGTGCTTTCGGTGGGGATCATCAGTACAACCTCGCGGTGGATTCGCGGTGGAGTGCTGGGAGTTTTCCTCCAGGAAACGCCTCGAGGTGCCCAAATCATCGGCGTCAACCCCAAGGCGGGAGGCGGCAAGGCCGGCCTGCGGCGCGGCGACGTTATTTTGCAGGTGAACGGCCGCGACGTGCCCAAGATCGACGACTGTATTCATGCGATTGGCAGCTACCTTCCCGGGGACCAAGTGAAACTCCGCATCCTGCGAAATGACGAGACGCTGGAGATCGAGGCCCGGTTGGACAGCGTGCACGATTCGTTCGAAAGCAAGCGAGCCAAGTTCCAGAATTCGCTGGGGGCTCGTTTGAGCGAGCGGCGGGCCGGTTTTCCGTCAGCGTTCGAACACGATCTGGGACTGGCTCCCGAACAGTGCGGAGGTCCGGTGGTGAACTTGGCCGGGGAAGTGATCGGCATCAACATCGCGCGGAGCGGACGCGTGACATCGCTGGCCATCCCCGCCCATGTCGTCCGCACCGTGGTCGCCGAAATGAAGGCCGGCAAATGGAAGCCTCAGGCACCGCTGGCGGCTCGAGCGGAAGTCGCCACTCCCTTCGACACTCCTCAGCCGGTCGGCCATGACTCCAAGCAGTGAGATCCCGACCGATTTTCCTTCGACGGGGCGCCTGGCCGGAGTGGACTTCGGTACGGTGCGCATCGGTGTGGCCATCACCGACCCCTCCCGCATTCTGGCCAGCCCTTACTGCAATTACACTCGACGGTCGCTCGAGGCGGACGCCGATTTCTTCCGCGAACTGGCGGATGAGGAGCGTGTGGCGGCTTGGATTGTCGGCCTGCCGTTGCACGCGGGTGGCGAGGAAAGTCGCAAGTCCATGGAAGCTCGGCAATTCGGAAAGTGGCTCAAAGACGTAACCGGATTGCCCGTGGCGTTCTTCGACGAGCGTTTCACGTCCAAGGAGGCGGAGCGTATTTTGGGAGTGGCCGGGGCCACTCGCAAGAAGAAAAAGAAACACACCGACACGATCGCAGCTCAAATCCTGCTGCGGGACTTCTTGGCATCCCAATCGTGACCGCGAGCGGGGGCGTTAGATTCCCAACTGGCGCAAGGCTTCCACGATCCGCAACAGGATTCCCGCGAGAGCCGGATGTCGGACCTGGAAATCACGCTCCAGATCTTCCACTTTGTTCAAAAGGGAGTCATCGTCGATGGTCTCCCCGCCTCGCCTGCGTCGGAGCGTCTCCTGCAACTCGGCAACAGTGGCGCGCAGCAACTCGCGAGTTTCCGGATCGAGTGTCTCGATGCGTTGCAGTTCGGCTTCGAGCTCTTCAATGGTCGCTCGAAGACGTTTTGCCGATTCGCTCGTCATGTTCCCCGTCCCCCTGCTTGGTTCCTCGGTCGCCGCACCGATCTCACCGGAGCCTACCGCACAGGGCGACACAATTCAACCGAGCGCAGCGCTAGGGGGCCTGCTCGCCAGAAGGCGGCGAACCGAGTAAAATGCCTGGCGCGGGCTGCGCTCGCAAGGCGCAAGGCGGGAGACCGTAGGCTGTAGGGGTGGCGACAATCGAAAGCCGGTTTCGGATGCGCGCACGGCGCGTGGATGTTGCGAAGTAAGACTCTGAATCGTCTCAGTGGGAGCCGACAAGCAGGGAGAGCCCGATCATGGTGGCAACGTACCAGCGGGACGGCGTGCGGTTCTGCTACCCGGACAATTGGCAGACCACCGATGAGTTGTGGGGGCAGACGCCTCCCACGGTATCCGTCCAGAGCCCCGAAACGGGATTCTGGAGCGTCACGGTCTATCCCGAAACGACGGGACCGCGCCGAGTGGCGGCCGAGGCGCTCCGGGCCATGCGAGAGGAATACGCGGACCTTGAATTCGAGCTGCTCGAACCACCGGCTATGCTGGGCGACGACTCGTTCGGCTACGACTTGCGATTCTTCTATCTGGACCTGATCATTCGAGTCCGCATCCTGAGTTTTCGAGCGGACGGCCATACGTTTCTCACGCAGTGGCAAGCCGAGGATCAGGAATTCGAGCGCAGCGAGGCCGTATTTCGAGCGATCAGTACGAGCCTGGCCCGTGCCACCGAGCCGGGGTAATGCGAGCTTGTCAGAAAACTCCGGTCCGCAAGCAACATGGCCGAGGCTGGGAAGCGGCACGGCAGGTTTTGTGATCGGCTCCAAAAAAGGCCTGACCGGCATGGCGTCCGATCAGGCCTTCGACCCGTGAAAAGCTGGTACCCGTAACGGGCTGTGTCTAGGCCGCCATACCTCGGCGGCGATACCTTAGATCCACGGCGCCTCCATGTCGTCTGTCGGTCCATCGTTGGCAAGAGGCGGGCACTCGGGGGCGACTCGAGTTCGAGCGGCCCCGCGATGGGCTCTCCGCCTTCGGCCGCTTTTCTCGTGTTGCATCTGGTGTGCCAAACGCCCGCCCGGCCCGGCAACATGAACAAAACTCGAGAAAAACGGCTCATTGGGCCGACCCGTGGCCTCAGAATCGCCACATCTCGTCCGCTCGCCTTGTAAATGTTGCAATTCCTCTCCTTCCCGGGAACCGCCGTCTGTGCGACCTGCCTTGACAGAAGGCTCCTGCGGCTCCTAGCATGGCCGCTTGTCCGGAAACGGCAGGCGTGTAGGCAAGATCGAGGCACCGTAGGCAGGCAATCGAGTCGAGACAGTCATGGCAGTTCCCAAACGCAAACAATCGAATTCCCGCACCGGCAAGCGGCGGTCTCACGATGCCAAGAGGCCCCGTGAACTGGCGATTTGCAGTGGATGTAGCCGTCAGGTTCCCACCCACGTAGTCTGTCCCCATTGTGGAACCTACATGGGCCGGCGGATCGTCGAGGTTGAAGAGTCGGCATCCTAGGCCGCGTCCCACACCCGAACGAGGAACCGACGGTGTCCAGTTGGGCGTTTCTCTTTCCCGGCCAAGGTGCCCAGTCCGTGGGAATGGGGCAGAGTCTCTACGAGCGCTGCGAAGCGGCTCGAGCTCTGTTCGATCGCGCCGCGGAAATCCTGGAATATGACCTTGCGGAGATTTGTTTCCGCGGTCCCAAGGAGAAGCTGGATGCCACCGTTCACAGCCAGCCGGCCCTGTTTGTGACGAGCTTGGCGGCTCTGGAAGAGCTGCGGACGACTCATCCGGACCGATTGGCAGGATGCCGATATGCCGCGGGTTTGAGCTTGGGAGAGTACACCGCGTGTGTCTTTGCCGGAGCCCTTGATTTCGAGACGGGGCTACGGATCGTACAACGGCGCGGTGAGGCCATGCAGGCGGCCGCCGATGCGCGTCCCAGCGGCATGGCCAGCATCCTGGGGCTTTCCGCAGATCAAGTGCAGCAGCTTTGCGACGACGTGCGGCAGGATGGAGAAGTCTTGGTGATCGCCAACTACCTGTGCCCGGGGAACATTGTGGCGTCGGGCGACCGGGCAGCCTGCGAGCGAATTGCAGAAGCGGCCGAGCGGGCGGGTGCCATGCGGGTCGTGCCGCTCGCGGTGGCTGGGGCGTTTCACACGTCCATTATGGAACCGGCAGTGGAGAAGCTCGAGGTCGCACTCTCCTCTGCTACAATGCAGCCTCCCCGCATTCCCGTTGTGTCGAATGTCGATGCGCGGCCGCACACCGACCCGGAAGAAATCCGGCAGTTATTGGTGCGCCAGGTTTGTGCGCCCGTACAATGGGAGGCAAGTCTCCGATGGTTGCTGGATGTTCCCGTGGAACACTTCTGCGAAGTGGGCCCGGGCCGTGTCTTGCGAGGGCTGCTCAAACGAATCCACCGCAAGGCAGACAGCCATGGAACCCTCGACTGACGGGTCGATTCCCACCGTCCGCCTCGATACAACCCCCTTCCGCCTTTATTTGCATCTTCCCGATTCAGTGAAAGAAATCAGATGAATACCGAAGAAGCTCAACATGGTCCCGTGGTTCCCTCGGGGATCCAGGTCGATCTGAGTGGCCAGGTGGCCTTGGTGACCGGTGCTTCTCAAGGACTCGGACAGGCGATTGCCGTCGCCCTGGGAAGTAATGGCGCGAAAGTCGCCTGCGTGGCTCGCAATGCGGAAAAACTGGCCCGCACAGTGGCCGACATTGAGGCGGCTGGTGGAGAAGCCGTCGCCCTGCCCTGCGACGTGACCGATCGCGAAAGCGTCGAACGTGTGGTCGATGAGACCCACGACCGCTGGGAGCGGCTCGATATTCTGGTCAACAACGCGGGAGTGACTCGCGACACCTTGTTGCCTCGAATGAGCGACGACGAGTGGGACACGGTGATCAACACCAACTTGCGAGGCGCGTTCTTGTTCTCGCGAGCGGCCTCGCGGCTGATGATGCGAGCTCGCTATGGGCGGATCATCAACATTTCGAGTGTCTCGGGGATCATCGGCAACCCGGGTCAGACCAACTATTCGGCCTCGAAGGCGGGCATGATTGGACTGACTCGCAGCCTCAGCCGCGAACTGGCGGGCCGAAAGGTGACGATCAATGCCGTGGCCCCGGGGTTTATCGAAAGCGACATGACTCGAGCACTCGGTGAAATGGTGGTGACGGAAGTGAAGAAGCGAGTTCCCGCCAAACGGCTGGGGAGGCCCGAAGACGTGTCGGCTTGCGTGCTGTTCCTGGCGAGTCCGGCGGCTTCGTACGTCACCGGACAGGTCCTGGTGGTCGACGGGGGGATGACCGGCTAGCCCCGCCGCTTTGAGGGGCCGGCTCGAGCCTGCAACTCGGTTCGTCCGCCTTGACGTCCTGCTTGAAGATGACGTATTTTGGGGGCTTCGGTGGTCGCCCGCTCTTTGGCGGCAGCCCCGTTGGCATGAAACTGCAAAACGATCAAACTGGAGAAGCCTTGCTGTTCGAGCCCGATCGCTCGAACCCAAGCTGGCTGAATGACGACTGAACCGGCGGCTCGCAGGGCGAGGCGGTTCCCTTTGGAGGAGACAACACGTGGCATCTGTCGCAGAACGAGTGATGGACATTGTGGCCGAGCAGTTGGGCTTTGATCGCGATAAGATCACTCCCAGCACGAATTTCGTCAGCGACCTGGGCGCTGACTCGCTCGATCAGGTCGAACTGATCATGGAGCTGGAGCGGGAATTCGACATCACCATCCCCGACGACTCGGCCGAAAAAATCCAGACGGTCGGGGAAGCCATCGAGTACATCGAAAAGGCGCAAACCGCCTCTTCCTAGGCCAACCTGGGGATGTCCATGAAACGACGCGTGGTCGTCACCGGCCTGGGGATCGTCACTCCCTTGGGCTATCAGCTCGATCAGGTCTGGCAACGGATCCTTGCCGGCGAAAGCGGCATTCATCGGCTGCAGATCGTCGACACTTCCGACTTCAAAGTGCAGATCGGCGGGGATGTGCTCGATTGGGATCCCGTGGGCTACCTCGAGCCCAAAGACATGAAGCGGATCGACCGCTTCACCCAATTCGCGATTGTCGCCGGCACCGACGCCGCCAAACACGCTCAGATCGATTGGCAGCAATGCGATCGCCAACGCTGCGGTGTCATTCTCGGATCGGGAATCGGCGGTTTGGGAGAAATCGAGCGGCAGATGATCCGCATGGTGGAGAAGGGTCCCGGACGAGTCTCCCCCATGACGGTTCCTCGAATGATGGTCAACGCGGCGGCCGCCAATCTGGCAATCGAGTTCGGTCTGCACGGCACCAACTATACCGTCACCACCGCCTGTGCCAGCGCGACCAATGCCATTGGCGAGGCGTTCCACGCGGTGCGAAGCGGTTTGCTCGATGTCGTGGTCACCGGCGGCACCGAGGCGGCGATCTGTCGCATGTCGTTGGCCGCATTCCAGAACATCCGCGCTTTGTCGCGCCGCAACGACGAGCCGGCTCGAGCCAGCCGGCCGTTCGACGCAGACCGGGACGGCTTCGTTTTCGCCGAAGGTGCGGGGATCCTCATCTTCGAGACGCTCGAACACGCTCAGGCTCGAGGGGCCCCCGTTTTGGCCGAGGTTCTCGGCTACGGCAGTAGCTGCGACGCCCTCCATATCACTCAACCCGATGAATCGGGCCACGGCCCTTCGCTGGCGATGAAGGGTGCTCTGGACGACGCATCGCTGCCGCCGGCGGAGGTCGACTATATCAATGCTCACGGTACCAGCACGCCCTTGGGAGATATCGCGGAGACGCGGGCGATCAAACAGGTGTTCGGCGAACACGCTCGCCATCTGAGCATCTCCAGCACCAAGAGCCAAGTAGGGCACTCGTTGGGGGCCAGCGGCGGTGTCGAACTGGTAGTGACCATCCAGGCCATCACCGAAGATCTCGTGCCCCCCACCATCAACTTGGACACTCCCGATCCGGAATGCGATTTGGATTACACGCCGCACGAACCTCGACGGCGTTCGGTGCGCGTGGCCATGAGTAACAGCTTCGGATTCGGCGGCCATAATGCGTCGGTGATCGTGGCCAAGTTCGATCCGGACCGCTCGATCAACTAAGCAGACCACGTTGTCGCAGGTCGTCCTCCAACTGCCTTCGAGAGCGAAAGCGGACCGCGTCCCAACCGGCTTCCACCGCCGCACTCACGTTCTCTTCCCGGTCGTCGACGAAGAAGATCGGTTCGCCCACTGAATCGGCCAGCTCGGCGGCTCGCCGGTAGATCCGCGAGTCGGGCTTCATCAGGCCCAATCGATAACTCAGAGCGTGGACGGAAAACAGCTCGTCCATCCACCGGTGGTTTTGCAAGACGAATTCCCAATGGAGAACGTTCGTGTTGGAGAGAATGCCTAGAGGGATGCCGCGGCGGTGCAGATGTCGCGCCAGGTCGGCCATCCCTTCGATGGGCGTAAAGATGTCCGCAGCGGCGTTCTCCCAGCGAGGCCGCTCCGGAGGACAACCTAGCTGCCGAGCCAGATGATCGGTGAACTCTTCGCGAGTGATCTCCCCCAGCTCAAACCGTCTCTCCAACTCACCGGCAAACACGATTTCCCAGATGCGGTCGGGGGTGGCTCCCGTCATGCCGGCAAGCTGCCGGCAAGCGCGCCGGTGATCGAACTGCAACAGTACGTTGCCCAGGTCAAAGTAGACGAACACCGTGGACAACTCTCCCGCTCACCTGCCGCGCGGACCTTAGCGCCGGCTGGAGTCTTCAGGGGCCCGCGCCGTGCGCAGACGTCCGCCGCCGATCCACAGTTGCTGAGGGGCCGGGCGCACGACGAAGTGAGGAGTCAGCAGCGACATCTGCGACATATGCGATGCCAGCGGCCGCCCCGGGACGTACGGGGTGAAGCGGGGGTCCCGGACGACATTGAGAGCCGCCATGGGGCTGGCGACGGGACGACTGCGGTGTCCGTAAGCGGCCGGCCAGGCGAAGTGGAATACGGCCATCGGCGAGGCGGCCGGCCGGCCGGCGATGATTCCCCAGTGAGTCGGCCGAGCCGGCTTGGCTCGCCGCTTCTTCTTGGCGTGACGCGACCGCTTGGGCGGCTCGGCCGGCTTCTCTTGCGGCTCGATCGCGCGGCGCGGTTGCGGTGCCGGGACGAGTGGAGCTTGAGCCTGCAGCTCGGCACTGCCGACCATGACAGCGAACAGGCACACGAGCAAGCCTGGAACCGGCCTGGCCCATGCCGCCTCTCGGATCGAATCGAACGCGGCGTGCAGAATCTGTCTCATCGAGTCTGGATCCTTCCTCGCACCAACGGACGGTTTTCCCGAAATGCGGGCTGTAGCGGCCGACGGTGCGCGCCGGCGGCCGTCGATCGGATACTCACTGTTGATTTCGGCCTGTACGAGATATTCCGATGAGCCGGAATGCAGGCAATGCAACGGTTTGTCCGGTCATTCGCACAAGCGGGCGGTGACTTTTCCGGCTGGCTAGAATGTAAGGGCCTTGGCCGGACCCTCACCGCCGGACACGGACGACTCGAGATCAGAAGCGACTCCCCCGCGCACCGGGATCGCGAAACGCCA
>JALSIV010000194.1 GCA_026989685.1 Pirellulaceae bacterium | reverse complement strand
CGGGCGAGGACGGGACGGTCGACTACGGCTACGACCCGACGAGCCAACTGACGTCGGTCGATTATTCCGATCCGAGCCGCACCGATGAGAGCTACACGTTCGACCTGCTCGGCAACCGCACCATGGCGGGCTACCAGACCGGAACGGGCAACCGGCTGTTGAATGACGGAACGTATTCGTACGAGTATGACGATGAAGGCAATCGCACGAAGCGGACCAAGACGGCGACGGGCGAAGTCACCGAGTACGAATGGGACTTTCGGAATCGCTTGACCAAGGTGACGGAGAAGGATGCGAGCGGCAATGTGACGAAGGTGGTCGAGTACACCTACGACGTTTTCAATCGGAGGATTGCCAAGGAGGTCGACACGACGAGTCCGTTCGACATGCAGGACGCGGCGATCGAGCGGTATGTGTATGACGACATAAAGAACGGTGTGGCGTCGCTCGACGGCGGCAACGTGGTGCTCGACTTCGTGGACAGCGACGGCCCGGGCGGTTCGGGAGCCATGACGCTTGCCAAGCGTTACCTGTGGGGCGAGCAGGTCGACGAGTTGCTGGCTCAGGAGGACGTCACCAAATCGCTCGCGGCCACCGACCGCGTCCTTTGGCCGGTTGTCGACCACTTGGGCACGGTGCGCGATTTGGTCAAGCAAGACGGCACGGTGGCCGAGCACTTCGAGTACGACGCCTTCGGCCAGGTGGTCTCGGGCGACACATCCTTGACTCGCTACCTCTTCACCTCGCGCGAGTTCGACGCGGAGACGGGATTGCAGTATAATCGGGCGCGGTGGTACGACGCGGCGGTTGGGCGCTGGGTGAGCGAAGACCCCATCGGCCTGCTGGCCGGCGATGCCAACATGGCCCGGTATGTGGGGAATGGCCCGGAGCATGACGTTGACCCAACCGGCCTTCAACAGCGGCCAACACCATATGATTGGCACCATATTTTGGTTCAAAAGTATAAAGTCGTATTCGAGGAGTACTACGGAATCGACGTTAATGATAAGAAATATGGATGGCTTCTGCTGAGGCGATACCACCGAAAGATAAGCAAGGTCTGGGAGGCATATTGGGACGACGTATTCGAGGACTACGTAAAGAGTGGTCGGAACCCGGATTACCTACCAAGCCGGCAAGAGGTGTTGGAACGGCTCAATGTCCTGATGGATCCGTTGCGACATGATGAACTGCCTAAGAAGTTTCGCGAGTCCATCCCTGAGGCATGTCGCACTCTTGAAAAGGGATGTCCGGCGCCTTGTCACTACACACAGTGGAGCAACTATGACACGAATGGAAAAACTCGAACGTACCGAAGCGCGCGTAGCGCGTTTCGCAGAACGGGAGTTCTTGTTGCGGCGATGCTGGGTTCTCTCGCCGCAGCCGAGTCCGCGCGTGCTACATGTTCTCCTATTATAGCTCTCGGTGATGATGACACGGCGAACGAGTATCGTCGGGCGCTGATCGCGCTGAGACAAAAGGATCTCAGAAAAGCTGAAATCGCGTTGTTCGGACGCTTTCCGAGCGACCCAGCGGTATTCGCGAACGATCGCCGTTTTGTGCGAGGCCTGCTCCCTCGAATGCTCTACGATCTTGCTCAACAGAATGAGATATCACGACGTGTGGCGCAGGCCATGCTCGAAAAAGCCTACAAGACATGGGGCGACATCAAGACCGGGACACTTGCTGTGCCACGACGATGAAGCCGCGCCAAGTAGGAGCTATGTAATGTTTGAGAAATACCGCTACGCTGCAACGTAAGTGACCCGCACTTCACGGTCGCGGTAAGGACAACTAATGACCGGCCCACTATACATAGTATCGAGGAACATAATTGGTGTTGACTGTCGCTGCCGTGTTACGGGACTTCACGACGTAGTGTTTCATGGTGCCTGCGAATGGGGCTATGCGGACGGAAGCCTACCAGCGCCATTGAACCAGAGTACTCGAGAAGAGATGGAAGAATGGTTTCGGACTCGGCGGATACGGCTAGTACGAAGCGGACGCTTTGTGCCAGACGTGTTTTCGTCGACGACGAATGATCTGGTCGTATCGCCACGTGTAAGACAGCGGCTGGAGCCAGTGGTAAGAGCAGAGTTTCGGCACGTCGCATGTGTACACCTTTGCAATCTGGAGATGCCCGCGTTGGGTGATCTGGACCCTTGGGATGATTCGCGGTTCGATGATCGTCCTATTGATACGACGGAGAGCTTTCTCAGGAGCTTTCCTCATAAGACAGAGTTCGAGAAGCGGTTGGAAGGATACACTGCCGTGTTGGCAGTTGCCTATCACGACGTCATGCATGAGTGCGACAGCTCACAAGAGATCGCGGCGGAGTTCGCGAACACGGACTGGGAAGAGAAAACGATAGATCTCTCCGTTCCTGTGGTGAGCAAATATGGTGTGACCCGTGTCTTTGATCAGTATGTGTTTAGCAAGCGCGCAATGCGGGCGATCGCGCCGTATCTTGATCTCGACTACTATGATATCGATGAGTTGGTAGGCTTTAGTCACTAATACGGAGTTGGTTCAGCGTCACTACATGCGGCGAGACGAACAAGGGAGAGCTATTTGCGTCACTCGACTTGGCGCGATAGCAGCTACGCCTACACGTTCGATGGGCTCGATCGCGTATTGACGGTCGACAACAACGGGACGCCGGGGGTTCCTCGAGTCGTCCTCACCAGCAGCTACGATTCGGCCGGCGACCGCACCGGCTTGTCGGCGACGATCGACGGCGTCGACGACTTCCAGAACAGCTACGTCTTCGACAAGCTGCACCGTTTGACACGAGTCGACCAAACGGGCAAGACCGGCGGGAACAGTGTGGCCGAGAAGCGAGTCGATTTCGCATTCAACGGGCTCGGCCAGTACACGAGTGTGACTCGGTACAAGGACACGGCGGGCGGCGCGTCGGACAAGGTCATGACGAGCACCTATCAATACGACACGCTGAATCGCCTGACCAATCTCGACTACAAGAACGCGTCGGACGCCGACATCGTCACGCCGTTCACTTGGACGTACGATAATCTTTCCACGCCGGGCATGGGGGGAGCCGCCATGGGT
>JALSIV010000193.1 GCA_026989685.1 Pirellulaceae bacterium | reverse complement strand
AGCGGTTGCCGCCACAGCCCTGTTCGGCAAGCCGGCGGGAGCCGCCGCGAGAACTCCGCATTTTGCACCGCGAGCCAAACACATCATCTTCCTCTACATGGATGGGGGGCCGTCGCAAGTCGACACCTTCGACCCCAAGCCGCTATTGGAAAAATACGACGGCCGGCCCTTCCCGGCGAAGATGGAACCGACCCAGTTCGATGACAACGGGATGACACTGGCCTCGCCCTGGAAGTTCCATCGCCACGGCGAATCGGGGATTCCCATCAGCTCGCTGTTTCCGCATCTTTCGAAGCACGCCGACCGGCTGGCCGTCATCCGGTCGATGACGGCCGGTTTCTCCGAGCACACCAACGCCAACTACTTCCTCCACACCGGCATCGGAATCCAGGGGCGCCCCAGCATGGGAGCGTGGCTCACGTACGGCTTGGGAAGCGAGTGCGACAATCTGCCCGGCTTTGTGGTACTCAACGGCGGTCTGATCCCACCGGGCGGACTCGATTGCTTCGGCGCCGGCTTCCTGCCAGCCAGCTTTCAGGGCTCGGTCTTCTCTGCCGGCGATCCGCCGGTGGAGAACGTCCATCGCCTCGAACCTTCCGACGCCATCCAGAGGAACAAGCTGCAGTTGATGCGGTCGTTGGATCGGTCGCTACGGGCTCGAGGCGCCGACGTCGACGCCATCGAGTCGGCGATCGCCAACTGGGAATTGGCCTATCGCATGCAAGTCGCCGTGCCCGATCTGATGCGACTCGACGACGAGACCGAAGCGACGTTGCGGTCGTACGGCACCCAGTCATCCTACAAAGGAACGGCGATCTTCGGGCGGTTGTGTCTGCTCGCCCGGCGGTTGGTGGAGCGGGGCGTCCGTTTCATCGAGTTGACTTGCCCTCACGTCGGTCACGACCGCTGGGATCAACACAGCAACCTCAAGAAGGGCCACGAAGACAATGCTCGAGCCGTCGATCAGCCGATCGCCGCGCTGCTCAGCGACCTTGCCGCGCGGGGTCTGCTGGATGAGACGCTGGTCGTGTGGAGCGGAGAATTCGGACGTACGCCGTTCGCTCAGGGACGCAACGGGCGAGACCACAACCCGTTCGGTTTCAGTTTGTGGCTGGCCGGAGGTGGTGTTCGCGGTGGAACCGTCTATGGTGCCACCGACGAATTCGGCTACAAGGCGATCGAGAACCGGGTGGATCTGCACGACCTGCACGCCACCATGCTTCACTTGATGGGGCTGGACCATGAGCGCTTGGTGTTTCGGTTCGGCGGACGGGACATGCGGCTGACCGATGTGCATGGTAAAGTGATTCGAGAGATCGTCGCCTGATACCGGGCTTCGCCATCCCGCGCGTGCCCGTCGCTCGATCGCCATCCCGCAAAATTCAAGGAACGCAGACTCATGGAAAAAATCAAACTCTTCAAAGGCGTTGAAATCGAACTCCAGGCACTGGAAGATCAGATCAACGAGTGGCTGCAGGAATCGGGCGCTCGAGTGATCAGCGTGACCGGCAACATTGCCCCGCAATCTTCGACCGGTGGTTCGTTCACCACTTCGGACATCTTGGTGATCGTGACCTACGAATTGCCCAAGTAGTCGCCCGCCCGGCTCCATGACCGGCAGCCGGGCAGGTCGTGCAGCGGTGCCCGTAATTCACCGCCTCACGCGGCGGCGCGTGGTGCCGGGTCGACGAGGCCACCGCTCCTTGGCGGGACCTTCCAACCAGGTGCGGCCGATCCCCTCGAGGAACTCCAGCCGTTGCCGCATCGCCTCGACGGCTCGGTACTGGTCCCGGAATCCGTCCAGCCGCTCGAGGCGTTCCAGCCTCGTATGCCGCGCCGCGATTGCGAAGCGATCTTGTATCCCCCTGCCGCGCACGGCATACCGTAGCACTTCGATGGCCCATTCACCCGACCGGTACCGGGCGATCACTCTCCGTCCGGTCGCTCGCTGTCCTCGCCCACTCTGAAAGGACCGCCCCAGGCACTGCCATGGTTGTTTGTTGGTCGACATCGGCCGTCTCCACTTGGAGCCTCATCGGACTCTCGCGCCCCCCGCTTGAACAAATCCCCGCCGCCGGCGTCAAAATGAACGGAGGTCGCACGTATACTGAACTTTCCTCAGCCATCGGCGACACTCCGAGTCTGGACCCCGATCACCATGAGCGTTCTCACCGACAATGCCGTTCGCGTCCTGCAAGCTCGCTACCTGCAGCGGGACGAGTCCGGAAAGATCGTGGAAACGCCGGACCAGTTATTCGAGCGCGTGGCCGCCAGTATCGCTCGAGGCGAAGAACCGTATCGCGGTCGCTCCGGCGTGAAAGAGGCCGCGACGGAGTTTCGGACGATGCTCTCCGAGCTCACGTTCTTGCCCAACTCACCCACGCTGATGAATGCGGGCACACGGCTAGGACAACTCAGTGCCTGCTTCGTACTCCCGGTGCACGACAGTATGGCCGACATCTTCGACTCGCTGAAATTGGCAGCGCTCATTCAGCAGTCCGGGGGCGGTGTCGGGTTTTCGTTCTCCGAACTGAGGCCGGCGGGAGATCGTGTCGCCTCGACCGGTGGTACCGCGGCGGGACCGGTTTCTTTCATGAAGGTGTTCGACGCGGCGACGGAGAACATTCGGCAAGGAGGCAAGCGGCGGGGAGCCAACATGGGAGTCTTGCGAGTCGACCATCCCGACATCGAACGATTCATCGATGTCAAACGGGACGGAACCAGCCTGCGCAACT
The DNA here is from genome assembly GCA_026989685.1 of Pirellulaceae bacterium. GTDB lineage: Bacteria > Planctomycetota > Planctomycetia > Pirellulales > Pirellulaceae > S141-3. The sequence continues at coordinate 16,879 of JALSIV010000193.1, read as the reverse complement.
TCAACTTATCGGTCGGGGCAACCGACACCTTCCTGCAGGCTGTGCAGCAGCAAGCACCGTTTCCGCTCGTTCACCCGAGCACGGGAAAGCAGGTGTCGGTCCGATCCGCCTCGCAGCTCTTCTCGCGGATCGCCCATGCCGCCTGGGAGACGGGCGATCCCGGCATGTTGTTCCTCGATACCATCAATGCCGCCAATCCGACTCCCGACCTGGGGAGCATCGAAGCGACCAACCCCTGCGGCGAAGTCCCGCTGCTGCCGTACGAAGCCTGCAATCTGGGTTCCATCCATCTCGGCCGGATGATTCGGCAAACCTCGCCCGATGAGCCGGCCGAACTCGACTGGGAGCGGCTGGCTCGAGTCACACGGTGGGCCATTCGTTTTCTGGACGACGTGATCGAAGTGAGCCGTTTCCCCGATCCTCGCATCGAGCAGATGGTCCGCGGCAATCGCAAGTTGGGATTGGGCGTGATGGGACTCGCCGAACTGTTGATCCGACTCGAGATTCCCTATCAGTCCGATGAAGCGGTGACGCTCTCGGAACGGCTGATGCAGTTCATTGCCCAGCACGCCGACCAGGCCTCTCGGGAACTGGCCGACGAACGGGGCGTCTTTCCCAATTGGCCGCACAGTCGACTGGCGGCGGAGGGAAATCGACGGCGCAATGCGACGTGTACGTCGATCGCGCCCACCGGCACGATCGGCATCATTGCCGGCACCTCTCCCAGTATCGAACCGCTATTCGCACTGGCCTACCGCCGCCACGCCTTGCAGGGCGAGACGCTCGTCGAGCTGAATCCCCTGTTGGCCGGCGTTGCCCGACAACGACGGCTGCCGGTCGACCGGATTCTCGAACATGTGCGGCAACACGGATCACTCGAAGACTGCCCGGTGGTCGATGATCGATTCCGCAACCTGTTTCGCACGGCGCTCGAGATCGATCCCCACCACCACTTGAGGATCCAAGCGGCGTTCCAGCGCCACGTCGACAACGCGGTTTCCAAAACGATCAACCTGCCGCACGACACGTCTGCCGAAACCATTGCCGAAATCTATCTCCAAGCGTGGAAACTCGGACTCAAGGGAGTCACGGTATACCGGTACGGCAGCCGCGAGGATCAAGTGCTGGAACTGGGAGTCGGCGAGACGGCCGTCGAGCATGAACATCTCGCGCACTGCGACCCTCACGCCTGCAAGCTGTAGTCCTTCTTGCCGTTCGCCCACTAATCGACATCCACCCCTTCTTGCTCGCGGCTCTTTCGTCTGGGTGCGAACCACGGATAGATGGCCGGCACGACGAAGGCGGTAAGCATGGTGGAGGTCACCAGTCCACCGATCACGACCGTTGCCAAGGGACGTTGGATTTCCGCACCGGCAGTGGTGGCCATCGCCATCGGCAAGAACCCGAGACTGGCGACCAGCGCCGTCATCAGTACCGGCCGCAAGCGGATCATGGCGGTTTCCAGCGCAGCCTCTCTGGGCGGCTTGCCGCGGGCCCGCTGTTGCTCGGCGCCGCTGACCCAAACCAATCCGTTGAGCACGGCCACGCCGAACAGCGCGATGAAGCCGACGCCCGCGGATATGCTGAACGGCATACCTCGCAAAGCGAGCGCCAACACGCCTCCGCAAGCGGCGATCGGTACGGCGAAGAAGATCAGCAGCGCCAGCTTCACCGACTTGAAGGTCGTATAGAGCAACATCCAGATGATCAGCAGCACCAGGGGCGTAATCAGGCTGAGACGCAAACTGGCCGACTGCAGGTTCTCGAAATCTCCTCCCCACTCGGTGCGATAACCGGGTGGCAGAGCGACTTCTCGCTCGATCCGGCGCCGCGCTTCGGTCACGAACGTGGCCACATCCCGCCCCCGCACGTTGGCTTGAATGAACGTACGCCGCTGCCCACCTTCGTGCTCGATCCCCGGAGGCGATTCTTCGAGAACCACGTCCGCCAGATCGCCGACCACGATCATGTCGTCTCCCATCTGGCGGACGGGAACCCGCTTCAACCGCTCAACATCATTCCGCCAGCGACCGGGAAGGCGAACGACCATGGGAAATCGAGCTCGCCCCTCGTAGATTCTCCCCACCGGCAACCCGCCCGCCGTGCCGACAACGTCCATCAATTCGCGAGCCGACACTCCGTAGCGAGCCAATTGCTCCGGGCGCGCGCGGACGGTGAGCGTGGGAATGTTGGCCTGATAGTCGGCTTTCACGTCAACGGCACCGTCGATCGTGCGCAGCACGCGTTCGATTTCCTTGCTCTTGGTCGCCAGGATCGAGAGATCGTCACCGTAGAGCAACACCGCCACATCGGCTTTGACTCCCGCCACCAATTCGTCGACTCGCATCTCGATCGGTTGCGTGAATCCGAAGGCGACTCCCGGCACTTCCCGGTTGAGTCGAGCCGAAATCTCCTCGATCAATTCGTCGCGACTCTTCGCCTTGGGCCACCATTCGGGCGGATGCAGAATCACCCACACATCGGTCTGGTGGACGCCCATCACATCGTTGGCGATTTCCGGGCGCCCGGTCTTGCAGAATACCGTCTTGACTTCCGGAAACGCCTTGAGGATTGTTTCGATCCGGGTCGACATGGTGATCGAATCTTCGAGTGACGCGCTGGGGAGCCGGACCGCTTCGATCAGCAGGTCTCCCTCGTCCAACCGCGGCATGAATTCGGCGCCCAGTCGAAGCCCCACGGGGATCGTCAGCGCCAGCAGCGCCAACGCCAGCCCCACGGTCCCCATCGGTCGCGCCACGGCGATCCGGACAAACGGCCGATAAACCCACTTGATCCAGCGGACCAGCAACACGTCCTTTTCCTGGGTGTGCTTGGGGAGGGCCAGATAGGCGAGCACCGGCATCAGCGTGAGGGACAACACGAGCGACCCTGCCAGTGCGAACAAAACCGTGAGTGCCATCGGGCGGAACAGTTTCCCTTCGCTTCCCTGTAGCGCGAGAATGGGAAGGTACACGACGGCGATAATCAATTCGCCGAACATGGTCGGCTTGCGCACCTCGACGGCGGCGTCGCGAATCAGCGCCATCCTCGGTTTGCCGGCGCCGAAATGTGCGACGTGCCGCATACAGTTTTCGATCATGATCACCGAACTGTCCACGATCAGCCCGAAGTCGATCGCGCCCAGACTCATCAAACTCGCGCTGATTCCCGCCCAGGCCATGATGTTCGTGGCGAACATCATCGACAAGGGAATGGCCAGAGCGACGATCAGTCCCGCGCGGAAATTCCCCAGCATCACAAACAGCACCACGATCACCAGAGTGCCACCCTCGAGCAGATTCTTCAACACGGTGTGAAGCGTACGATTGATCAAGTCCGCGCGGTCGTAGATCACTTCGATCTCCACTCCGGGCGGGAGTGATGCTTCGATCTCCTCGAGGTAGACTTTGGCATCCTCCACCACGGTGCGGGAATTGGCTCCCAGCAGCATCATCGCCATTCCGGTCACCGCCTCGCCTCGTCCGTCTCGAGTCACGGCGCCCTGGCGGGTCATCGGTGCGATGGTCACTCGAGCCACATCACCGACGCGCACCGGCGCCCCATGCCCCCGATCGGGCAGCGCTACTTGCGCGATGTGCTCGATTTCCGAGAGCAACGCCTCCCCGCGAATAAACCGCTGCTCTCCTTCGTGTACCATGTAGCCGCCCCCGGCGCTGAGATTGGTATCGGAGAGGGCGTCGATCACGTCCTTCATCGAGAGTCCGTAATCCGCCAGCAAATCGGGGTCGACCTGCGCCTCGTACGTCTGATAGTAACCACCCATCGAATTGACTTCGGTCACGCCGGGGCACTGGCGGAGGCGAGGGGCGATCTGCCATTCCAAAATCGTGCGCAGTTGCATCGGCGTGTACGCGTCGCCGCGCACCTCGAATTGCAGCACTTCGCCCAGCGCCGTCGTCAGCGGCCCCAACTGTGGATCTCCGTGGTCGCCGAGCTGCGACTTGGCTTCCACCAGTCGCTCCTTCACAAGATTCCGAGCATGGAAAATATCGGTTCCCTCGCGAAATACGATGGTGACCACGGACAATCCGAGCTTGGAAACACTACGAATCTCTTCGATGTCGGGAAGCCCGCCCATCGTCGATTCGACCGGATAGGTGATGTAGCGCTCGACTTCGAGCGGCGAGAGCGCCCCGGCCTCGGTAATCACCTGCACTTGAACGTTGGTCATGTCGGGCACCGCGTCGATCGGCAGCGTCACGGCGTTGTAAACGCCGAACGCGGCAACCAAGGCGACCAGAATGATGACCAGCAGCCGGTTATCCAGGCAGATTTCAATCAGACGTGTCAGCATCGTTACGCCTCTTCTCGTTCCAGCAGCAGTTCCGACTTGAGGAAGAACGCACCGTGTGACACAATGACGTCTCCTTCGGACAACCCGCTCTCCACGGCGACCCAGCCTTCAGCAGCCGGTCCCAACGTCACGTCCACTCGCTCGTACTTCCCCGGCGCGGTCTGCCTGAAGACGAACGTCCGGCCATCGTGCCGCTGAATGGCCGATTCGGGGATCGCCAGGGCACGCGTGCCGACGGAAAGCGGAACATCGACCCAAGCGAACATGCCTGGTCGCAGCCTCCGGTCTTGGTTGTCCACGGTAGCCACCAGCGGCAGAAAGTGGCCGCCGGCCGCCACCTCGGTTCCGATGAAGCTCACACTCGCCTTCCACTCCCGCTGGGGAAACGCCGGCATGCGAAACTTCACCACTTCACCCTGCTTCAAATCGACGGCGGCCCACTGACGCTGATGGATGCGGGCCGAAAGCCACAACTGACGGTCGTCGGCGATCACCATCAGCATCTCGCCTCGAGCCACGCGAAGAGTCGCCGAGCAACTCAGGTCCGCCACTCTTCCGGGGAACGGCGCGTGGATCCGGTAATGCGACAGCGAATGCTCGTCTCCCGTCTCCTGAGAACCGAACGGTCCCATCAACAGCTTCAGTTTTTCTTGTTTCGCGTCGTGCCGCCGATGAGCCACCTGCAGTTCCGCCTCGACGATCGCCAGTTTCTGGCGCGTGTCGTACTGGACCTGATCCAGCACCGCGCGGAAGGCGGCGGCCGCTCGTTCCCGCTGGCTGACCCGCTCCTGGAACAATCGACCGCTCAAGGCACCTTCTTCCTTGAGTCGGCGACTCTGAGCCACAACCTGCTGCGCCAACTTCAGCTCCGAGTACGCACTCATCAAGGCCTGGCGCTGTTCCCCCAGAGTCCGCTTGGCGAACTCCGCTTCGATCGACTCGATCGGCTCTCCTTTTTCCAATGCGTCGATCAAGTCGGCGATGTTGCGGTGGATCACTTGCTGCCAGGCATAGCGGGTTTGCACAAGCTTGACTTCGGCAGCAGCTTGAAGGAGCTCATTCCGTGCAACGGCCACTTCGCTGCTGGAGAGCTCCACCAGCGGCTGACCTGCTTCCACGTCCTGACCAGGACGGACCAGCACTTTTTCCACGACACTGGCGACCGGTACCTTGACTTCAACATGACGCAGCCGGTCATATCCGAGCCTACCGGGAACCGTAGCCGTCTCCCGTAGCTCGCGCACCTCAGCGTTCACCGTGGCAATGCCGGCAGCGGCGATCTTTTCCGGCGTCAGGGAGACCTCGCGAGCCAGCGGGGGAGTCGCCGCCGTTTCGCTGCTATCTTCTTCGCGGTGAGCCTGAGGACTGAGCCAGTGGCCCGCCCAAAAACCGACACACACCAGCAGGATGACGGTCACCAGGCTGCCTCCACGGCGGGCGTAATCGAGCAGCCGCCCCGCAACACTTCGTCCGACCTTGGATGGTTCTTGCAACATGAAACTCACCTCATAACGGGCGATAGAGTCCTAGCGCGGGCTTCGCCCGCAAGGCTGGAGGCGGGAGACTGGAGGCCGGAGGGATGATGGTGGCAACCGAAAGCCACTGCTACATCCGCGCACGGCGCGCATCCGGCCAGCGCTCGTCTCTCCAGCCGCCATCGCGTCCCCTCACACTTCACACTTGCGGGCGCAGCCCGTATTAAGAGGCTGTCACAAAACTCCATGCCGCAAGCAACACACTCGAGGCCGGATAACGGCGCGGCGGGTTTTGTTACAGGCTCTAAGAGGCTGCCACAAAACTCCATGCCGCAAGCAACACACCCGAGGCCGGAAAGCGGCGCGGCGGGTTTTGTTACAGGCTCTAAGAAATCCCAAACTGGCGAATCCGGTCCCGGCGGTTCCCTTTGGGAACTCGCCGGACCTCGGGACCATGCGCGCTAAGCACACGGCTCCGTCTGGTAGGAACGCCGGGCGGACCAATCCGTCCGACGAATGGAGAAGCAGGTCGCAAACCAGGACCTGCACTCGGCGAGAGTCGCCGTCAAATCAGAAACCGCTGCAACAGCGCGCAGAGCATCCCCGCGGTCGGTCCGGTACGAGCCATGCGACAAGTCTGCCACTGGAGCAAGGCCGGGCCGCCCGTTTCCCGCCACTGATCGATGCCCACGAACGCGTCGTCACCGCCGACCAGCGGCCGAACCATCCAGCAGTCATCCGGCAGTTCGACGGGTGAAGCCAAAGTGGCCCCTTTGCAAATGCACGACGACTCGTTTTCGCAGCTCCCACCATCGGGCGAAACAGGCAGAGTCTTGGCCAGGTGAATCCGCACCGCCTCGCGGGCATGCGATTCCACACAGTGCGTGTAGGCACCCAGAATCAACAAGGCCAAAAGGATACGAATGCTTGCGCGAGTCATTCTCAGTTGAACCGGCAGGCGGGACGAATGAAAGGTGAGTACAGGCGGGATTGACTACTAAGAGGCTGTCACAAAACTCCGTGCCGAAAGCAACACATCCGAGCTTCAGACGTGGTACGGCGGGTTATGTTACCAGCTCTAATATAATCGCTAGAGTTTGCTATGACAAGTCACCCCGAATCATGGCGGTAGGTAAGGACGCGGACCCGCTCGAGTGTCACCAGGCCTTCGCCGATCATCTCATCCAACCGCGGAAGGAAACCGGCGATCCGTTCGGGACTGTCCACAATTTCGATCACCACCGGCAGGTCCTCAGACAACCGCAGGATTTTCGCCGAGTGGATTCGGCTATGGGCGCCGAAGCCGAGAATCCCCCGCAACACGGTTGCTCCGGCCAGTCCGGCCGCTCGAGCCGCCTGGACGATCGATTCGTACAGCGGCCGTCCGTCGTGGCGATCGCTTTCCCCCACGAAAACCCGCAACAATTCGGCTTCGCCCGACAGCTTCATGTCTTCCTCCCTTCGGCACCGCGCGTTTCCGGCGGTCCCCGGCCCTCACCGTTTGAGCCACTCCGCCAGCCACATTCCGCCATACAGCGCCACCAGTCCGACACCGTTCTGAGCCACTACATTGCCGGCCGCCCAACTCCACTGACCGTCCCGCAACATCTGCCCGCTCTCGAACATGTAAGTCGAAAACGTGGTGAACGCTCCCATAAAGCCGACCAACACGATCGTACGAGTGTGACCGGAGATGATGCCTCGCTGTTCGGCCAGCGACCACACCAACGAAAAGAGAAAGCAGCCGGCAGCGTTCACGGCCAGAGTCCCCCATGGAAACACCGAACCGGCCACGCGGTGCACCAGCCCGCCGACTCCGTACCGAGCCAATGTGCCCATCGCACCCGCCAAGGCGATCCACAACAGCCGCTGCCACCACTGCATGTCAACGCTCTCGACTTGCGCGATCCGGAACGTTCAGCGGTTTGCCGCCGGTCGCATCCCACCATTTCAATACCCTCTGCCGCATCTCGGCCAGTCTCGTTTGCTGAGATTCCTCGTCGGCCAAATCGTCGAGCTCGTACGGATCGGCCTGCAGATCGTACAAATCCTCGTCGCCGGCCGACCGAGTCGGGTAGTCGGTCAGAATCGACTGGATGCGGAAGTAGGACCGATTGCGTTCGGGCACCACGTCCTGCAAGTAGAGGATGTACTTCCAGCGACGGTCCCGACAATAGAGCGCATAGACGTCGCGCTCGGGACGTTGGTCCTCCTTGGTGGCAAAGGCGGGATAGATCGCGCCGAACAACATCTCCCGCTGCCGCGCCGGCCTCCCTTCGATCCTGGGCCGCAAACTCCGGCCGGCGGCGCCGCGGGGAACCGAGACTCCGGCATAGTCGAGTATCGTCGGATACAGATCGAGCGTACTTGCCAGATCATCGAATCGCTGGTTCTTTTTGATCTTGTTCGGCCACGAAAAGAAGATGGGAGTGCGCACGCCCTTCTCGAACGGCGAACCTTTGGAAACGAGGCCGTTGCACCAGCCGTTGTCGATCACGAACACATAGAGCGTATGGTCGTGCTGCCCCACCGATTTCAGTTTGTCAACCAGTTGCCCCACGCCGTCATCCAGCCAGGCTTCCATCGCGTAGCTCGTCATCTCCCGATGGCGAAAACCCTTGCGGCGGCGTCTGGAAGGGTCGGCGCGATCGGGGACCGCGTCTTCCCGTCCCTTCATGTAGGGCGGTATCGGCATCTCTTCCTCCCGGTACAGCTTGCGATACCGCTCGGGAGGATTGTGCGGAGTGTGGGGCAACATGGGAGCCCACCAGATGAAAAAGGGCCGCTTTCCCGCGTGATCGTCGATGAAGCGAAACAGGTCGCGTTGAGTTTCGCGCACGAACTTCTTGGCCGTCTTGCCTCTGCCGTGTGTAAACCCCATCGCTCGAGGATCACCCTCCCAATACTTGCCCTCGACGTAGGTAGCGTATCCGGCTTGCTTGAGCAAATTGGGGAGCGAGTTTTTCGGCGCGAGTTTCTTGTCGCCGTAGTTGTAGTAGATGCCGCTCTGGTGCGGATAGCGTCCCGACAAGAAGCTGGCCAAAGTCGGGTGGCAACGAGACATGGGAAGATGGGCCGTCGTGAACACCGTGCCGGATCGAGCCAACTCGTCGAGCGCCGGTGTATGGACGAAGTCGTTTCCCATGAACCCCAGGTGCTCGTAGTCCTGGTCGTCGGAAATCAGCAGCACGATGTTCGGCCGCTCGCCTCGAGCGGTCATCGACGCGACCAACAACACCAGCAGGGCGATTCTCATTTGCATCGTTGCCAACCTCCTGGAGAATAACCGAGCGCATTTACGCCCCACGACACACATCACTACTTCTCGTCGATCCGATGCACGTGCAACCGTTTCCCGTGCTCATCGCAGAATTCGAATTCCAATCGGGCCGGCTGATCCTGAACAGGGGGCGAGACGGAGACCAACAGAAAGCCGCCCGAGGGAGTGGCCTGCGTATACGGCTGGCGAATCCGGCACTTGGCGTCCGTCGATTTCGGATCGCCCGGCTTGCGCCCCAGACGCGCATTGGCATCCACGAGTGCTCCGCAGGAGAACTCTTGCAACCCGCTGGGATCGATCGAATGGTATTGCCAGTGGCGGTCCCCGCAGACGAAATAGACGTGCTTCCGGTCCAGTCCCTGCTCCTTCAGCCAGGCGAAGAACCGATCCCGCTCGTAACGAAACCCGCCGATATCACAGTGGTTGTCTTTCTTGCGCAGATCATCCGGACCGATCAGTGGCGTGGGGGAAATGATCAGCTTGAAAGTCGCGTCGCTGGCGAGCAGTGTACGTTTGAGCCACTCCCGCTGAACGACTCCCCAGATCGTCTTCTCCGGGCCGTCAGGCATCGCATTGGGGCTGCGGTGGATTCTCCCTTCCAATAGCCAGATCTGAAGCTCCCGCGTGATCCGGTGAGTTCGATAGGTTCGCCGGTCCTTCTGCTCGTACGAACCGTACGGCAGTTGCTCCCACATGATCTTCTGAGCCAGCTCCGGCGACGGATCGTAGTCCCCCGAATTGTCGCAGTCGTCTTTTCGATAGTCGTGATCGTCGACTTCCCAATACGTGGGAACGACTTCGAACAACTCGCGGAATCGAGGTTGAATGAACTGCTCGTGCCATTTCCGTCTCATCGCCTCGATCGTCCGGGCTCGCCCCTCGACCGGAGTGTCGTAATAGACGTTGTCCCCCGTACCGACCAGGAAAAACGGACGTTCCTTGCGAAGGGTGGCCAGAGCCGGATATCCCTGAGCCTTGTCGGGACCGGAATAGGGTGGCGGTAAGGCGATGTTGTTTTGCTCGAGGTGCCGCTTGCGATCGATCTTCGAGCTTCCATGGAACTTGGCGTAGTTCATCCCGGTCACGACCGCGAAACGCAGCGGCACCGACCGGTCCGCACCCGGGAGCGTTCGAAACACGGCCTGCGGCCCTCTCGACCACTCGCCTTCCCCAACCCGCACGCGTGTCCGACAGAGATAGGTGCTCCAGGGCCTCAGACCACGGAACCGAACTCGCGCGATGTAATCGTTCTCGGGCTCGGCCTCCGCTGTCAAGGTCTTCTGCGATGCCGACGCAATCGGCACCGCGCTCGATACGGTCATCGGCTGAACGCTAAACTCCACCGCTCCGCGCACGCCGCGAACATCGCCGTTGACCAGATGATCGGTCCGACAAAGCCGCAATTGAATCACGGCACCGTCGCTGGTCAACTCGCCGACCATGATCCCCATCGGCGTGTGAGGACGCTTCAGTTGCACTGGTGTGGCATCGCCGGAGAACGGCTGTGCCGCCAAGCGCCCGCTTCCGCCGGACATACCAACCAATACCACGAGGCAACTCAGCAACACTCGAGGCGGATCGACCACGCTGCGGTGATCCGGCCGATGTCCCGTTCCAGTTTTCATCGCACCCTCTCTACCGCCATCGCCACTGCGTTGCCGCCGCCCAGACACAGCGATGCGATGCCGCGGCGACATGCTCGAGCCGACAAGGCGTGCAGCAGTGTCACCAATACGCGAGCACCACTGGCGCCCAGAGGGTGCCCCAGCGCGATGGCCCCGCCGTTCACGTTCAGTTTCTCATCCGGAATGTCGAGTTCCTGGCGGCAAGCCAGGACCTGCGATGCGAACGCCTCGTTCACTTCGAACAAGTCGACATCGGCGACCGACCAGCCGGTCCGCTTGAGCACTTGGCGAATGGCAAGCACGGGGGCGATGAACAGTTCGCCCGGTGCCACGCCGCTGGTCGCCGTGGCGGCGATCCGAGCCACCGGTCCGGTGGGGACGCGTTCTGCCAATTCCGCGTCACTCACCAACACCGTCGCCGCGCCGTCACTCAATTGGGACGCGTTTCCCGCAGTCACCGACCCTCCTTCTCGGAAAGCCGGACGCAGCGACGCCAGCGACTCGATCGTCGTATCGCTGCGAGGCCCTTCGTCTTCGGCGATCCACCGAGCCCGCTGGCCCCGACCGACCTCGATCGGCTCGATCTCGTTGCGAAACCGGCCTTCCTCCTGAGCTTCGATGGCTCGACAGTGGCTCAGTAGCGCCCACCGATCCTGGACTTCGCGGGTCACCTCGTAGTCGCAAGCCGTCTTTTCGGCCAACTCGCCCATCACCACGTCTTCATAGGCACACCACAGCCCGTCCTTCAATAGCGAATCCTCGGCCGACTGGTGGCCGTACTTCCAGCCCTGACGGACTCGTGGCAGCAGGTACGGAGTCTGGCTCATGCTCTCCATGCCTCCGGCCAACACCGACCGCACATCGCCCGCTCGAATGGCCTGATCGGCCAACATGATGGCCTTGAGTCCCGATCCGCACACTTTGTTGATCGTCATCGCGGCGACCTTGTACGGCAAACCGGCTTGCAACGCCGCCTGCCGCGCCGGCGCCTGGCCGACACCCGAAGTCACCACCTGCCCCAGAATCACCTCGTCGATCTCATCCGCTGGGATACCGCTCCGTTCGAGGTTGGCTCGCATACAGTGCGCTGCCAGCGACGGCGCCGGAACCGAGGCAAGTCCGCCCAAGAACCGTCCAATCGGCGTACGTACGGGAACGGAAAGAAACACGTTGGCCATCGGCAACTCACCCTCGCTCTTACGAAACCCTTCACCACCAAACCCGCCGCGTCCCGCAAAGACGCTGGAACGAGAATCCGGACCTCAAGCCGTCCGCCCGCGGTTCGGCCGCCCGGCGACCGTCGAACGTGCAAGGCTCGGGTGCGCACCACAACGCACGGTACCGCCAGCAACACACCGGCAACGCAACGCCCACGCGGCCACTGACAATACGGGGTTCAAAACTCAACGCGGCGCACCAGCTTCTTCAGGCGAGCGAGCTGCTCGCTCTTGGCTTTTTCCGTGAGCGGATTGCCTTTGAGAAAGATATTGAGAAAAGGCGCAAATCGCTTTCCCTCTTTGTGATCCTTCTCCGCCATCGCTACCAGTACGGAAAGATCGGTGATCCGATTCTCATCCAGCAACAGATACTTCAATTCCTTCAGATTCCGCAGCGGACTCAGATCGGCAATCTTGTTGTGCCGCAAATCCAGCGAGGAGAGCCACCGCAGCTTGGCCAGCGGCCCGACGTTCTCGATCTGATTGTGGTCGGCATAGAGTGACCAGAGTTTCTCCAGGCTGGCGACCGGCGACAAGTCGGCGACTCGGTTGTGCGAAAAATAGAGAGACCGCAACGCCGTCAACTTGGCCAGCGGCTTCAGGTCGGCAACGTCATTGTGCGAAATGTCGAGATATTGCAGGCGAACCAGACCGGCCAGCGGCGAGAAATCCTTGACCTTGTTCTTGGCAAGACTCAAGGACTGAAGATTCTTCAATTCGGCCAGCGGCTTGACATCGACAATTTCGTTTCCTTCGAGATCGATCAAAGCCAACGCTCGACATTTTTCCAGCCCGGCCAGATTCTTGATCCCCGCATTCTTCGCCTCGAGGGTCGATAGGTTGGCAACGTCCTTTTCCGTCAACGGCTTGTCGTTGTCCCGCTTTTCGAAAACATATCGGCGAACCGCCTTCTCCAAGTTCTTGTCGGGGAACAGGTCGGCGGCCAATGCCGCAGGCGTGATCAGCAGGCCGAACAGACAGGCCAACAGCATGGAGCGACGCATCGTCGAATCCTCCCGTTCCAGGTTCCCAATCAACCAGCCGGTGTCTCACAGAAGTCCATCCATTGTAGTCGGCCGCCTTCGATCCGTTCAGCGGTCGGCCGAGATGGCCGCCCCGAACGGCCCCCTGGAGCTCGCCTAAAAAGTGATCACCTGTACAGAATCAAAGCACCAACGCTCCGCCAGCATAGTACTTAGAGCCTGTAACAAAACCCGCCGTGCCGCTCTCCTGCCACGTACATGTTGCTTGCGGCATGGAGTTTTGTGACAGCCTCTTAGAGTCATACTTCGTAACATCTGCGCGGCGGGCGCGCACGCTGCACTGGCTTTCGGTCGTCACCACCCTCTACAGACTCCGGTCTCCCGCCTCCAGCCTTGCGGGCAAAGCCCGCGTCAGGACACAGCCCCCCAATCCCGGTAGACGCGTCCCTCGCAGCCCGCACATTTCCGGACTACTCGCTCAGAAACATCTTGGGGCGACGTACAATAAACCAAAAGAGCGATCCTGTGCCTCGCCGCCGGCTTTGGCAAGCAGCCCAGTCAAGCCGGACGGCGGCGGCCCCTCATCAAGGCAGGGGAGGACGATGGCAGCACTACCCTCGACACTCACACAGCAACGACCGGGAATCGATGGCCCATCGCTGGCCGCTCCTTCAACGCTCCGCCGACTGTTCGCCATCGACCTGCGCACCCTCGCGCTGTTTCGCATCTTGATCGCCGCCGTACTGATCTTCAATATCGGCGGTCGCATGCGAGACGTCGAAATGATGTACGGCCCGCATGGGGTCATGCCGCAAGACGTGGTCCGGCAAGTCTACCAGGCCGGTGAATGGACGTGGTCCCTCTACTTCTTGAACTCCGACATGTGGTTCCAGTGGAGCCTGCTGGCGCTAACGCTCGTCGTCGGACTCCTGTTGGGGCTGGGCTGGAAAACCCGTCTCCAGACAGTGCTGGCCTGGATTCTGATCGTCTCACTTCACCACCGGGCGCCGTTGTTGGTCACCGGCGGAGACGTGCTGCTGAGCCTGTTGATCTTCTGGGGAATCTTCCTGCCGCTGGGAGCGGTTTGGTCGCTCGACACTCGCGGACGACCGCGAGCAACCGGGGGTTTTCTTTCCGTAGCATCGGCCATGATCATGCTGCAAATGGCGATCATGTATTTTTTCACCGGCGTCTCCAAATCGAACGACGTGTGGTTTCAGGGAGATGCGTTGGCGAACATCTACGAGTACGATCTGGTGACACGCCCGTTGGGACGGTGGCTGCTGCAATTTCCCCTGCTGCTGAAAGCGGCTACATGGGCCACGTTGATCCTGGAGCTGGTCGGCCCCTTCTTGATGTTCTCTCCCTGGAATACCGCCCGGTTGAGACGCTGGACCGTCGCGTCGTTCTACTTGCTCCATCTGGCCATCGAATCGACGATGCGCGTGATCATCTTCTCGTTCGTCAGCATGGCCGGACTGTGTCTGTTCGTTTCGCCTCGGTTCTGGGAACGAGGCGTCGGCAGGCAGCTCTCGTCATTGCTGGACCGACTGTTCGCCTCAAGGCCTCGGCTCGATTCGCCCGAATCTTTCGGAGCATCCCGCCGCTGGGTCAATACCGCCGTACTGGCACTGGCCGTGGGGATCTTTGCCATCAATGTTCCGTTCCTCTGGCGAGGCAGCCGATTCTTGAACGAATTGAACCCCGTGGAGAAACGAGTCGGCGCTTTGTTGGCCTGCGTACAACGGTGGGACATGTTCGCCACGCCGCGATTCGGCGACTTCCGCATGGTGGCACTGGGAACTCGAAAGGACGGCACGCAGATCGATCTCCTGCGAGACGGTCGGCAGGTGGAACTCGACGATCCCGATCAGCTCAGCACCTCGCCGAGGACTCCTCGCTGGCTGGGCATGTTTTACGACCTGGCGAGAAACGACCGCCACATCTTCCGCCGCGAATTCGCCCGCTACCTGATGGAACAGTGGAACACCACTCAGCCACCTCCAAAGCAAGTCGACTTCGTCCAGTTGATCCTGCTGGTCCGACCGAAACCGAACTCACGAAATCCCGGCATACCCGACCGCTACAGCGGTCGCGAATACGCGTTCATCACACCACCAACCCGGCACACGTCGAAGAAGGCCCTGACGATCATCCTCGATGTCTACGACCCGCTCGTGGACGGCACGTACGTCAACGGCTCCAAAGAAGGCCGCTTCATCGTTCGCCATCCCAACGGCAACAAGGCGTCCGAGGGCCGGTACCGCCGAGGTATCCCGGAAGGGCCGTGGAGCTACTGGAACGAGTCGGGCCAACTCGAAGGACGGGGCGAATATAAGGATGGCGAGATGGAAGGCAAGTGGGAGATGTTCTACGACGGACGGAAACAAGAAATCTGGTTCCACGCCGGCCGACCGGTACCGCCACCCGGCTGAAGACGGGGAAAATGAAAAATGAAAAATGCCGTAGGTCAGGATTTCCAGCCTGGCCCAAACCCGCCATGACGGTCAGCGTACGGATAACCGGGGCTAGAGCGGTGGCCGGTACTTCCGGTGATGCATGTTTGGTGGAATGAAAAATGAAGAATTGAAAATCGGAAGTGGGAAAGGCAGCATGGGTGGCGGTGAGCTGCCGACTTACGCCGCGCTTCCCTGCTCTTCCAATGCCTTCTTCGTCGCCACATAGGCGGTGCGCGCTTCCAGACAGGTGCGGCGGAAGATCTCGGGGCGAGATACCGCCTCAAGCCGAAACGTCTCGACGTTGTCCCGATAGAAAATCAAGTCGCCCGCGTGGTACCACTCCTGCCCCGGCCGCACGTGAACTCGAATCTCGTCATAGCGGTCGTGCGACACCGACTTCTGCTCCTGCTGCTGCATGCCGCGCAGCACCACCACGCGACGACTGGTCAGCAGGTACCGAATGGCTGAAAACGGGCCGACCCGCGCCAAATACAGGTTCAGCGACACGGGGATGCAGGCACCCGCCAACAAGTGCCCCAATCGAAAAATGAACAGATTGGGCCAGCGAATGGCGTAGAGCTGGCCGAGCCAGCGGCCGATCCCGAAATAGCAGACCGACGGATAGGCCGTCGTCAATGGCACCTCGGCTTCGTCCAGCGGAACCACGCCAGCGATCGGTTGAGAGTTGCTCATGTCTCAGGCAAGCATCGAGGGAACAAGAACACGACACGACTTGCCGGCCAGCGCCGGAAACCGCCCCAAGCTATCAAATCGAGTCGGACTTGCCTAGGGGCTGTCTCCAACCGGCGGAGGCGAAGATACCTGCATCGGCCGCCCGCACTGCGGGCACTGCACGGCATGAGGCGATACCATACGGCCACAATCCGGACACGGGATGAGATTGCCCGCCGGCCCCCCGCCCCGGCTGCGCGAGGCCACCACCGCCACCACCACGCCCACGACAACCACCAGCGGCACTGCCAAGATCAGACCGATAATCGCCAACTCCAGAGGGCCCGGCATCAACATCGGTATCACCTTCCCGTTCTGCCATCCTGCGGATCGCTGTTTTCTTCCGAGAATCTGGCGGCCAACCACTCCCCAAACAGCGTTGGTCGAGGCTACGGTCGGCAGAGTGACGCCGTCTCGCTGGCTGTCAGCATTATAGCAGTCGGTCGCTCCGTGCCAAAAAAATGCGACCATTTCATCCAAAATATCAGTGCGGCGTCGACAGCTCTGACCGATCCGGCCACGCGAGCTGCCGGTGGAAGGACCGGCAAAACAAGTAGACTCGCAGCGAGTCGCTACGACCCGGCCACGGACCACCTCGTTTTTCCGCCAGCCTGCGATTTTCTCCAAAAAAGGGTTGAAATCGAAAAGCCGAATTTGCTAAAACAAGTTCGATGTGAGCGAGCGTGGCTGCAAGGGGCAGCCGGCGAGTCAGACAGCAGGCCAGCCCATTCGAGGCAAGCTTTCCGAGGCCAAAGCAGTCGGCCAAAACATGAATGCTCGCTGGGTGAACAAG
>JALSIV010000192.1 GCA_026989685.1 Pirellulaceae bacterium | reverse complement strand
AAAAAATCTGGTCCCAAACTGTAAGAACCGCTACAATGTGGGCGAGGCAATTTCTTTTCTGCACGGGCGTCTTGCCCGGGGCGGTCTCCAATACCGCCCGAACCGGAACAGTTTTGAGGAGGTTGAGTCATGCCAGGTCGTCGACCGGAATACGAGCCGACATTGGCCGAAATTCGCGCCAAGTGTGAAGAGATCCAGCAGCGTTGGAGCGACAAGGAGCGGCGCAAGCGGGCCGGAGGGTGGGAAGATGCTCACTGGATGCCGCCGGTGGTGGAACTGGAAACCAGTCTTCCCGACGATCCGGGAGCCCGCGTGGGCCACTACTAAGAGGCTGTAATAAGACCCTGTAACAAAACCCGCCGCACCGCTTCCCGGTGTCGGGAGTGTTGCTTGCGGCATGGATCTTGTGCGAGCCTCGAAAGACTCGTTCCTTATTCCCCTGCGGCGTTCATCGCCGCTTCGATCCATTGGACTGCGTCGTCACGCGTGGTGACGACGGGCCAAATGGTGTCGAGCCGGGTGTGGCGCAAGATCGTCTTTTCGTTGTCGGATGCATCGCACACCACCATCTTGCCTCCGCGCTGGCTGACTTTGGACCATAGCCGCACGAACAGCCCCAAGGCGGTCGAGCCGAAATAGTCGATCGAGCCCAGGTCGAGCACGACGTGTCGGCACCCCGTTTCGGTGAACCGTTCCACAATCGCCTGGCATGACTCGCTCACGCTCATCAGATCGAGGTCTCCCAGATTGCGCGTGGGGGTCAGGAACAGGATGTTCCCTTCAGGTTCCAGCGAAAAGAACGATGCACAATCCATGATTTCGCCTCAGTTTCGAGAGTTCCAGAGTAAGTCGATATTATAGCCGAAGATCTGACCCTTTCCGAGGGCGCGTCTCCATCACTGGTAGGGGGGAGGGGTTGCCAGAGGGCTAGCGGCTTGCCGGTGACGGCCGCCGTGGGCGATGCCGGCGCGGGCGCGCGAATCGGCGCGGAGCCGTGCCATAGCGGACTCGAGGTGGGGAATCGGCAGGAGCCGTTCCGGTCCTTTTCGTCCTGTTGCCCCATCATTTCCGTTTGCGCGGGACATCTCGTGCCGTCTGTTGGACAACTTGAGCCGGTTTCGCCGTTTTGGCACTGGGGTTGCGACAGACTGAGATTGCGACAGACGCAGGATTGGCGCATGGAGCCGAGGCCGGTTGCTTGCGGAACTATGAGGCTGTCACAAAACTCCATGCTGCAAGCAACATGCCCGAGGCCGGAAAGCGGCGCGGCGAGTTTTGTTACAGGCTCTAAATCCTCTGGGAGACTGCCGAGGCTGGCCCGAGTTGTGTGGAGGGCGGAGCAAATGGTCGTCAAGACCGGTGCGGGGAGAGCCAACGGGCTCGTGGAAGCTCTCTTGCGGCCAGAGGCGTACCCGGAGCCGACGGAGTCGGTGGAATTGCGCGAGACGCACATCTCGTGGGTGTTTCTCACCGACCGCCATGCGTACAAGTTGAAGAAACCGGTCCGCTTCGAGTTCCTGGACTTTTCGACCCTCGGAGCTCGGAAAGCAGCATGCCGGGCCGAGCTGGAGTTGAATCGCCGTTGGACGCACGGTGTCTACCTCGACGTCGTGCCCGTCGTACGCATGGCGGGCGGACTCGTGTGCGTAGGGAGTAGGCGGGGGCGAGTCGTCGATTGGATGGTGAAGATGCGGCGGCTTCCCGATGACCTGCGACTCGACGTGCGCATTCACCGGGGTCTGCTAACGGATACCGACCGCGAGCGAGTTGTTCGTACGCTGGCGACACTCCATCGGGACTTGCCGCCGCTTCCTGTGCGAGCCGACGAGTACCGCAATCGCGTGGAAGCTCACATGAGGGCGAATTGGGAAGAGCTGCGTGAGGCCGCGGAGTTTCTTCCGGCGATTCCGATCGAGCGATCGCAAAGTCGGCAGTGGCGATGGTTGCGGTTGCACGGGGACGTGCTGGCGGACCGGGCTCGCAATGGCCGGATTGTCGATGGTCACGGCGACTTGCGACCGGACCACATCTACTTGGAAGAGCCGCTAGCAGTGGTCGACTGTGTGGAGTTTAGTGACGACTTGCGACGGATCGACGCGTTGGATGATCTGGCGTTCTTGATTATGGACTGCCGCGTCTCGGGAGAATACCGGCTGGGCGAACGGTTGCTGGAAGTGTATCGGCAGGAGAGTGGGGACGACTATTTTCCGGCGCTGATCTGGTTGTATCTCGCGTACCGGGCTTCGGTGCGAGCCAAAGTGTCTTGGCTGCGAGCGGCCCAGCGCGCCGGCAGTGTGGACCGCTCGGCGCTGGCCCAAGCGGCCGACTATCTCCGTGAGGCCGACGAGGCGGCTCGGCAGTTGGGCCCGCCGCTCCTCATCGTCATGCGGGGCGTTTCCGGGTCGGGCAAGTCGACGTTGGCCGCGGCGGTGGCGTCGGAGTTGGGATTGCAACGCATCGGCACCGACCAACTGAGGCAACAGATGTGTGGAACCGCGTCGCAGCCGCAAGCATGGAGAAGCGGAAAATACACGACCGAGGCGCGCGAGGCCGTGTATGACGAATTGTTCCAGGCGGCCGAGGAGAGACTGAGCGAGGGGCTGGACGCCGTACTCGACGGGACATTCTTGGAGACGAGTTATTGTGGTCGAGCGTCCGAGTTGGCCGAGCGATACGGCGCGGCTTTGTTGTTCGTCGAATGCCGCTGCGATGAAGCAGAGTTGAAGAGCCGGCTGGTGCGTCGCGTGCCGGGTCGGGACGCGGCTTCGGAAGCCGATTGGGAAGTGGCCCGGCGGCAGCTTGCCGAGTACGAACCACTCGAACAGCCGTGCGTTGTTTCGGTCGACACGCTTTCGGATTTTCCGCAACAGCTCGCTGCGGTGAAGGATGCCGCTCGGATACTGCTTCAGCAATCGGCGGAAGGTTGACCGCCCGTCACCGGGGACACGGCGTGCAATGGTCCCTCGAATCTCGCGCTGCCACGACCTGGTTTTCCCACTTTCCCAATTCCGCCAGGTGCACGCACGGACTTGTAGTTGGGTTACCCCGCCACAGAGGGACGATGGGCCCTCCTGACGTTGCGGTTGAACACTCTCCCGGGACGATTCTCCATATGGTGCCGTA
>JALSIV010000191.1 GCA_026989685.1 Pirellulaceae bacterium | reverse complement strand
GACCAGCAACTGCTTTCCCGACTCGTCCAAGAACCCTTGTTCCACCAGGATCTCTTCGAAAGGCACGTCCTTTTGGAGCACCCATTGGTTCATCGCTCGGATCAAGTCGTCCTTGCCGACAAAGTCCAATTGCACGGCCAGGATGCCAATGAGCAGATTTCGGTCCGAGTCGGCCATGGCGGGTCCTCGCTCACAACAGCAGCCTCATAAGACAAGAAAACGCGGCACGACGATGCCGGCCCAGCCGCATCGATAACGGACCGTCGAAGAACACTGCCGCCAGACAGTCTCCGAGCATTGTGCGCTTTCTGAATTCGGCTTGCAAGCTCGCTCGGCGTCGAATCCAGAAACGGGGATGGTGCTCGCGTTGGAATGTTTCCGACCGTAACGTGTCCCATCAGGGGCTGGGACGGGCCGTGGGTTTGGGTTCGAATCATCCGTGAACTTGAATCCCCCTTTACTTCCCGCCTCCGGTGACCAAGCAGAGTCGCGCCCCGCGTCGCGGTGGCTGAGTTTTTCGTTCTTCCACAACCACTCGCCCGTGGCAGCATCCACGGCCGCGAGATAAACGTTCTCGTGAGGAAAAATGCCGGCGCCGAAATAGGCGATGCCGCCGTCGACCAGCACACCGGTGCGGATCGGCCAGCAAGAGATCATCTCGCCACGAGCCAAAATCGACTCGTCGGCCGGACCGAGTCGACGCTTCCAGACAAGCTGTCCCTTGGCGGTGTCCAGACAATAGACGAATCCGTCATCCGAACCGAGACATAGACTCTCTGCTTCGTGAAGCTGGGCGCCAGCCGAATCGGACCTTCGGTTGCGAAACTCCATACCACCTCGCCGGTCGAAGCATTCAAACAATAGACATGATGGTCGATCGGCGAGCCGAAAAAGACGCGACCATCCACGATGGCGACCTGAATGGCGTCGTCGAAGCCGAGTCGGTCGCGCAGCTCCTTCCCCTCGACAACTCGCCGATCCGCTTCCGACCAAGCCTGCCGTAGCGCCGCCGACGGAGAATAATGCCACTGCAGGAAAAGGGGGAGTTTCACCTCGTCCGTGGTCACGCCCGACCGCTTGGAATCATGCCGATAAGCGGCCAATCTCCGCCGCCGCACCAGGCCGCTCCCCGCCAAGCCACGCACAATACCCCCGGGGCGGTCCATCGTCTGATTGTCGCCATCGTTCGGCTCATGATCGTCTCCACGGGCAAGCGGGAACGAGTCTGTTGGATGCTCCTATCCCGGCATCGTAGCAGGAATCGACGGCAAGGAATGGGCAACCGACACGGATACCTGCCACCGTTTGGAAATCGGCCTCCCATCGTCTACACTGAAGCCAAGGCTACGCGGTATGCCAAGCCGCTCGACTTCCCTCCTTGGAGATGCCCACCATGTCGACTCCCCACGCCCACCCCTCCCGCCACAAGACGCCGTTTCTCGCCCGCCTCGCCCTGTGTCTTACCATGACACTGCTGCCGACGTCGTCTGCTGCCGTCGCGGCACCACCGAAGACTCTGCCGCCAACTCATGCCAACGTCCCCTATGACAAATACAAAATGACGGTGCTGGATTTCTGGCAAGCCGAGGGCAGCACCCCGCGACCGCTGCTGGTCTACATCCACGGTGGCGGTTGGGTCGGCGGCGACAAGAAGATCTCGCCTGCCGTGGTGCGCAGCTATCTCGGCAAAGGGATCTCGGTCGCTTCAATCAACTATCGCCTGACCGGACAGGCCCCCCTGCCCGCTCCCGTCCACGATGCGGCCCACGCCATCCAGTTCCTGCGATCGAAGGCCTCCGAGTGGAACATCGACAAGAAGAGAATCGCTCTCACCGGCGGCAGCGCGGGAGCTTGCACGTCGATGTGGTTGCTGCTACACGACGACCTGGCGGACCCGCACTCCAGCGATCCGGTTCGTCGCGAATCGACTCGAGTCGTCGCGGCGGCCGTCCGAGCGGGACAGACGTCGATCGATCCTCCCGTCATCCAGGAGTGGCTCGGCCCCAACGTCCTCAAACACCGCATGATCTGGATGGCCGTGGGAGAACCGTCGATGGAAGCGGCGTGGAAGAACTACGAGAAACATCAGGCGACCTATCGCGAGTTCTCACCGTACAACCACCTCTCCAAAGACGATCCGCCTCTGCTGATGACCTACGGCCGGGACACGAGCCTGCCCAGCAAGAACGCCGGCCACGGCATCCACCACCCGGTCTACGGCATCAAGATGAAAAAGAAAGCGGATCAGCTCGGAGTCGAATGCCACCTGCTCATTCCCGGCACCTCGAAATCCGACCGGTATGTGTCCGTAGAAGCATTTCTGATCGACAAGCTGCTGCAAGAGTAACGCAGCTCGAACCAGGGCACACTGTGTCAGGGGAGGTGCACGATGCGTTGCAGTGACGCAAATGACGGGCGGATGGCCCGCCGAACGCGGGCGGATGGCCCGCCGAACGCGGGCTGCGACCGCCGGGCCGCACAGCCGGGAGATGGGTGCCACGCGATGAGGTCGTAACCGAACCGTGACAC
Source organism: Pirellulaceae bacterium (assembly GCA_026989685.1). Taxonomy (GTDB): domain Bacteria; phylum Planctomycetota; class Planctomycetia; order Pirellulales; family Pirellulaceae; genus S141-3. The sequence goes on along the minus strand of JALSIV010000191.1, from coordinate 598 downwards.
GCAACCCTACGCAACGTCATCACAGCCGATCGTTTGCCGCCGCGGCGTATTCCGATGACATCCCGGCTCGATCCCCAGAATGCCTCTGGCTGATCCGCGTCCGAAGAACCAGCTATAATTGCCGAGCGATTTGGGCACCATCAACTGCGAACCTTCGGGGAAAGACGCGATGACCAAGCGAGGGTATCGGCTGCGAAGCGTGTGGGCTGTGGGCGTCTTGGTAGCGACCATTCTCCCCTGCATCACGGCACAAGCGGAAGACTGGCTCCAGATCAAGTTCGATGCCCGCCACGCGGGCGATGTACCGCAGCGATCCGTCTCACGGCCACTGGGTTTGCAGGGCAGTGTGCCATTGACCGACGCCATCTACACATCGCCCGTCATTCTTGGCGAGCGGATCTACGTGGTCGATGGTTCGGGCGTCGTAGCGTGCATCGATCGCAACACACTGGAGGTACGGTGGCGCTTTCGATCCCGCGGCGGAAATGCCAACTGCAACAACGTCTCTTCACCGGCGATCGCCGGGCACTTCCTGCACTTCGGCACGATGGCGGGCACTTATTATGTTCTCGATACGGCCACCGGGAAGGTCGTGCGT
>JALSIV010000190.1 GCA_026989685.1 Pirellulaceae bacterium | reverse complement strand
GACCAAGGTAGGTACATGCCGACAGCCAGCGGCATCGGATAGAGTCGAAACCGGGACTTGGCCGGCAACAGCACCAGTTGGTCGATCAGGATGGCCGCTACCCCGACGGCGGCTCCCCAACCGACGATCTCCCAAGGAATCGAACTTTTTCCGAACAGCCCTTCGACCAGTTTGGCGAACATGACTCCCTGAGGCGCTTTGAGCGGCGCGACCCCTTCTCGCACCTGTTCGCCGATGCCGTAGGCGCTGTGCAGCAGCATCATGGTGGGGGCGATGATCAGAGCGGGGACGATCGTCCCGATGATCTCGCCAATCTGCAGCCGCCGCGGCGTGGCACCGACGATCTGGCCGATCTTGAGGTCCTGGCAAATGTCGCCGGCAGTACACGCGGCGCAGCAAACGACACCGGCCACACCGAGCGTCGCCAACATCCCGGCCGGCCCCTTGTAGCCCAACGCCAACATCAGAGCCGCCGTGATCAGCACCGTGCAAATCGTCATCCCCGAAACCGGGCTGTTGGAGGAACCGACCAGACCGACGATGTAAGCCGCCACCGCCACAAAGAAAAACGCCAGCACAAACATCGCTCCGGTGGCCACGAGCGTGGTGAGGAAGTGCTGAGTCATCAAGTAGTAGACGGCCCCCGAGAGCAAAAGGCAGCCGGCCAACAAACCGAACAGCGCCTTGCCCGAGATTCCTTGTTCGGTACGGATCGGCTGAGGTTGATCGGCACCCCCTTGTACACCTTTCCACGCGGTCGCCAGGGCGTTTTTCATGCTGGGCCCGATGCGGACGATCGAGAAGATCCCCGCCACCACCATCGCGCCGATGCCGAAATAGCGGATCTTGGCGTCCCAGACACCCATCAGCGCGTCGACCAGATTCCCGCCCTCGCCGAGCGCTCCGTTGGCCAACACGGGCATGGCGCCCAGAAACGAGACGGCTCCGCCGAGAAACACCAGCAACGAGACTTCCCAGCCGACGATGAAGCCGACTGCGGCCAGCATCGGAGAAATGTCGGTTGCCGCCATCAGCCCCGTCGAGCCGACGCGAGTCGCCCAGGCCACCGAGCCGCGGAAGATGCCCAGCACTTGCACCAGTGCCTTGAACACCATCCCGATAGCGACGGCCACGAATACACCCTTCATCTCCGCGCCGCCTCGGTCGCCCGCCTTGAGCACTTCCGCGCAGGCGACGCCTTCGGGGAACTTGAGTTCTTCCTCTTCGATGATCATCGGGCGGCGCAGCGGGATCATCATCACCACGCCCATCACACCGCCGGCCATGGCGATCAGAGTTGTCTCGAGGTAGTTGTAATTGGTCCAAATCTTCAACAACACGATGGCGGGAACCGTGAAGATGATCCCGGCCGCCAGAGACTCGCCGCTACTGGCAATCGTGTGGACCACGTTGTTTTCCAGAATGGTGCCCCGCTTGAGAATGCCTCGCAGCACACCCATCGAAATCACCGAAGCGGGAATCGCCGCGCTGACCGTCATGCCGGCATAGAGTCCCACGTAGATGTTGGCGGCACACATGATCAGCGAAAGGAACAGACCGAGAGCCACCGCCTGCACGGTGAGTTCGGGAAGCGACTTGTCCGGCGGAATGTACGGCTCGATCGGTGAGGCCATGTCGATGATCTCCCAGCAGATAGTTTCCCAGCGACGGTGGATGGTTGGGCAACGGTGGGATTATAGCGTGCCGCCGCCGGTGCCTGGGATCCGCGACCCCCCGAAACAAAAGCCCGGTCGTCACGCCGTCCCATCGGCCCTCTCGCTCCCCTTTTCCACTGGCCGTACGATTTGCAGGTGGACCGAACACCCGAGCGCTCTGCTTTCTTCTCTTGACTCGGACTTGGCTTTGCGCCCAGAAACGCTAGAATCTGGCATCGTCGTCGGCTCCGGTGGAACCTTCGAGACCGCTGTTGCCCGGTCGGCCCCCTACCGATCGGATTTTCGCGTTGTCTGGGCAAGCACTGGTCCCGGGCGTAGCTCCCGCTGTCGTCGCGAGAGTCCGCCAACAGGACGGCACCACGTAAGCAATTGCCACGAAAAGACTTAGAGGGCGTAGCTCAGTCGGTAGAGCAACGGACTTTTAATCCGTAGGTCCTGGGTTCGAGTCCCAGCGCTCTCATTTGGAAGTGCTTCCTTTCGATCGTGTGAATGCGAAACTGCCAGAGCAGCTCGCCTCGGGCGAGGGGCGAGCTCTCTTTTTGCCTGTGGCGGGGCAAGGGAGGGACGGATGAGTGACCAGGCGGCCGCGTACCGGGACCAGCAGACGATTTTCGGTCACCCGGTGGGACTGTTCACACTCTTCTTCGCCGAGATGTGGGAACGGTTTTCGTTCTACGGCATGCGAGCCTTGCTCACGCTCTACATGATCAAGGGCTTTCTCGGTTACGGAGACAGCCGGGCGTACGAGGTGTATGGCGCCTATACGGCGATGGTCTACATGACGCCCTTCATCGGCGGTATCCTGGCCGACCGTATCCTGGGACGCCGCCTTGGCGTGGTCATCGGCGGTGTGCTGATGGCCGCCGGCCATCTGCTGATGACGGTGGAGAGCGAATGGCCGTTCTTCTTCGCTCTGGCTCTGCTGATCTGCGGCAACGGCCTGTTCAAGCCCAATGTTTCCACCATCGTCGGATCGCTCTATCGCCCCGGCAGCCCCCGACGAGACGACGGCTTCAACGTCTTCTATATGGGAATCAACCTTGGGGCCGCCATGGCTCCACTGCTGTGCGGCTACGTAGGGGAGACGTTTGGTTGGCACTACGGATTCGGGCTGGCCACGATCGGCATGATGATCGGACTGGCCGTGTTCGTGATGCCCACGCGATTGACCCAATTGCTGATCGGTTCGGGAGCGATCGCCTCTGCCGTGGGCATGCTGCTGTTTCGGCCCGACAACGTGTGGGCCATCGCCATCAACATCTTCATCGCCCTGGCACTGCTCGTGTCGGCGACGATCTCCTGTCTGGCGCTGCGACGCGGCGGACTGCCCGAGTGGGCGGGAGCTCGGCCGGACGAGGCGCCTCGCAACTACGATTGGGCCGTCTACTTGGGAATCGCTATTGCCATTCCCATTTTCGCCGGACTCGTCTGCGGCTTCTCCCCCTTCTTCAAACCCGAAGCCGAGAAGGACGACGCGGCCAAGCGGATGCGCGAAACCGTCGCGTTTCTGGAGAAGTTCGGCGTCAAACCGGAGCTGATCGAGAAGGTGAAGAAGTCGGAACTGAGGCGACGCGAACCGCGAGGCGAGGCGTTCCAAGTCATTCCGGAGGAGACTGCGTTCGCCATCAAGACCGGCATCTCAAAAGAGACCTTTGAGCAACTCGAGAAAGCCGAGGTCAGCAAGAAGACGCTTGCCATCATCAAAGGCGGCAAACAAGGTCGAAAGAAAAACCGCCAGCAAGTCATCGACGACCTGGAAAGAGCGAAAATCTCCAGGGACGTCATTGATGAAGTGATGGCGGCGGGTGGACCGGCGCGGCAAATCATCGGCGTATTCGTGGAAGAAATGAGCAAACCGGCCGGATTGGTGCTCACCATCCTCGGCTTGCTGGCCTTCGGATATTTGATCTTCGCCACCACGCAGTTGGAGACGAAGCCGCGAGAACGGATGACGGCCGCCTTGACGCTGATCTTCTTCCAGATGCTGTTTTTCGCGCTGTTTGAACAGGCCGGAAGCAGTCTCACCAATTTCACCGATCGGAACATCGACCGCGTCGCCCAGCGGTCCGTGGTCACCGAAGAAATGGTCGGCACCACCGTACGCATCCAACCCACCCAGGAACAGCTCGGATACACTCGCAACGGCGAGTTGTTTACCATGGGAGACCTGAACAAGCTGCGAGAACTCCTCAAGAGCTACGACCAGGAATTCGAGATCGATTGGCCGGTAGATCGAGACAACGTGGGAATGGGAATCGCCGAAGTCTCCGACGAACTGGCAACCAGCTCGTTCCAAGCCGTCAATCCGACTTATATCTTGTTGCTGGCCCTGGTGTTCAACTGGATCTGGTCCCGCCTGCGGATCCTGGGTTGGGAACCCAGCGCCGGCGTCAAGTTCTCGCTCGGACTACTTCAAATCGGGATCGGATTCGGCGCCTTCTGGCTAGGCGCGCAAAGCGCCAACGAACGTGGAATGGTCAACGTGATGTGGTTGCTGGTCGGCTACCTGTTCCACACGACGGGCGAACTCTGCCTTAGTCCGGTCGGGCTCTCCGTCATGACCAAGCTGGCTCCCAAAGTGCTCGTCAGCACACTGATGGGCGGCTGGTTCCTCGCCACCGCCTTCAGTCAATACCTGGCGGCCATCATCTCCCAGTTCACCGGCGTGGGAGAAGGCGCCGGCGATGAACTGCCCATCCCCAAGGAAACGGTCAACGTCTACGGCGATGTGTTCGGGCAACTGGCCATCGTAGCCGTCGTGTGTGCCGCCGTCTGCTTCATCATTTCGCCGCTGCTGAAGCGGTGGATGCATCTGGATGATCTGGGTGAAGGCTGATGGTGGCTCGCACGGAGTACGTCCCCGCGCCCCAAGGACCCGTTCGCGGCTCCATCCGCCCCCCCGGATCCAAGAGCATCACCAACCGAGCGCTGGTCTGCGCCGCGCTGGCTCGCGGAACCAGCCGACTCGCGGGATGCCTCGACAGTGAAGACACCCAGGTGATGCGCGGCTGCTGGGAACAACTCGGAATTGCCGTCCGCGGCGATACCACGGAAATGCTCGAAGTCAGCGGATGTGCGGGCGCCGTTCCGGCCCGTCAGGCGGACCTGTACGTTGCCAACAGCGGCACCACCATTCGGTTCCTCACCGCCGTCGTCGCGACCGCGACGGGGAGTTTTCGGCTCGACGGCAACCAGCGGATGAGACAACGGCCGATCGGCGATCTGGTCGACGCTCTGCGGCAACTCGGAGTCGACGTGCGCGCCACGGACGACCATTTCCCGCCGGTCTCCATCGAGTCGCGCGGACTGCCCGGTGGAACCGTCTCGCTGCGAGCCGACGTCTCGAGTCAATACCTCAGCGGCTTGCTGCTGGCGGCACCGTGCGCCGAGGCACCGCTCGCAATCCATTTGGATGGCCCCCTCGTTTCCAAGCCCTACGTCGACATGACCGTCGCCGTCATGCGGTGCTTCGGCGTCGAGGTCGATGCGGGGACGCCCCATGAGTATCGCATCGACGCTCCCTGCAGGTATCGCGCGATCGAGTACACGGTCGAACCCGACGCCACGGCCGCCGGCTACTTTTGGGCCGCCGCTGCCGTCACCGGCGGCGAAGTGCTCGTGCGCGACCTCCACTGGAACGCCTTGCAAGGCGATGTCCGGTTCTGCCGCTGTCTCGAGGAAATGGGGTGCACGGTCGAGGAACGGGCGGAAGGACTAGCGGTCCGCGGCGGAATACTGCACGGCATCGATATCGACATGGCCGATATCAGTGACACCGTGCTGACACTCGCCGTCGTGGCCCTGTTTGCCGATTCCCCCACGCGGATTCGAGGCGTCGGCCATATCCGCCACAAAGAATCGGACCGAATCGGAGACCTGGCCAGAGAATTGCGAAAACTGGGAGCCGACGTCGACGAGCATGACGACGGGCTGACCATCCGCCCTCGACCTCTCAAACCGGCCCGTATCGCCACTTACGATGATCACCGCATGGCCATGAGTTTCGCCGTGGCCGGCCTCAAACAATCGGGAGTCGTCATCGAAGACCCCCGGTGCGTGGAAAAAACCTACCCGCACTTTTTCGCCGACTTGGAATCGCTGGCTCGACGGTAGCCAGCCCCCGACGATCCGAGTCGACAACCGACTACAACGACACGTCGAGTGAACGGCCGACTTCGGAAGACTCGGAACTGTTGAGCAACATTTCTGCTCGAGCCAACAAGTCGTTGCTCTGCACACCCGGCTCGCTGCGCAAGCTGGCCACGAACTCGGCCTGACAATGGGGACAGCCGATCGACCGACCCAACAGAGAAACACGCACCTGCAGCCGACGTCCACACGTCGGGCACTCCTGCACAAAGTGAGTCAGTGCCGCATTGGTCATCACGGAGTCTCCTACTACCGTAGCCCCGAATCGTTTTTTCTGCCGCCTTCACGATAAGATCAGGCCCTATCTTACCGATCCCCAAACCCGTATGCAACCCATGGCCCACCCACATGAGGGGAGATTCTGGTGATTCCAGCGGGCCGGGGGTTGATTTACACTGGAGAGGTGATCCTTACCAACAAGCCCCTCCCCTTTCCCACCTTCAGGAATCGGCGATGCAATCCACCCCCTCCTTGATTCTGCGCGCGTTGCTGCTTGGGGCGATAATCCCAACCTTTGCCACAGAAATAACTTACGCACAGAAACCAACCCCCGCACGCCGTCCCAACGTCGTGCTGATTATGACAGACGACCAGGGGTACGGCGATTTGGGTTTTCATGGAAACTCCAAGATACGGACACCCAACCTGGACCGGCTGGCTCGTCACAGCGTGCGGCTGACCAACTTTCACGTCGATCCCACCTGTTCGGAAACCCGTTCGGCACTGATGACGGGCCGCTATGCCACCAGGGTCGGCGTGTGGCACACGGTGATGGGGCGGTCGATCCTCCAGGCGGACGAATCGACCATGGCCGATTTTTTCAAGGCGGCCGGTTACCGCACCGGCATGTTCGGCAAGTGGCATCTGGGAGACAACTATCCGTATCGGCCGTTTGAACGGGGCTTCGAGGAGACACTGGCTCACGGAGGAGGAGGCGTCGGCCAGATGCCCGACTATTGGCAAAACGATTACTTCGACGACGTCTACTTTCGTAACGGCAAGCCCCAGCAGCAGACGGGCTATTGTACCGACGTCTTCTTCGCGGCGGCACTCGACTTCATCGGACGCCACCGTAACGAGCCCTTTTTCTGCTACTTGGCCACCAATGCACCTCACGGGCCCTATCACGTCGATCCCTCGTACAGCCAACCGTACGAACAAGCCGGCGTGCCGCCCACCATGGCCAAGTTTTACGGGATGATCACGAACATCGATGAAAATGTGGGCAAGCTGCTTGCGAAGTTGGACGAGTGGAAACTGCGAGAAAACACGATCGTCATCTTCATGACCGACAACGGCACGTCCGCGGGCGTGGCCGGGAAAAGAGACAAAGGATCGTGGCGAGGCTTCAATGCGGGAATGCGAGGCAAGAAGGGATCGCAGTACGAAGGTGGCCACCGGGTTCCCTGCTTCTGGTCCTGGCCCGCCGGAAAACTGGCCGTCAACCAGGACATCGACCGCCTGGCCGCTCATATCGACCTGCTCCCCACGCTGGCCGAACTGTGCGGACTGGCTCCGCCCCCCGCCGACCACGCTTGGGACGGCACCAGTCTGGTACCGCTGCTGCGCGACCCGCAAGCCCGATGGCCGGACCGCACGCTGGTGGTCCACTCCCAGCGAGTCGACCGCCCGCAAAAGTGGCGAAAATGTTCGGTGATGCGCCGGCAGTGGCGGTTGGTCGACGGCGAAGAACTCTACGACCTGCGATCGGACCCGGGACAAACCAAGGACCTTTCCGATCGCCATCCCGATCTGGTCGCCGAGTTGCGCAGCGCCTACGAACGCTGGTGGGGAGAACTCGAGCCGGAATTCGACCGGTCCGTCGAGATCCCTCTGGGCCATCCCGACGCTCACAGCACTACCTTGCTGGCTCACGATTGGCACCCGCTGCCCGACACCAGGGGACTGCCTCCTTGGAACCAACCGGCCATCGCAGGCGACATGGCGACCAACGGCTTCTGGTCGGTGCGAGTCGAACAGGCGGGCCGCTATCGCATTTCACTCCGCATGCGTCCGCCGACGGTCCTCTACCGATTCGGGAAAGGAAAGGCCACGCTGCGTTTGAAGTTCGCCGACAAGACCGTCGAGAAAAACGCGACCATCGAACATGGAATCCAGCAGGTCGATTTCCAGGTGGAACTTCCCGCCGGCTCGGCTCAACTCAGTACCGTGGTCGAAGAGGAAGGCCATCGGCCGCGCGGAGCCTACTACGTCACGGTGCGGAAACTCGACGACGTCGAACTGGGAGCTCTACCGGAAATCCGTGAGGGCGATCGCGTCGTCTGGCTGGGAGCCGGACTTTTGGAACGGATGCAGCAGCATGGCTACACCGAGTCGTGGCTGTTGTCGCGGCTGCAACCTCGAGGCATCACGTTCCGCAATCTGGGCTGGAGCGGCGACGACGTGTGGGGAACGGCTCGAGCCGTCTTCGGAGAACAGACGGACGGATTCGACCGCCTGCGTAGAGATCTTCTGCTGGCCGAGCCGACCGTCGTGGTAATCCAATACGGAACGAATGAGGCAAGCGATGCCGAGCTTTCGCCGACTCGGTTCGAACAGGGACTCCTGCAGGTGGTCGATCTGGTCGAAGCCATGGGTGCACGCGTGGTGCTGATGACACCGCGCATGCAGGAGGAGATCGGTCCACCCCTTCCCGACCCGTCCAGCTACAACGCGCGGCTCGCTCGCCTCTGCCGGGTACAGCGGAGAATCGCTGCTCGTCACCAGATTCCGATCATCGACCTCTTCAGTCACCCCGGCGGACGCCTGACCGACGACGGCATCCACCTCACCCCGTTCGGATACTGGAGACTGGCCCGGCGACTCGCCGACGCCATCACCGGGCCTTCGAAACCGTGGCTGGTCGACCTGGATGCCAAGACACTGACCATGACGGCGACCGGCTGCCTCATATCGCAACTTGAGCGCACCGAACACGGATTGTCCTGGAAACTCGCCGACCAGCAGCTTCCACCACCGCCGCCGCCGTCGGACGCCCCCAACAACGCTCGCTGGCTGTTGCAATTGGGGACGCTGCGAATCCGCCATCTGCCCTTGGGACATTACGCCGTCCAGGTCGACGGCCGCCGCCTGCAAGAAGCCCGATTCGACGCCTTTGCCTTCGGCCGAACCATCACCGCTCGGCCCGGTGAACAGCAGGCCGAACAACTCCGCCGCCTCGTTGTGGAAAAAAACCGGCTCTTCTTCCACCGCTACCGCCCGCAAAACGAAACCTACCTCTTCCTATTCCGCAAACACGAACAAGGCAACAACGCCAAGGAAGTCTACCAGTTCGAACCGCTGGTCACGCAGCTCGAACGGCAGATCGAGCAGCTCCGCAAACCCGCCAGTCACCGATGGGAAGTGGTGCGCACGCGGCAGGTAAGGACGGGGACGTAGGCAATGAAAAATGAAAAATGGGAAATGAAAAATGGGAAATGGGAAATGGGAAATGGGGCGATGGACCGGGAGGGCATGGACAAAGAGTAGCGTAGGCAAAAGGGACGGCACTTGTCACTGCCGCGCGGTTCTGAGACACGTTGAGGCCAATCCGTCACTCTACCCACGCCCACTCATCCTTAGCGCCAAGTGCGCTAAGCCTTCCGACCGAAGCGTGAAGCCGCACATCCCCGACGCGGCGGCATGCGTGAACCGATGGACCACGAACAGATCGACCCAAACCAATGAAGCACTTTCTCGATTCTCGGACTCGCTCGACACTCGCTCCGGCAACGCTGCTAGCGCTGTTGCTCGCCGCATCGCCTCTCCCGGCACAACGAGATCTGCAGCAGATTCCCGATCCCGATCCACAACAGGAACTGGCCTCATTCCAGGTCCTTCCCGGCTGCCGTGTCAATCTGTACGTCGCAGATCCTCAAATCGCCAAGCCGATCCACATGAACTTCGACGCCCAGGGCCGCTTGTGGATCGCCAGCAGTTCGGTCTATCCGCACCTCAAGCCGGGCCAGCAGGCCAATGACAAGATCTTGGTCGTGGAAGACCGCGACGGCGACGGCGTCGCCGAGACCACCACCGTATTCGCCGACGGCCTGTTGATCCCCACCGGAGTCCTTCCCGGTGACGGCGGCTGCTACGTCGCCAACAGTACCGAGTTGATTCACCTGGCCGACACCGATGGCGACGGAAAAGCGGATCGCCGCCGCGTGATCCTCTCGGGGTTCGGAGCCGAAGACACCCACCATCTGCTCCACACGCTGCGCTGGGGGCCCGACGGCGCCCTCTACATGAACCAGTCGATCTACATTCACAGCCACATCGAAACACCGTGGGGAGTCCGCCACCTCAACGGCGGCGGGATCTGGCGATTCGAGCCTGAGCGTATGAAACTCGAAGTATTCGCGCGCGGCTTCGTCAACCCGTGGGGCCACCACTTCGACAAGTGGGGACAATCTTTTGTCACCGATGGTGCATACCGCGAGGGAATCAACTACGTCTTCCCCGGCGCCGTTTTCGTTTCGGCTCCCGGAGCAACCCGTACCCTGCGCGGGCTCAACCCCGGCAGCCCCAAACATTGCGGACTGGAAATTCTCAGCGGCCGGCACATTCCGCCCCAGTGGAGCGGCCTGATGATTACCCACGACTTTCGAGGCAATCGAAGTTGCCGGTTCGAAGTGCAGGACCAGGGATCCGGCTACCGTTCTCGGCAGCTCCAAGAACTGATCGTCAGCTCGCACGTCGCCTACCGTCCGGTCGACGTGAAAATGGGAAACGACGGCGCCATCTACATCGCCGACTGGTACAATCCCATCATTCAACACGGTGAAGTCGACTTCCGCGATCCGCGGCGCGACCATTCGCGAGGCCGCATCTGGCGCGTGACGTTTCCGGACCGACCGCTGGTGCAGCGGCCCCGGATCGTGGGCGCGCCCATCGAAGCGCTGCTGGAATTGCTGAAAGTTCCCGAATCCTGGGTCCGCCTCCACGCCAAACTGGAGTTGAAGACGCGTCCCAAAGACGACGTGGCACAAGCAATCAAAAAATGGACCGAGCAGTTCGATCCCCAATCGGCGGCCGACGCGCATGCTCTACTCGAGGCCCTCTGGGCGTCCCAGTGCATCGGACGCACCGATCGGCAACTCCTGCGGCAACTACTCGATAGCCCGGAACCTCGAGCTCGGGCTGCGGCGGTGCGCGTCTGGTCCTACTCCGGCGCAGACACGGCTTCGTCACTCGAGGTTCTCCGCAAAGCCGTCTCCGATCCGTTTCCTCGAGTGCGACTCGAAGCCGTGGTCGCCCTGGCCAACATCCACGATCCGCACGCCGCCGACGTGGCTCTGTCCGCTCTGGAACAACCGATGGATCGGTTTCTCGACTTTGCCTTGCGCAATACGCTCAAGGCGACATCCGAGTACTGGCTCGAGCAGCGCCGCTTGACCGCGCTTCGCTTCTCGCGAGATCGCGCGAAACTTCTGTTCGCTCTGGAAGCGATCGAGTCGCCGCAGGCGGCCGGAGTTTTGCTCGGTCGCCTGCAGAAAGAGTCCTGGAGCGGGGCGGACCGCGAACGGGCGGTTCGCACAATCGCGCGGTACGGTTCGCCGCCACAGTTGGGACAACTGATCGACCTGCTGGCCCGCGATCGGCGACTCACGCCACTCAGCCTGGCCGGCGTGCTCGAGATCCTGGCCGCCGAAACACGTCCGCGGCGTGTCCGCCCTGTCGGCGCGGATAGGGCCCTCGTCCGCTGGGTCGCTGGCGAAGACGTTCGCCTGGTGCAAGCGGCGCTGACATGCGGCGCGACGTGGGGCATTGCCGAAGTCTCTCAAGCCGCAGTCGTCCGCGCCGACGATCCACGGGCGCCGGACGCCGTGCGACAAGCCGCCGTCCGCGCAGTGGCTCGTGGAAACCGATCCGATCGGCTGCAACTGCTGAAGAAGTGGACCCGGGATCCTCGATCGGTCGTCCGCTGGCAGGCGGTTGCCGAACTGGTCCGCCTGGCTCCTCGGGCCGCTGCGATCGCGGCGGCCAATGAACTCTCGCGGCTGTCACCTCACGACGACCCCGCTCCGCTGATCTCGCTCTTTCGCCAACGCCCCGTGGCCATGCAAGCGTTGGCCGCCGAAGTCGAAAAGAGAAGAATCGTTCCCGACATCGCTCGGCGAGCTGCCCGGTTGGCGGCTCAAGAAGGCGATGCCGGCCAGGTGCTGCGTAGCGCCCTGGTTCACGCCGGTGGCTTGGAACAACGGACTTGGAAACTCACCCCACAGCTCCTCAAAGAACTGCTGGCAGAGGTTGCGCAGCAGGGCGACGCCGCGAGGGGAGAACGGATTTTCCACCGAGCCGGACTGCAGTGTTTGCAGTGCCATGCGATTGGCGGAGCCGGCGGAAAGGTGGGCCCCGACCTGGTCAGCATCGGCGCCAGTGCGCCGGTCGACTACCTGATCGAGTCGATGCTCGACCCCAACGCGAAAATCAAAGAGAACTTTCATTCGGTCATCGTCCGCGACATCGACGGGCGGATCCACACCGGCATTCCCGTACAGCGCACCGACACCGAACTCATCCTCCGCGACGCGCAAGACAACCTCGTGCGGATTCCCATCGAAGCCATCGAAGCGGAAAAAGAAGGACGTTCACTGATGCCCGAAGGCGCCGTCAATGAACTGACTCGTTCGGAACTGGTCGATCTCATCCGTTTTCTCTCCGAACTGGGAAAACCGGGACCCTACGCGGCCAACCGCGAGCCGGTGGCGCGCCGCTACGCGGTGCTGCAGCCGACCGACGAGGCCGTTCATCGGCTCAACCGCACGAGTTTCGATACGGCGGCCACCGACGATCCGAAACTGATCTGGCATCCAACCTACGCATTCATCTCCGGCGAGTTGTCGCTGAACGATCTCCCCACCCTAAAGCCTCATCGGGAAACACCCCCCACGACGTTTCTCCGCTGCCGGCTCGACGTCGCCGAAACCGGAGTGCTGCAAATCGGGGTCAATGATCCGCGAGGCGTCCAGTTATGGGTCGACGGCAAACCGACACCGCTCGAGTCGACCATCCGGTTGCCGCTCTCCGCCGGCCGCCACCGATTCACGATAGCCGTCGATCGCTCGCTGCGCAACGACACCTGGCAACTTCGCCTGTCGCCCGATTCGGCATCGCGGGCGAGATGGGTTCTCGAGGATAAAGACCGCTAGCCCTTGATCCCGCGACAGCTCGAATGGAATCTTCCTTACTTCCGTCCAGCCCCGCCATCTGCTCCCCTACGGAAAACCTCATGAAACGCCGCACTTTCTTGACCGGCACCATGGCCGGTTCTCTATCCTGGTCCGCTATCGGTTCGACTCTCGCGGGCGCGACCGACGATCGACACCGACATGACAACGCCTCCCAGGAGACGCCGATGAAGCCCCATTCGTTTCGCGACAAGCTGCTGGAGTGCCTGGGAGGTCCCTGGCCTCATTCCTGCCCGCTCAACGTCGAGCTGCGAGAGACCATTATCAAAGAGGGTTATCGCATCGAATCGCTGAGCTACGAAGTGGAACCGGGCGATCGCGTTCCCGCTTTGTTGCTCATCCCCGACGGTGTCGACGCCGACCATCCGGCGCCGGCCATTGCGGTGTGGCACCAGCACAACGGGCAATACCATCTGGGAAAAAGCGAACCGGCGGGACTGGCCGGAAACCCCATGCACCACACCGGTGTGGCACTCGCCAAGGAGGGCTATGTCGTGTTGTGCCCCGACGCGCTTTGCTTCGAAGAACGGCGGGATGCGAAACTGAAGGGCGGCAACTTCGAGCGATTCGAGTTTCTGCGGTACGTTGTCGCCGGCAAATGTATGGCGTGGAAGAACATCCTCGATATGCGCCGAGCCATCGACTACCTGTGCGCTCGGCCGGAGGTCGACGCCGATCGCATCGGTTGCTACGGCCACTCGATGGGATCGACGCATACCTGGCTGGTCGGCCCCTGGGAACCCCGATTGAAGTGCCTGGTGGCAAACTGCTGCCTGCCGACATACCGGGCCATCCACCGAGTCCACTTGCTGCACTGCTTCCCCAACTTCATCCCCGGCCTATTCGCTTTCGGGGATACTCCCGATATCGTTGCCTTGATCGCGCCGCGCGCACTTCATCTCAACTTCGGTGAAACCGATCGCGGCAGCCCCATTCGGGAAGTGCGGGCCGCCATGCCGCGCATCGCTCAAGCATACCGCGATGCGGGTGCCCCCGATCATTTCAGCTATTTCATCGAGCCGCAGACGGGCCACGTGCTGTCCGACGCCATGTGGAACCGCACTCGCGAGTGGTTCAAGAAGCATCTGTCGTGAGACTGGCCGCCGGCTCGCGCAATTCGCGAAGGAGCATCTGAAGCCGCTCGCACTGAGCCTTCCAGGTGACCGCCGCCTCATCCGGCATCGCTTCGCGATCGAGCTGCTGCAACTTGTCTTCCCACGCACCAATGGTGTCATCGGCCACCTTTTGAACATACCGAAGGGATGCCGCCGATTGCGGATCGCCTTCCTTCCGTTGACGCTCGGCCTTCGCCCGCCACGCCGCCGCCTCCACCGACGCCTCTTCGATGGCCAGCCGGGCCTGAGCCAACAACCGGACCGCTTTGACTTGTTCGTCCGAAAACTGGACTTCAAACTCGATCGATTCGACAGCCCCGGGCCAGGCCGGACGCTGAGCAACCACAATGCCGGCGAATCGCAGTTGCAACCACACCGGCCGATCTTGGCGTGGCACCCAGCACAGCCCCTCACGGTCGGTCCGCCCAAACACCTGCACGATTTCCGGACGATGCAGCGGCTCGGCAGTCACGGTCAGCCCCGCAGTGGGAAGACCGGTAGCCTGCACCCTCACCCAAGAACCGGCGGTCGCCGGGATTTGTTCGAGGCACCAGACGCGCTGCCCGGAACTCCACGCTTGCAGTGATGCGGAGGAAAGCGACGAAAGTACTTCGATCTGCGTCCGAGTGACGCCGACCTCGGTTACCACTCCGCACACCCGTCCCCTTACCCGATCGATCGCTCCCGCCAACACGAATCGACCAAACGCTCCTTTGGCAAACGGAGATCGCTGGCGACTGGGAGCCGGTAGCGCCGATCCCTGGACTCGCAGACGAACGACTCCCTCACGACCGGACACGACTTCGCCGCGAGCACCGAAGGAAGCCACGATGGCCGCCAACGACGCCGAGACCAACAAGCTGCCGTCGGTGACCGTCATGGCCGCCACCTGATCGGCAGCCGGTCCGATCAACCAATCCCGCATGGTCACACGGACAACGCGGCGACCGTCCACACCGGTCGTCAAACGGCAACGGAACGACTTGTCGATGCCACGCGGGGCCCGTTTGGGAAAACCGGCCTGTTCTTCAGACACAAATGCGATCGATTCGAGTTTCCACAAACGGCCCGCCGTGGCCAACAGCGACTCGCGCAACCCGGCTTCCCAGCTCGAAGTGGTCGAGGCATCGAGCGGCCAGTCACTTTGCAAGCGAATGTCGATCCGGTACGAAGCCAATTCGATCGGTTGCAAATCGCTCGCGGTGCCCAGAGAACAAACGCCCCCCAGGTGTGCCCCGAGCAGTGCCAACGCCAACGCCGCACGGTGCGCAGTGCGGCGTCCCGCGGCCATCGCGCTATTTCGATTCATAGTGCCACTCTTCGAGGTTCTCGTACAAACTCACGGGGCGCTCCGCCACGCCTGCCAGTCCCGGCTGTTTCAGAAAGTACTCGCGGAATTCCCACAGAGGAATCATGGGAGCACTCGCGGCGACCGCGGAAGCCACGCGTCGCATATCCAGCGACACTGTCGATGGTTGCCGGCCAGCCGCTTCGGTCGCTGCCGCATCTTCGGCAGCCATTGCCAAGACGACTTCTCCCGGTGGTCGTCCCAACACACAATTCAACCCCACCACCTGCAAAACGCTCTGTTGAGGCTGCATGGCATACCAGGGCACATACCAGAGGTCCCACGATCCGGCCGGAGGAGCCGTAGTCTCCGTTTGCACCACCACCTGCGGTCCCAAACCACCGAGCTCCAATTGCCGCCGCAGTTCATCGCACGCTCGCCGAGACAAAGCGTCATCGGGCCTCACGAGCACCAAGCGGGGACGCGGACCTTCCCGGCCGGACCATGCCCAGGCGCGGCGCAGCAAAGCCACCATGACTTCAGGACGATAACGTGGTACGGCAATGCGCAGACCGGTAGCCCCTTTGGGGAAGGGCAGCGCCGAGGGCCAGCCGATATCGCCCGAATCATCACCGCCGTCTCCTACCATGCGCTCCACAATCTGCTGCCGGTGGATTCCCGCACTGATGGCTCGGCGCACCAGCGGATCGGCGAGCCAGTCCGAACGCGGATTCACCACCAGCATGTGAACCGACGTGGAACCGTAAGGGCGTACTCGATCACCAAAACGTCTTTTCCAGTCGGCGACTTCCCAAGGCCACACCCGGTCGATCGCGGCCAGGTCGCCGTTGCGCCACAGCGTCTCCCATGTCGAATCGCCGATGACCTGTTCGATGATTTCGCTGGGTCCACCCTCACCGCCTGTCGACTTGGAGTCGTGCGACTTGAGAAAAACGCGTTCGCCGTCGGCGTGTCTCACCGAATATCTCCCGCCGGAGCGGCCGAAGAGCGATCCGTGCCGTACGGCTTCCCAGTCACCCCACCGTTGCGACTCACCCGCCGTCAGTCGGCGCACACCAACCACGATCAACGGATGGGCCTTTTGCAATTCGGCTTCCAGGTTTTGCGAACTCCCTGACTCGGGCCACAGTCGTTTGGCCCGCCTGGCCAGCGAAAGAGCTCGACGCCACTGGCGCTGAGCAGACGCTTGCTCAGCCTCTCGCAATGTCTGTTCGGCTTCCCCACGGAGGATCTCTGCTATTTTTTCGCGCTCCGGATGCTGGGGAAATCGCTCGGAAAACAACTCGTACCGCGAATAGGCGGCGCGCTCGCGGTTCCCCTCGATGTCCTTTCGGATCAGTCGGTGGGCCGACTCAGCCATCAACTCACCGGCCGACGCGAACTTTCGATCGCGGCGAGTCAGCTCGAGTACGGCGACCCAAGCATGCTCGAGTTGGTTCCGTTCCAAGCGATATCGCGTCTCTGCCGCCAGCGTACGAAGATGAGCCTCTTCCAGGCCGGGAAACTTGGGAGAAAACCGGTCGAGAAACCGAAGCGTCTCATAGGCATGCTCGAATTCCCGATCGGCAACGTGTTGCTCGATTCGTGTCAGCACGCGCTGCTCGAACAAAATGATCTTCTCGATCGCCTCGCCCCGTATCCGATACGTGCGGTCCGGGAACTTCAGCAAGTGAACCTCGAATACCCGTTCCGCCGCGACTCTCTCCAATGGAGCCCGCGGTTTCAGGGCCAAAGGGATGATGTGGTATTCCTTCGCCGGCTCCTTCAGAACGATCGTGTCGAACGGCGGTCCGTCGATGAGCCGGTCCTCGGCACCGACGTCCTGCCCACATAGACGACCGGGCAATAGACAGGCCACCGCCCATACGCCCAGTCGAAACATCGTGGCAACGCACAACATCCAACGGCGCTCTCTTGGCGATGTACCGACCTGAAGCGGAGACGCCGAATCGAATTGCAGCGCGGCGCACGTGCGTCCTTTTGGCGGCCCACTCATCACGGCGTCTCCTCTGGTCGGTGAGCGGTCCACGCTTCGACGGGACACTGATCCAGCCGCCGATAGTCGCCTGTCGAATCGATCTGCCATGTACTGGCCCCATTGGCATCGGTCGTCACACACCAGGTACGTGTTCCGACAGGAACGGGTCGGCCGGCAATCCGCCCGGGCAAGACCACCTCCAACGACACACTCGGTTCCCGAAGGGACCGCGCCCAGCGCAGCAGGCGAAGGCGACGTGCCCCACACAGCCACAGTTCGTCGCTGCGGCGAGCGTGGTAGAGCCGCTCTCGGCTGCCTGCAAGCCGACGGGAACTCGTGATGACAAAACTCTGTCCGTCGGAACTTGTGCCGATCCTCAGCAAGTCTCCGGCAGCCGTGACCGCAAAACTGTGCGTGTCGCCGGTCGTCACCGTCTGAAGCAGCAGCCCCGAAATCGTGACCTGTGCCGCCAGTTTGCCACGATCGACACTCCAGCTTCGCAACCTCGTGTTTCCGCCGTCCACCCGCTCGGCCAGCACGATCCAGTCGGCAATACGGCAAGGACGGCACGATACGCTTCCAGGCGCGTGCCCCGTGTAAATCGCCACCGAGTTCCTTCCTTCGCGCAGGTCCACTCCCCACAAGACGCCCCGCGCCGAGGCCACCCAGTAGACTCCTTTGGCTCCATCGAGTACGCCGGGCGACGCCGGTGGCATCCGCAGATCGAAACGGCGAACCGATGCGCCGGTACCCGGATCCAGTTCCTGTAGACGACCATCCGCCGACAGCACGATCAGCCCGCGCTCGTACTGGACGCAGTCGATGGGAGAGGCGGAAAGACGAGCCGACCAGCGCAACTTTCCCGCCCCGTCGTAGGCCACGATGCCCGGCGGTACCATGTTCAACACAACGGCTCCGCCTGCCGAAAGCGGGCAGCCGCCGAGTTCGCTCTGAAGAGCGCCGGCCACATGGACACCAACCAGCTTCCCTTGCGGCGTGACCAACAGCGTACTTCCACCGGCTTCGATCGGCAGCACACGTAGCGGCGTATCGGCGGAAACTTGACGCCCCAGCATGCGCATGGTCGGATCGGCCATCGGCTCGAGCGTCTGTAGTCCTTCGTCCGCCGCGAGTCCAGCCACTTGTCGTCGAAGGATCTCCGCAAGCAGTCGATCGAATCGGGCCTGGTGGTGGAGTGCGGGAAATCGCGCGACCAGTGCGTCGTACCGGCGAAACACGGCCGGCAAACCACCCGATTTGGCCGCATTGCCAAAGGATTCCTCGGCGGACGCCAACACTTCCCGCCGCTCGTTCTCCTGCCGGATCCTGGCGATTTCGATCACTCGCTCGCGCACGCGGAGTTCCCGCCGGTATCGATGGCTGAGACCGAACGAGGCGATCTCAAGCAGTTTTTCGGCCTGCTCGAGTGTTTGTCGGGCTTGGGTGGGACGCCGGCGACGAACCTGAGCCCATGCCGTCTCGAGTTGGCTCGCGATCGCCGCTCCCAACAGCTCTGCCAGCGGCTGCTGAACGTCCGGCTCCCAAAAGGCCACATTCGGATCCGCCAACGACGAGTCGATCTCCTGCAACAGCGATCGACTCACGCCGCCGTTGTCCAACTCCTGCTGCCAGCGAGCCAGCCGCCGCCAAGCTTCCACTTCGGCTCGGTACGGGCTGAGCGGATAATCTTTGACGAACTCGGCCGACTGATCGGCCAGTGCCGTCCAGTCGCGTTTGGCCAGCAGTTTCGCCTGCGATGTGGGTGCTGGTAACTCGCTCGGCCACCAGACGATCACCACGGCAGTGAGGAGAAACCATAACCCGGTGACTCCGGCAATCAGGACGCACTTCACGGCACGAGGCAGCGGGCGACGCGCCTTGGTCACATCCGCCGGCGGGCGGTGACTCAAAGGTGACAGCTCCTCTCCAAAACCTCCCGTCGGCCCCAACTCGTCAACGGACGGTTCCCCCGGTTCGGAGATCTCTGCTAGGGGGTCCACCAAAGCCTGCGGTTCTTCCAGCTCGAGCGTCTCTTCCTCAAGCGACGGGAGATCGTCCAACGCATGCGCCGGTTCGAGCGTATCCAACGGCTCCAGTGGTTCCAGCAAATTGAGCGGCTCGAGTTCGCGTGCCGACGTGCTGCCGTGCGACTGGGTCGAGGGGGTGCCAGAGTCAACGACTTCGATGACGACTTCTCCCAGCACCAGACGGTCACCCACCGACAATTTCTGCTGGGAAACAAGTTTGTCATTCAGTTTGAGAAAGCGGACCGACTTGGCCGCGACCACGTAGAATGCGCCGTCGCGGGGAACGACGCCGAAATGAGGATCTCGGATGCCGTCCCCGACCAGCCGCACATCGGCCTTCGCAC
>JALSIV010000189.1 GCA_026989685.1 Pirellulaceae bacterium | reverse complement strand
GCGGCTGGAAGTTGCTGGCAAACTTGATCCCATAGGGCGGGTCGATGTAGATCATCTGCACCTTGCCGGCCAGGTCCTCGCGATGGGCCAGTGAGGCCATGACCTGGAGCGAGTCGCCGAGGATCAAACGGTTGGTCCAGTCGATATCGTGCCGATAGAACTGGACTGCCTCGTGGTATTCCAATTCGGGATCGCCGAACAGCGTTCGTTCGACGTTTTGGCGAGCAGCGATCTTGAGAATAGCCTGAGCGCTGATGCGTTCGTGGATGTGCAGCGCGACCGGATCGACGGCAAAGCCTCGCGACTCGGTTTCCCGTTTGCCGGCCCATTCCAACCACGGCTCATGGTTCGAGATGGCCGCCGCAAGCAGTTCAGCCTCATCGGCCGAGAGGGGTTGGTGTTTAGCCTTTTCCACCAGTTCGGCAAGTCGGTCCGCCTGGCCAGTGGAATCGAACCGGAGGACCGGCGCGCGACGCGGATTATAAGCGTATTCGATCTTCGGGATGACCGGCACGGTTCCTTCCGCAGCCAACTTGGCCGGCGGGTTGTTCTTCCGCTTGGCGTCAGTGTGCCGGTAATCGTCGACGGCGAACAGCGACCTGTCACTCGTGTTTCTCTTATTCCGTTTACTCATCCGGTTTTCCTCCGCAATCCTTGGCGAGCGGCGTGCCTTTCCGTTAAGCAGCCGATCGATGAGCGTCTGCCTGGCTCGGCCGGTATCGTCGAGTCCGAGTTTGCGGCAGACGCTTTTGAGTTCGTTGCGAGTCAGCAGCTCCAGGATATCGGCCGCCGAAGCGCGACGCGACCGTGCCATCGCATCGATGATCTCGTCTTTCGTTTTCCCGGTCAGCCCGGTCAATTCGAACTCGTAGGCGATTTCCAATAGCGTCCGCCGGGTAATGGCACTGAGCAATTTCCGTTTCCGGCTCATGATCACACACTGCTTTGAAGGTCATCAGTAGTCGTACTTTCCGCATTTGGCGTGCTGGCACACGGCGCGAACATCACACCGGCGGCACTTTGTCTTGTCTGGTTTCGCTGGGAATTGGCCACCCACGAGTCCAGCAATGAGATTGTTGGCCCGTTCTCGTGCTGCCGCGGTAGCCGAGTCATCAACCGCAACGCTGTGGCGTGTTCCGTCTTTGAGCTGATGCAAGTAGCCAGCCTCGACATCGAGTCCTTCACCGCGTCCGGCGGCGGCATAGATGGCGATCTGGAACGCGAAGACATCATCGGGCTGTGCTTCGGTGGCGGTCTTGTAGTCGACAATTGCCAGTTTGCCGGGGTTTCCACCTTCGTTATCCAGAATGACATCGGCGCGACCGTTCACGATTCCCTCGTCCAGATGCAGCTCGAAGAAGCGTTCGGTCTGCCAGACCCGAAGCAGGTCGTCGCTGTACTCGGAAAGATAGTTGTAGACGAGCTTCTTGGCGTTGGCGAGCAAGTGCTCGAACGCCGCCCGATTGGCGAAAGGCAAGTAGAACTCTTCGTGAAACAGCGCGTCGACTTCCTTCTCGGTTGGCAGCCGTTTCTTGTCCCGCGCCGCGTCGGCGATCCGACGCAGCACGTGGTGGATGGTTTTGCCGTAACCAAGTTCGGTCGCCAATTGCGGCTGGAACCCGAGCGATGAACTGAGTCGGTATCGAAGGGGACACTCCTCGTATAACGCTAGTTCCGAGAAGGTCACCGTGGGAAGTTCGTCGGCTTCGTCCGCAGGCGGTTTGAACTTTGGCGGCAGGGGAAGTTCTTCGGCGACATCGGGATCATCGCCGGCGATGTCCAAGAGGAAGGGAGACGGTCGAAACCGGTTCGTCTTGCGCCGGAACCGTGAGAGGTACAGCATGTCTTTGGCGCGGGTCATGGCGACATAGAACAGACGCCGTTCTTCGGCTTCACCGCCGGCGTAGCGCCGGCGGACTGTTTCGCTGAGCGCCGATTTGGGAATAAGCCAGTCCCGCTCTGCGCCGGCTCGACCAGCGGGAAATCGTCGGCTCGTCAGACAGGGGACAAAGACAACGGGCCACTCCAGGCCTTTGGCCTGGTGGACGGTGAGGATATCCACGGCGTCCAGATCGAACGTGTCTTCTCCCTCGAAGTCTTCGTAGGCGTCCAGGGCGTAGTGCTGGAGGTAGTTGAAAAGCTGGCGGTAGAACCAAATCCCTCGGTCTTGCCCTCCCCGGAATATCGGTTTGTCGTTCTCTTCCACATACCGTGCCCGGCGTTTGACGTGTTCGAAGTCGGCAAGGATCTGCGAGAAGCGGGCCAGGCACCCCATACGAGCGGATGCTTGCGGATCATCCAAGTCCAGGGATTGGACTCCCAGGAGGTTGAGCAGGCGATAGTAGTCTCGCACCAGATTGACGGGGGCGGAGTTGTCGCCGACCAGGCTTTTCCAGTCTTCGAGGTATTCCGTGAGCTCGGGGATCTCGTTGCCGTCGGCGAAAACACTATTGAACTCGTGGACAAGGTCATCGAGATCGACACTTTCCGGCTGTGCGTACCGCTCGTTTTTCCAGTCATTGTCGCAAAGCCAGGCATATAGCCGTCCGAGCAAGGCGACTTCGGGCTGCATGAACAACCCGGTCCGGCCGGCACAGCGAAAGGGGATATCTCGGTCGCGCAGGATATCGATCAGTGGGGGCGATGAGGTGCGGACGGAGCGATACAGAACGGCGATATCGCGATAACGGTAGCCCTTCTTGTCGACCAGCGATTCGATCGTGTGTGCAATGATCTCGGCTTCGTGTTCCGGTGTCTCCGCCGCCCAGCCACACAATTCCCGTCTTGCCGGGTCGCGATGGGGTTTCATCTTTTTCGGGAGTCGATCCTCGATCTGCTTGGCAAACTCGTTTGCCGCGGCGATGATGCTGGGCCTCGATCGCCGATTGACAGAGAGCGACATCGCCTTTGCCTTGTACCGTCTCTGAAACGTCAGGATGTTTGTGACGTCCGAGCCGCGCCACTGGTAAATGGCCTGATCGTCGTCGCCGACGACGCACAGATTCACCGGTGGTTTTGCGAGCAGCTCGATCAGTTTTTCCTGGGCCGGATTGATGTCCTGGTACTCGTCGACGATGAGGTGTTGGAGAGGCTCGTGGATTCGCTGGAAGATTTCGGGGCTTTCCAGGGCACTGATGGCGGCCGTGATGAGC
>JALSIV010000188.1 GCA_026989685.1 Pirellulaceae bacterium | reverse complement strand
AAACGCCGCACGCAAGTCGAGCCGCACGAATTGGATCACGCCGTACAGGCCGTGCTCGATCGCTCCGACCCAGCCGCCGACACGCTGGCACTGTACCAACTCAGTCTTCGCCTGCTGGAGGAGGATTCTCCGGACGAACTGATCCGCATCACGCTGGAGACATTGCTCGAACGAACGGGAGCGGCCGTGGCCGGCTTTCTGTGGCTGACCGACGAAGGGGAGCTCAAGCCGCGAATCGTAATTCCCGAAGCGTCGGCGGAAAAGCTGCATCTGAGTCAGTTTCTCACCGACCTGGTCGCCCGTAAGAGTCAGGCGGTGTGGGTGGCCAACAACATGGGAACCGACCAGAGCGACAGCCTGGCCCACTACACCGACGGCATTTGCATTCCGCTGGTCCATGACGACCATACCTTCGGCGTGCTCCATCTTTATCGCGAACAGCGCCATTTCGAGTCGTCGCACTACGACTTGTCGCTATCGATCACCGGCATGCTGGCGACCGCACTGGCTCGAGCCCGCCGGCAGTCGGTGCTGCGGGCCGATCACGATCGCTTGGTAGCCAAGAGTGTCTCTTTCGACGAGCTGGTGGGCGAAAGCCGACCGATGCTCGAGTTGAAATCGCGACTCGAACGAGTGGCTCGAGCGACCGGGTGCGTGCTGATTCGAGGCGAGAGCGGTTCGGGCAAGGAATTGGTGGCTCGCGCCATCCACCAGGCCGGCCCCCGCTCCGATCGTCCCATGCTGACGGTCAACTGTGCCGCCATTCCTCGCGATCTGATGGAGAGTCAGTTGTTCGGCCACAAGAAGGGAGCATTTACCGGAGCCGATACGGACCACCGGGGGTGGTTCCAGCAAGCCGACACGGGGACGCTGTTTCTCGATGAAGTGGGGGAGCTGACGCTCGAAGGGCAGGCGAAGCTGCTGCGGATTCTGGAGGGCCACCCGTTCACTCCCGTCGGCAGCGTGGAGGAGGTTTCGGTCGATGTGCGGGTGATTGCGGCCACGAATCGAGACTTGCGCGAGTTCGTTCAGAAGAAACAGTTTCGCGAGGATCTCTACTATCGTTTGACCGTATTCGAGTTGTACGTTCCCCCGTTGCGGGATCGCGGCGAAGACCTGGTGACGCTGATCGACTATTTTCTGGATCATTTCCGGCTGCAGCACGGTCGCCCCAACTTGACCCTTTCCGCCTCGGCTCGCAGCAAACTGCTCCACTACCCATGGCCCGGGAATGTGCGGCAGCTTCGCAACGTGATTGATAGTGCGGTGGTGATGGCCGAAGGTCCTCAGATCGAAGAGGCCGATCTGGGACTCCACGATGCCCAGGGGTTCGAAATCGACTCGCTGCGGCTGTCCGACTGGGAGCAGAAACTGATCCGGGATGCGCTCCAGCGAACCGGGGGCAACGTGCCCGAGGCGGCACGACTACTGGGAATCAGCCGGGCGACCCTCTATCGTAAGATTGACGAGTACGGTCTCCGTCGCACCCATTGACGTTTCCCGCGACGGATCGCCTTCACGCCTTCGATCGAGGACCCGCCATGCCACGCTTGACCCCGCCCTTGCCCGCCCTCGGGGCTCTCTTGTCGCTGCTCGCCGTTGCCGTGCCCGCTTCCCAGGCTCAAGAGTGGACTCGGTTCCGCGGGCCCAACGGCCAAGGAGCAACCGACCAATACGATCTGCCCGCCCAATGGTCGGCCGACGATTACCAGTGGTCGATCGAACTGCCGGGGATCGGGCACTCCTCGCCCGTGGCGTGGGGCGACAAGGTCTTCGTGACCAGCGCCGATCCGCAGGACGCCACGCAATACGTCCTGTGCATCGACCTGGTTACCGGCAAACAGCTCTGGCGGCGAAAATTCGCGGCCGTCCCCTATCATCTGCACTCGCGAGCCAGCTTCGCCTGTTCCACGCCGGCGGTCGATTCGCAGCGCGTCTATGTGGCGTGGGCCACGCCCCAGTCGGTGATTCTCAAGGCGCTCGACCACCAGGGGCGGGATGTCTGGACCCGCGATCTCGGTCCCTTTGTCAGCCAACACGGTTTCGGTTCGTCTCCCATCCTCTACCAGAACCTGCTGATCTTCTCCAACTCGCAACAAGAAGAGCAGCTCCGCGAAGGCAAGACGCCGGGCAAGAGCACCCTCGTCGCGCTCGACAAACAGACGGGCAAGACGGTTTGGGAGATCGAGCGTCGGAGTGTGCGAGTCTGCTATACGGTGCCATGCATCTACCGGGGCGGTGACGGCACGCCGCAGTTGATCCACTACAACACCGGCGACGGCTTCTATTCGGTCGATCCGCTCAGCGGCAAGATCAACTGGATCGTTCCCCGAGTCTTTCGCATGCGCACCGTCAGTTCGCCGGTGATCGCCGGCGGAAAGATCTTCGGTAGTACCGGCTCGGGCGGCGGTGGGAACTACGTCGTCGCCATCGACCCCGCGGGAACTCCTCGCAAGGCCTATACCATCGATCGCCAGGCGCCCTACGTGCCGACACCGGTTGCCCGAGGCGATTTGCTGTTTCTCTTTTCGGACAAGGGGATCGTCACTTGCGTCGACGCCAAGAGCGGTCGGGAGTATTGGAAGGAGCGCATTCGAGGAGCCTTTTCCGGTTCTCCCGTTCGAGTCAAGGACAAGATCTATTGCATTACCGAAAAAGGTGAGGTGATCGTACTGGCTGCGGAGAAGACTTTTCGGGAACTGGGGAGAAACGAGTTGGGAGAACGGAGCCGGTCCACGCCGGCCGTCACGCGCGGGCGAATGCTGCTTCGCACCTACTCGCACCTGTACTGTCTCGGCAACCGGGGCGTTTGAAAGCCTGGAATCCATCGCCCGCTGTCGCTCCTCCGCCTCGGGGGCGTTGCTTGCGACAGGGAGTTCTGTGACAGCCGACAAGCGGGGGTGCCCGGGTTCGCCCAGCCACGCGGGGTGAGACGATGAGTCATGCAGAGGCGCAGCGGCGCCGAGAGGCCGAACAATGGAGTCGCGACGAGCTGGCTCGACATCAGTGCGCCAAGCTGAATTGCCTGCTGGCGGAGATCTTGCCGACCAACGCGTTCTACGCCAATAAACTGGCCCATGCGCCCCGCAAACTGGCGTCGATCGAACAACTCGCATCCTTTCCCTTCACGTTCAAGGATGAACTCGTGGGCCGCGACCCGCCCGACGTGGCTGCCAACCGCACCTATCCGATGGAACGGTATGTACGCTTCCACCGCACGTCGGGGACCCGAGGTCATCCGCTGGTCGTACTCGACACGGCCGACGACTGGCAGTGGTGGATCGACACTTGGCAGTTCGTTTACGATGCGGCGGACGTGACGGCCGAAGACCGAGTCTTTCTCGCTTTCTCCTTCGGACCCTTTATCGGGTTTTGGAGTGCCAACGATGCCGCCGTGGCTCGAGGATGCCTGGTGATTCCCGGCGGAGGCTTGAGCACGTTGCAACGCATCGATCTACTCAGCGGCAGCGGCGCCACGATTGTCTGCTGCACGCCGAGCTACGCGCTGCGGATGGCCGAGGTCGCCGAGGAACATGAGATCGATTTGCGAAACAGTGCCATCAAAGCCATCATCGTGGCCGGCGAACCCGGGGGATCGGTGCCGGCGATCCGAGCGAGAATCGAAGCCGCCTGGGATGCGCGGGTCGTCGATCACAGCGGCGCCACCGAGGTCGGCCCCTGGGGATACGCGGCCGCCAGCGACCGGGGACTGCACGTGATCGAAAGCGAGTTCATCGCCGAGTTTCTGTCACTCGAAACAGGCCGGCCGGCCAAGGAAGGAGAACTGAGCGAACTGTTGCTGACGTCGCTCGGGCGAACCGGCTCCCCGCTGATCCGCTACCGCACCGGAGACCTGGTGCGACCCAAATGGGACCACGATGAACCGAGTCGTTTCGTGCTGCTGCAAGGAGGCGTGTTGGGAAGAACCGACGACATGATGATCATTCGCGGAGTGAACGTCTTCCCGTCGGCAGTGGAACAGATTCTGCGAGGTTTTCCCGAAGTCGTCGAGTATCGGCTGACCGCCCGCCGCGTTCACGAAATGGACGCGCTGACCGTGGAAGTCGAGGACCGACTCGACAAGCCCGAGCGGATTGCCGAAGAACTCCGGCTGCGGCTGGGGCTGCGCGTTGAAGTACGGACAGTACCGCTGGGAAGCTTGCCTCGGTTCGAAGGCAAGAGCCGGCGGTTTATCGATCTGCGAGAGGAGCAAAAGTAGCGCCGTGAGTATCGACAGAGAACGGGACGCTTCGGCCAAGGGCGCGTTCTATCCGGTGGGACTCGAGCGGATCGACGAGTCGACCATCGAATTGACTTGGAATGACGGACGCCGCCAACTCTTGACAGGGCGCGGACTGCGCGACGTCTGCCCCTGCGCCACCTGCCGGGAAAAACGAACGGCTCCGCCTCCGGACCCGCTGGAGTTGCCCATCCTGCCGGCCGGCCACGAAGGAGCGATGACCATCGCCGCTATGAGACCGGTAGGCAATTACGCGTATCAGGTCACGTTCGGTGACGGACACGACACCGGCATCTTCACCTTCGAACTGCTGCGGTCGCTGGCCGAACGGGCCTGAGGCGGTTCCGACAAGCCGACAGGCGCTGCTCCGGCAGGTTCATCGACAGGAGAGAAGACCGCCCGGCGTGGCGTATCGATCGCCCCGTTCTACGGTTTCTTCCCTGTTGCGGTTGGGAGCTTCTCGCCTTTCTCTGCAACCAGCTCCAGCCGAATGCGCAGCCGCAATCGCCGCCGCTGTAGATTTTCACTTTCCGCCGGCAATACCGGCTGCTGTTCGTCTCGCTTCTTGTCGTACGTCTCGAGCCTCATCGCCATCGGCTGCTCCGCCTGTTTTTCGGCCTGTCCCTTTAGAGCTCGTTCGGTTTTCGCTTTTCCCCCGTGGTGCCCAAGGCCTATGGCCGGCTCCGCGCGCTGCGCTGCCGAGGGCTGCGGCCTGTCGGCCTGTGCACGTTTTCGCTTCATCGCCCGCTGCTCGGTGGCCGACGCGGTTGCGGGCTGCGGCCGGGAGGCAATCACGAGCAGTTCAACGTTCGGTTGTCGCAGCAACCACTTGAGCTGCGATGCGATCTCCTGGCGAGTGCCGCGGACCACCATCACCGGCATCTGGCTGCCGGACGCCTCGGTTTGGCCTTGCCCAAGGATCGCCATCGGTTCGTTGCCGGCTCGAGTCACCGGGGCGGCCGGCTTGGCCGCTGCCGCAGCCGCATCGGCGCCCTTGTTTTTCGACTCGGACAGGTGCGTGCTTTTCTTGCGTTCGTCCACCGCGGCCCGCATCGCGAGTGACCTGGATTGTGGCTGCGGGACCTCGGCCACGCTTCGACGCCCGGAGCTCGGTTTCATTCTGGCGGCCACCTCCACCGGCATCGTACCCACCAATTCGATCGTTCCCTCGCGAGTCAATGTATCCAGCAGTCGATCGAGCGAAGCCGGATCGCCGGTCAGAGCATGCGACGGGCGGACGAGACTCTCGGCCACACCGCTCTTGTCTGCCAACGAACCCTCGACACCGCCAGGCCCCATCCCGGCACCCAAGCCGAATCCGCCGCCACCTCCACCGGCCACCGCGCCGTCTTCCGCGGAATCATCGCCCATTCCGGCCATTCCGGCGGATGCCGATTCTCCGGCACTCGACTCTTCCAGATCCGCGGCGAACGGAACGGCCACATCTCCGGTTGCTTGCGGGCGGTCTGGACGAGTCTCTTCGATAGCCTCGCGAGAAGCATGTCCCTCCGGTTCGATGGCGTTTTGCACCCACGGGAAAACGAGCAGCAACGCGGCTGCGGCTGCGACAGTGATGGCGGCGCCCCAGCGCCAGAAGCGCCGCGGCCGACGACGGTTCGCCGAGGACTGGGTTGCCGACTCGACCGGCTGACCGGAGGAGACCGAATCGCCGATCGCCTCGCGCACCGAGTTTCGCAGCGAACCGGCAGGTGTGGCACGAGGGAGGGCTTGCAGCAACTGCCGCATACGAGCCAATTCGTCGTGGAGGTGACGGAGGGACGGGTCGGTCGCCAAAGCGCGCTCCACTTCCACTTTCTCGGCGGCGCTCAATTCGCCGTCCAGATACGCGCTGATTCGTTCTTCGACCGATTCCCGAGACATGGGCTTATTTCTTTTTCACTTGCCGTAGTCTCCCTCGTCCCTTTAGTCGGGGAGAGGTTCGACCAGCATATCCTTCAACAATTCCCTCAGTTGCATGCGGGCTCGATGGAGGCGACTACGGACGGTGCCTGGAGCCAGATCGAGGATCTCGGCGATCGTTTCATAACAAAGCCCTTCCAACTCCCGCAACACCAGTACGGCGCGGTGATCGTCGTGCAATTGGGCGATTGCCCGACGAACCTGCTCGACCTGTTCGGCTCGCAACGCCTGTCGCTCTGCCGATTCATCGGCTGCCGCCACTTCTTCCCCAATCTCCTCGACTCGCGTTTCCAACGACTGTTCGGGCTTCTTGCGCCGGGAGCGGCTGACGGCCAGGTTGAACGCGATTCGGTACAGCCAGGTGAAGAACGCACTGCGCTCCTGGAAGGAATCGAGTTTTCGGTAGGCCTGTACAAACGTGTCCTGGACGATGTCCTCCGCATCCTCGTGGCTTCCCGACCAGTGGACCAGGCTGTGGTAAAGCCGCCCCTGGTATTTCTCGACCAGCCGGTCGAACGCTTCCAGGTCGCCTTCACGACAACGTTGGATCAAACTGCCGTCGGTTTCTGCCACGGATCTTCCAGAGTTTGAGACGTTCCGGCGGGGGAGGAAGTTCCCCAAAGCACGGCTGTAGTGTCCCGAAGTTGATGCGAATTGTCAAACATGGCCTGCAACAAGATGGACCGTTCCGACGGCGAGCCGGGGTGTGCCGCTTGCGGCGGGAGTTTCTTGAGAGCCTCCTAAGAGGAATCGGTTCGAGCCGCCGGTCGGTCGCGAATTCCCCTCGGCAGTCGCGTGGCGAGCCACCACCCGATGGCCACCGCCAGCAGACCGAGACTCACCCACTGCGATATGGTAAGTGCCGTTCCCGCGATGCCCGGTTCATCGCTGCGGATCCATTCGAGCAGGATGCGCGAGACCGGATAGAGCGTGAGCATCAGAGCGGCGACGTCTCCAGGGCGACGGCGCCAGTCGAGAGCCAGGTAGAGCAGCAGCGTGAGCAGGAATGCATTGATGGACGCGTAGATCTGCGCCGGATGAACGGGGAGGCTGTGGGCGGGGATCTGGTCCGCCGTCCAGGTGAGTTCCAAGCCGCTTTGTGTCACGATTCGCACCGCGACTTCGTTGCGGCTGGAAGCGTTCGGCTTCGAGTGGCGTTGGAACGTTTCATGGGAGGCGATTTGCAGTTGCAGGACGCGGTCGCCTCGTTTCAGTCCGCCCCGCGCCGCGCGACTGTCGGGCTCGACGTGGGTTACCGTCCAACCACCTCGCGGATGCGGCTCGAGCCGGAATCCCAACAGTTCCCCTGTTTCCAGATGACGCATGAACGGAGGCGAGCCGGGTGGGAAGGTGATCGACGGCGGATGGTCGCAGACTCCCCCCCAACAGCAACCGTTCATCAGGCACCCGATGCGGCCGAACGCCAACCCGATCGCCATCGCCGGCGCCATCACATCGAGCAGATTCAGGGTGGCGATTTTCCGAAACCAAGTATAGAGCAGAAATCCCGCACAGCCGCCGATCAGCCCGCCGTAGACGACCAGTCCTCCTTCGTAATAGCGCAACACGGCGGCCGCCGTTTCCAGCCATGTTTCGCCGCGAAAGTCATCGAAGTACTCGATCACGTAGAACAGCCGTGCGCCGATGAAACCGCCGGCCAGCATGGCGAATGCCGCCGAGTAGGCATAGTCGCGCGGCAGTCCGGCACGAGTGGCATTGTGGCCGGCCAGCGCGAGCCCGGCGGCCACACCGATCGCCACGAAGAAACCGTAGCCTCGCACGGCCAGCCCGATGTTCCCGGCGTCGTCGTGGATGCCCATTTTGGGAACGAGCCAATAGAGCGCCGAGCCGACCGCGGTGAACAGGCCGACCATCAGCAGCAAGTCCCACGTGAAACCCTCGCGATAAACCGACCACGCCAGTACGCCCACGGCGATCAGTGACCAAACCGCCAGGATGACTTCCAGTCGCAAAAACAAGAACGTCGGTTGCACGAAACACCTAAGCCGAACTAGACAGGAGGATGGATTCGCAGGTTGTCGATCAGCCGAGTCGTTCCGACGTGAGCGGCAACGAGCGCCTGGAGGGGGCGGTCGATCTCTTCGCAAGGTTCCAGAGTCTCCGGATCGACCACGGCTACGTAGTCGATTCTCTCCACCGGCGCCGCTTGCATGATCTCGGTCATCCGCTGGACTACCTTGGCCACGTTGCGCTCTCCCGAGTCGACGGCCCGCTGCGCCGCGAACAGCGCCTGGGACAGCGACCGCGCGCGGCGTCGCTGATCTTCGTCCAACTGGCGATTGCGCGAACTCATGGCGATTCCGTCCGGATCGCGAATCAGTGGGCATCCGACGATTTCCACCGGAAGATTCAAGTCCGTCACCATGTGGCGGATGACTTGGAGTTGCTGATAGTCTTTCTCGCCGAAGTAGGCGATGTGAGGAGCCACGAGAGAAAACAGCTTCAGCACGACGGTGGCGACACCCCGGAAATGGCCCGGACGGCATTCTCCCTCCCAACGCGTCGCCACGCAAGGCGGATCGACGGAGGTGGAGAAACCCGGCGGGTACATGACGTCGGCGGTGGGCGCGAAAACCAGGTTCGCCAAAGACTCCAGTTGCCGGCAGTCGTCTTCGAGCTGTCGAGGATAGCGGTCGAAGTCCTCGTGGGGACCGAATTGCGTAGGGTTGACGAAAATGGAAACGACGACGAAGGGGCATTGTTCGCGAGCCGCTTCGATGAGGCTCAAATGGCCGGCATGCAGGGCTCCCATCGTGGGCACCAGCCCCACCCGCTGACCACGCCGTTTCGCTTGGCCGACCGCCGATCGGAGCGCCTGCTCGGACGTTGCCAACTCTACCATGATGCGTCTTCCACCATGCGACTTCGATCGCCGTGTGAGTCCTAGTCGGAGAGCCACTTAAGTCGTGTTTCCGTTCCCTCGATCAAGGCCACCATATCGGATAACACCGGCGTCTCCCACCCCGAATCGGGAACCTCGATTGTCGGCAGGAGCGGCCCGAAACCGAGTCGTACCGGAGCCGCCGGCACGGCTACCGCCGACTTCGAGGCGCAGGTCACCGCCAGGCGTGGAATTGCCGACGGCGCTTCCGGAAAGGCTGGTCCCAGGTGCCAGCGGCCCCTCAGTGCCTCCCGCAGCCGGTCCAGCAGCCGGTTTTCGGCTGTTGCCGCCTCGTTTGCGAAGTGGCAATAGATCCAGCGAGGCGACGTCTGCAAGCGATCCCACAATGCGGCCAACGTCGCCTCGAGTCGGCCGTGAAAAAAATCGGCCGCCACGTGGACCGCCGGCGCGAGCACGAACGGGCGGAGCGCCATGCGAGGATGAGGTACGGTCAGCTCGGGGCTGCGTTGCGGCGGACGTTCATCCAACAACAAATCGAGATCGATGTGTCGAGGACCCCAGTGGACGGTCCTCTGGCGTCCCAACCGTTGCTCGATTTCGCGCAGTCGCCGGGCCAGTTGTCGGCGGTTCCAAGAAGTGTCGACCAGCGCCACTGCGTTGACGTAGTCGTTTTGCCCGGCTGGTCCCCCCACGGCTCGACTGCTTACCAACGGGCTGAGCCGAAGGACCCGGCACGGGCGTTGATCGAGCATTTGTGCGGCGGTGCGCACGAGGTGGGCAGAGTCGCCCAGGTTGGATCCGAAACCGATCAGGGCGCGCGTCATGAGCGAACAGGGGGGCTGACAAAAAAACCGCAGCCGATACGTCGTGCATGGCTGCGGCCCAACAATTACAAGCGGGGGGGACCTCCGAAACCACGACAGAAACCTGCCGGCGTACGTCGATCCGATCGGTCGCCGCCCCCCGTATGACTGCCTCCTGCAGCCGCAATAATATCGCACCTCCCAAGTTCATCAGGAGTTACCGCAACCGCCGGATCAGCGCGCACCGCCAGCGTGGCAGATTGAGCTATCATCTTGTTGCACGGCTTCCGGTTAGATGTGTCGGGTCTGGGAAGTCGTGAGTGAATGTCTCGACGAGTTGCCGAGATTGGCAGTCGCAGTTAACAAACGAAAACTTGAATTCGGTCAGCCAATTGGTTCAACGAAATGTTCATGAGTTCCAATCAACAGGGCCTATTTTGCCGGTCTGTGAGAAAATGTCAAGCACCGCGCAGCAAGAATCTCGGAAAACCCCTAATTGCGTTGGTTCGATCTCATCTAACGTGCACTTCTTAGAGGCCTTCCCATAACTCTATGCTGCAAGCAACACGACGGAGGCTGGAGGCCGGTGCGGCGGGTTTTGTTATGTTTGAAGGCCTGTAGTCAGGCCCTCCATTTCGCATCCGGTCGCCGAAGATGTTGCTTACCGTGTGGAGTCTTGGTCGCCTTGAAGAGTGCTAGCACGCAGTCGTCTACCACGTTGTTTGCGGGAGCTTGCGATGAAGCAACCTGCCGATAGCCGCGGAACTCCCCCGGATTCTCTCGAACCGCTGGCTCGCGCCATGGACCAGCGATCGTTTCCCGTGTTTCCGCTGGAGGCATGGAGAGTCGATGCGGCGCGGGCCTTGCTCGGTGAAGCGGTCTGCGACTCCATCGGCGTGATACGGCTTCCGGACAACTTCCGTTTGTCCGTTGTCGTTCCGGTCTACAATGAAGTCAAAACGGTCGAGCAGATTCTCGACCGATTGTTGGCGACACGACTTCCGCTGGAGATTATTCTGGTCGACGATGGAAGTACCGACGGCACTCGAGAAGAGCTGCCGTCCCTGGAGTCGCATTATCCGATTCGCGTGATCTACCATGAGTACAACCGGGGCAAGGGCGCCGCTGTCCGCACCGGATTGTCTCACGCTTCCGGCGATGTCGTCGTGATCCAAGACGCCGACCTGGAATACGATCCGATCGACTTTTGGTGGCTTTTGCAGCCGATCTTGCAAGGACGCGCCGATGTCGTTTACGGCAGCCGTTTCACTCAAGCCTACCAAGTAGTGCCACCACTGTGGCACCGAGCGGTCAACCGGTTGATCAGCTCGCTGGCCTCACTGGCGCTGGGTCGCCGGTTCAGCGACGTGGAGACTTGCTATAAGATGATGCGGCGCGAGGTGGTCGAGCCGCTGGTGCCGCTCTTGCAAGAGTCCCGCTTCGGCATCGAAATCGAACTTACCTTCCGCTTGGCGCGGCAGGCCAATGCGCGATTCTTCGAAGTTCCCATCCACTATGAGCGGCGGTGGTATTCCGAAGGAAAGAAGATCACCTGGCGAGACGGAGTTGCGGCGCTATGGTGCATCGCGCGATACGCGTGGGTGCCTCGAGTCGTTCCTCCGCGCGAGCCCGAGCAGCGGAGCGTGCCGCCAGCATGAACGATTCGCCGAACGACGCCGCTCGCCAAGATGCCTCGTCACTGGAGGATTCGATCAAACGCGGGACGACAGCGGTGGTGGCGGCCCAGATCGCCTCGCAAATCGTGTCCTTCGCCGCGCTGGCCTATCTCTACCGGCGCCTGGGGCCCGAGCCGTTCGGATTGATCGGTATGGCCATGCCAGCTCTGTTGTTGACACGGATGTTGGCCGGATTCGGTTGGCAGGAGTCGGTGATCCAGGCCACCACACTGGAGGCCGAGACACGAGACCGCGTCTTTTGGATGAGCCAACTATCGGGGCTGGTCGCAGGGGCGCTGATGGTCGGCTGTGGGCCGCTGCTGGCGTGGTTGTTTCAGTCGCCTCGCCTGATCGCCGTCTGCGCCGCCCTGGCGGTCACGCTGCCACTGACCACGCTGGCCGCCGTGCACCAGGGATGGTGGCAGCGACAACTGGCGATCGCGGCGCTGATGAAGGTCCGTCTGCTGGCTCAAGCCGTTGCCGCCGTCGTCGCCTGCGTGCTGGCGTGGCGAGGTGTTGGAGTGTGGGCACTGGTGGGACAGCAGGTTGCCGAGTTGGGACTACTGGCCGCCATCATCTGGTGGGCCAGCGACTGGAGGCCTCGTTGGCGCGGTCGGCTGTGGGATTCGGAATCGTTTCGTTTCGGGGGTTGGTACACCGGTGCATCGTTCGGGTTCTACTGGACGCAGAACGTCGACAAACTCGTGCTGGCCTGGCTTCTGGGGAGCAGCCCGATCGGACGAGCGGCGATCGGCATGTATCACCAGGCGTACAACCTGGCGCTCAAGCCCGTCTCGCTCGTCACCAGCCCGGCTTCGGGAATCGTGCTTCCCGCGCTGGCGCGCCTGCAGGATCATCCCGCGAGGTTTGCCCAACTGGTCCGAACCGTGTGGTGGTTGCTCGCCGCATTGCTGGTCCCCGCTGCCGCGGGAATCGCACTGGTGGCTCCCGATGTGATGAGACTCTTGGGAGGAACTCGCTGGTTCTCCGCCGGCGCCGTCCTGGTCGCGCTCAGTCCGCTCGTGTTCGCGCAAGGACTGATCAACATCTGCGGATCCGTTTTCGCTTCACGGGGGGAAGCGAGGGCTCTTTGTTGGGGGGCCGTTGCGCAGGCTGTCGTGCTGTCGCTGACCGGCGCGATGGTGGCGGCGACGGCGATGAACAACCAGTGGACGCCTCAGCAATCGATTCGCGCCATGGCCCTCGCGGTCGGTGCCACGACGACTTTGCTGGTGTTGTCGCCCTATCTGATTTACTGTGCTCGAGTTGCGCACGTAGCGCTCAAGCCGCTGGCTGCTCCCCTGTTGCACATCGCCGCTGCAACGGTGCTGATGGGAATCATGGTTCGCGCGGCACGGGGACTCTTTACGCCGGAAGTCGATTCCTTTCAACGACTGGTTTGGTCGGTCGCAGTAGGCGGGTCGACCTATGTTTTCGCCATGCGGCACGCTTTGGTCAGGGCGTGGAATGCGTGGCGCAGCGATGGCGAAATTTGATTTTGGCTGACAAACCTGTTATGGTAGATGAGGTAGTCTCAAGGTAGTGACCGAGAAAGAGGCGACTCCACCAAGGCGACACGCGGCTCAGCGCCGTTTCGTAGGGATATCGACCACCGACCGTCGGCACTCTCATCAGCTCATACCGCGGTGGGATTCGGTGGGTCGAATGAATGAGTCATCCGCAGAACCTTGCTGATTGTTCGGCGAGCGACCGCGGATATCAAAAAAGGAGTTTCGCCATGTCGGCCATGATTAGTACGCGCACGGTCACCATCAACGCGGCTTTTCTGCAGGAGATCAAAGACGTCCATCAACTCCTGTGGGAGACGCTGGCCTCACTGCGAGAGTTGAGCGAGCAACCGGACGCATCCAACGGTTTCCTACGGGAATTCGCCAGGCTCTTGAACAATCTGCGAGACCAGTTGGCCCTCCATTTCTCGCTCGAGGAAGCCTACGGCTATTTCGACGACCCGGTCGATGTAGCGCCGCACGTTTCGCAGCGAGCCGAAACACTGCGCGGGCAGCACCAAGAACTCTATGTTTGTGCTTGCGAACTTGTAGAACGGGTCGAACGAGCATACGATGGCAGGAAATGGGCGGACGTCACGTTGCTGGCCGGCGCGTACCGGGAGTTTCACCGTCAGATCGTGGAGCACGAGGAAGCGGAAAGCGAGCTGATTCAGGAAGCCTATGCCAGCGATCTGGGTGTGGGTGATTGAGAGACGGCCAATCCAAGCAGGCAATAGCTTATAGAGACAGTAGCTAAAGAGACAGTTGGATGAGTGGGTCTTACGGGGCGGGCAAGTCGGGTTCTGAGCGTGAAGCGGTCGGGCGGCCAATGGAGATTCTGTTGGTCGAGGACAGCCTCGTCGACGCTCGACTGACCATCGGCTCACTCCAGCAGGGTGGGTTTCAACACCGCGTATCCTTGGTGCGCGACGGCGCCGAAGCACTGGCATTCCTGAGAAAGGAAGCGCACTTTTCGCGGGCTCCTTGCCCCGACTTGATCCTGCTCGATCTCCTGCTTCCGTTCAAAAACGGGGTCGAAGTTCTCGAGGAAATCCGCGCCGACCAGCGGCTGCGGTCGATTCCAGTCGTCGTGCTGACGGCTTCGGAAACCGACGAACACAAAGGGCGCTGCGAAGAGATGGGTGTGGAGAGTTACATCACCAAGCCGGTCAACTTCGAAAAATTTCTGGAAGTCGTCCGGCAACTCAAGCGCCACTGGTTGGAACACGATATCGACCTGCCGGTCGAGTTTTGAAGTTCTTTGTCGCGGGCGCCTTGCTGCGGGACGTCCCAGTCGCATCTCCCGTCAGAGTGTGTTCCCCGCCAGATGTCGTGCCTTCGAGGAGAGAACCACCATGAACAGAGCCTGCAGTCGGTTGATCGCCATCGCTTCCCCGCCACGACCGCTCCTCGGGCATGCGAAACTCTGGTTGCGGCTGCTCGCTGTGGGAACGCTGGTTTGCTGGGCCTGGGGAGTGTCCGGTGTCGTTGCCGACGATACACCGTGGGTCGTCTATCGAGGCCAGGACGGTCCGGGGAAGGGAAAGAAGGTCGTGCTGATCAGCGGCGACGAGGAATATCGTAGCGAAGAGGTCATGCCGGCTTTGGGAAAGATTCTCGCCAAGCATCATGGATTCGACTGTACAGTGCTGTTCGCCGTCGATCCCAAAACCGGTTGGATCAATCCGAATCAGTCCGATAACATCCCCGGGCTGGAAGCGTTGGACGACGCCGATCTGATGATCATCTTTACTCGTTTTCGTAATCTGCCCGACGAACAGATGGAACACATCGCGCGATACGTCGAATCGGGCAAGCCGGTGATGGGGCTGCGCACGGCGACGCATGCGTTCAGAATTCCTCGAGACCGCAAATACGCACACTACGATTGGCGGGCCAAGAAGTGGCCGGGTGGCTTCGGCACGCATGTGCTGGGGGAAACATGGGTCAACCATCACGGCAAGCATGGCAGGCAGAGCACACGCGGCATTATCGCTCCGGCGGCTCGCCATCACCCGATCGTCAAGGGCATTCGCGATGGCGACATCTGGGGCCCCACCGACGTCTATGGGATTCGATTGCCTCTGCCGGAAGACTCGACCACCTTGGTGCTGGGTCAGGTCCTCACCGGTATGCAGCCCACCGATCCAGCGGTGGACGGCAAGCAAAACGACCCGATGATGCCGATCGCTTGGGTACGTCTTCTGGAATCGCCCACCGGTCCGATCACGCGGGTGTTCGCCACTACCATGGGTGCCGCTCAAGATTTTCAAAGCGATGGCTTGCGCCGGTTGCTGGTGCAGGCGTGTTACTGGTGCGTCGGGATGGAAGACCGGATCGACGGCAAAGGGGACGTCAGCCTCGTCGGCGAGTTTCACGCCCTGCCGTTCGGGATGAACCAGTTCCGCAAAGGCATCCGTCCGGCCGATCACGCCTGGAATCCTTGACGCGGGCTTCGCCCGAAAGGCTGGAGGCTGGAGACCGGAGGCTGTAGGGGTGGTGGTGACAACCGAAGGCCAGTGCAACATGCGCGCTCGGCGCGCAGTTGCGATAAACTAAAATGCTGTCACAGAACTCCATGCTGCAAGCAACACGCCCGAGGCTGGGAACCGGCGCGGCGGGCTTTGTTACAGGCTCTAAGAATCGAAACGTCGAGTGGGGCTGATGGCCAGACGCGAATTGCACGATGGGCGCACCGACGGCTTGACGCCACTCGAGACGCTCGACTTGGGACAGGTGGCGTCGTTCGCCGACCTGGTCGATGCCATGGGGCGCACCGCCTTCGGGGGCCGGCAACTGGGGGCGGCTCTGCATGTGCTCCACCGGGCCGCCAGCGATCCGGATTGCGCGCTGGTCCTGACCGTCTCGGGCGCCATGACGATCGCCAAGCAAGGCAAGATCATTTGCGATTTGATCGACCGGGGCGTCGTGCAGATGATCGTCGCCACCGGTGCCCTGATTGCTCACGGACTGACCGAATCGATCGGTTGCGTCCACTACCGGTACGAACCGGGAATGGATGACCGGTCGCTGTTCGAGAAGGGCTACAACCGTGTCTATGATACGCTGGAAATGGAAGCCAATCTGAATGACGTCGAGCGGTTGGTGCGGGATGTGCTCAGCCGCGATGCTCCGGACGACGGCGTCTGGTCGTCGGCCAGGTTGTGCCGGGCGATCGGCAAGCGACTGGACGACCAAGCGGCCGGGCCGGCCATTTTGCGCAGCGCTTACCTCCGCGATGTGCCGGTGTTCATCCCCGCCTTCACCGATAGCGAATTGGGACTCGACATGGCCGCCTGGCAGTTATTGGGACAGTGGCAGGCCGACGGCCTCGATCCCCGCTCGGTCGATTGGCAGCAGTGCCTGGCCACCGCGCCCCCTCCCTTCAACCCGTTTCTCGACTTGTGGGAGTACGCTCAAAGAATCGCGGCCGCCTCGAAACTGGGAATCTTCACCATCGGCGGCGGTGTGCCTCGCAACTGGGCGCAGCAAATCGGACCGTTTTTCGACGTGGTGAATGCTCGAGTCGGCACGGACTGGTCGCCACCTCGGTTTCAGTACGGAGTGCGGATCTGTCCCGAGCCCGTTCATTGGGGCGGATTGTCGGGATGCACGTATTCCGAGGGCGTGAGTTGGGGGAAGTTCGTCTCGCCCGAGGAAGGCGGTCGTTTCGCCGAAGTTCACGCCGACGCCACACTCGCGCTGCCACTGTTGGCCAAGGCGCTGCTGGAGAAACTCGATTCGCAAAGGAACTCGACGTGAGTCAGCGACTGGTACGTCTGGTGTGGGACGAACTGCGGCGCAACCCTCGCCGAATCGTGTTCGCCGAGAGTTGTACGGCGGGCCTGGTCGCGGCGACACTGGGAAAACGGCCGGGGATTTCCGAGTATCTTTGCGGCTCGATGGTGACGTACCGCGAACCGGTCAAGCAGGAGTGGCTGGGTGTGCGGCCCGGCACACTCAAACGACACACGGCCGTTTCCAGTGCCACGGCCATCGAGATGGTGCGGGGAGTGATGCGCAAGACCGAGGAGGCCGACTGGGGACTGTCGGTGACCGGCCATTTGGGGCCCGGCGCCCCGGAAGAACTCGACGGAAAGATCTATGTGGCCGCCGCTCGGCGGCGCGGACGTTCGCGAATCGAACTGGTCGTCAGTGAATGCTACCACCTCAGCCAGCGGACGCGATTGCGCCGTCGCGACGAAGCGGTCGCCACTGTGCTCGACCTGCTGCTGGAATTGCTCAGCAACGACCGCTGATTCCTACCAGGCCGTGCCGCGAATCGGATAGTCGCCGGTCGGATAGCCGAATCGATGGAACTCGCGGTAGTGCAGCCCGCCGTAGTACTTGGGATACCAGTAGCCGACGTCGACGTAGGGATTGGCGTAGGGGTTGGCGGCGTGAGGCGTCACCAGGCCGTAGGGAAAAACGGCTCGCCATAGCCGACCTGCGCGGCGAGGGTGAGCATGCGCGTGCGAACGGGGAGGCGCCGCATCGGCGGCGCCGGCCGTGAGGGAAGTCGCTGCCAGAATCGATGCGACAACGCTGACTCGAATCATCTGCCGGAGCATGGCGTTCACCAGGGTGTGGAAAGGGTGGGAGCGCCGGTCCGTGGCGAGGGCGGAGTCGTCTCCGTGACAGCGAGCCTGCGGCTCATTGAAAGATAGCATCCGGCTACCGTTGACGCAGCCATTCCAGAGAGAAAACGCGGGCAAACTGGAGAGTCGCGGCCGGCTGTAGCGGTCGTGCGCTGTCGGCCGATTCGCGCGATTCTACGCCTGCGATGGTTGTCCGTCGGTCCCGCTGCTGCGAGGCTACTCGGCTTTGCGGATGCGGATGTTCTTGAAGCGGACGACCATCGGCGGGCCGCGATGGAGCTGCAGAGCGAGTACCCCGTTTCGAGCCGCTTTGGTTGCTTGACCATCCACCAGCTCCATCATCAGCACGTCGTTGATGAAGTGTTGGAGCCGGTTGCCTTTGGCGACGATCCGGTAGTGGTTCCATTTTCCGGCATGGACGAACTTGGCGAGCTCATCCGCCTTGGCGAACTGCTCCACCTTTTTCTTCCCGTCGTCGCCGATGGTGACGCGTTGGCCTCGTTCGGCCAGAATCCCCCGCCCTCGTTCTTCGTAAAGGATTCCCATGTAGCGCAGCGTGGCATCGATGTCGGCCTGATAACCGCCGACGATGTGCTTGGCCTCATCGATGACTTTGCTGCGGTATTGGATGCCCGAGTTGCCGTTTTCGATTTGGAAGTCGAGTCGCAGTTCGAAGTCGCCCGGCAGCGCTCCCTGGTAGATCAGAAAGATGTTGTGCTCGAGCGGCCGGTCGGCCGTCGTGCGCCCCACAATCGCTCCGTTCTCGACCGACCAGTAGGAGAAGTCCCCTTTCCAGCCGTTCAGCGTCTTGCCGTCAAACAGCGCATCCCCGGCACCCGCCAGTGACCCGCACAGCAGTGCCAGTACAGCTCCTGCCAGTACGGGGCCTGCCAGCACGGGGCCGACGATGTTGCTTCGCGCCGCCACGCCACGAATTGCCGTCATCGATGTCTCCTCTCAGGTTGGATGCTTGCGGGGAGGAAGGTTATCACTCATCGCCATCTTAGCACGGGGTGCTTGCGAGTTTCTATCGCTGGCCGGCCGCGGATAGGGCCACTTCCAGCGGCTCGTCGGTCGAAGGGTCTCGCCTGGGAGCGGCCGGTGGAGCCGACTCCGGTCGGGGCTGGGTGACGATCAGGATCAGGGCCCCCACGACCATCACAATGCCTCCTCCCCACTGCTCCAGGTTCATCAGCTCGCCCAAGACCCCGATCGCGATCACAGCGGTGACGAAGGGAGTCAGTGTCTGCACCGACGAGGTGATCGACGCTCCCAGTCTCTTGACCGAGTAGTACATCAGGATGTGCCCGAAGCTGATCCCCAGCAGAGTGGAGCTGGCGACGCGTGTCCAGTCGACGGCGACCAGCCCCGGCAGCCGACTCATGTCGCCCCATAGCAACATCGTGCTGATGGTTCCGATCGAGACGAATTGCGACACGACGGCGAATCCGAGGATGGGATTGACGTCGCTGAGATAGTATCGAACGCTCACGCCGTAGAAGCCGAAGAACAGCGAACAGGCGAGCATGATCAGCAGTCCCCGCCAGTGTCGCGCGGCGGCAGCCGCTCCGAGGGCGGTCTCTTGCCCCAGCGAAAAGTAGATGAACCCACCGACGACCAGAAACAATCCGACGTAGAACCGGGGCATCAGCAGCAACCGCCGTTCGTCACGAAACAGCACCATGGCCGCCCCCAGCGCCGCCACCATCGAAAAGCGGACATAAAAGCCGATGGAGCTGGCGGGAAGGTAATAGGGTGCCAGCCCCCAAAAGACTTGGCCGAGCCAGGCGAACAGAGCGGGAACCCATGAGCGTCGGAGCAAGCGATGATCGATCATGCCTTGCCGAGCGAACCACCACAACAGGGGCCAGTAGCAGAGGGCCGCCAGCGGG
This sequence comes from Pirellulaceae bacterium, assembly GCA_026989685.1. Taxonomy (GTDB): domain Bacteria; phylum Planctomycetota; class Planctomycetia; order Pirellulales; family Pirellulaceae; genus S141-3. The sequence continues at coordinate 336 of JALSIV010000188.1, read as the reverse complement.
TAGCGGATCCCGTTGGCCGTCCAGGCGTCGATGACGGGTGTGAGTTGGCGCAGGATGACCGGCACCACGCCCCAACAAAAGACGCAGCCCAGTAGCGCCAATGCGCCGAGCACCTTTTCTCGTTGTGATTCCAACTTCAAGCCTCGTCATGGGATGACCGCGGGGACCTGGCAGCCTTGTAGAAGGCGGCAACAGGACTTTACGCCGAAAGCGACACGCCCGAGGCTGGACGGCGAAACGGCCGAACTGGTTACAGACTTCCGGGCGTTCCATTGTACTTGGCCGGCCGAAGACTCGATATGCCGTCGGTTGGCGTCGCCGAGCGGCGCTAGCGGG
>JALSIV010000187.1 GCA_026989685.1 Pirellulaceae bacterium | reverse complement strand
GCATCCGAAGCCCTCGGAAAACTTGGAGAGAGAGCTGCCACCCCGGAAGTGATCGACGGGTTGGGTGCATGCCTGCGTGACGACAACTGGCTCGTACGACAGGAAGCAACCGAAGCCCTCGGAAAACTTGGAGAGGGAGCTGCCACCACGAAAGTGATCAACGGGCTGGTTGCACGCCTGCGTGACAACTACTGGAAGGTACGCAAGGCCGCAACCGAAGCCCTGGGCAAGTTAACCGCAAAACAAGATCCTTGTCACATTCAGGTTTCCGATCTAGACTCCTGGGACTGGGTGATTCCGTCCTCGGCGTGCCTGAAAACTGGTGTGCGGTTCTTTAGAGACGATGATTGTCTCATTATCGCGGCGATTGAGTATCTGGTGCGAGATAATCCAAAGCTTGATAACAGCACACACGTAACCTGACGACGATGAACGCTCATTCGCCTCGAAGGGACCAGCAACGAACGGGCAGTGCGCAGAGTGATTATCGTGTGATGCACAAGTCGGAAGTTGCGGTCTGCGCGGCGGGCATCTGGCCCCGCACTTGGCGCCGTAGGCAGTTCTTTTCTCCGAGAGCCCGCGGCGTCGTAATCGCACCGGAACCCGTATCGACATTTCCCCGGTTTCTGTAGTACGGACCGACGGTGAGCATTGAGTCGTAGCGTGTCACGACTCGCCGTGCGACGCTGTCTGGCGATCCCATTTCGTGAAAAAAACTCGAAAATGGTGTGCAGTTTCGCGTCTCGCGGTCGTATTGTTTTGCAGTGGCCGGCAAGTGAGTTGGCCAGACCACGGAACTCGCCGCCGGCAGCTCGCAAAGTACGTCTCAGTTCACCGGGTAGTAACAAGCAAGTCGTATTCCTCGTGACTCAATGATCAAGGAGATCCGCTGATGTGTGTTTATGGACAATTGGGACGTGATCCGCGCGTCCACTGGCATTTCGATCCGGAACGCTGTCCGCGGTGTCAGACGCTCATCTCACGATATCCCGGAACCTTCAGCTCGCCCGTGTCTTGCACACTGCGCGATCTTAATGGCTTTTCGGGCAGTCCTCAGTGCCACGTCTGCGGATGGCGGCACTCGGCAACCGGGCTGGAGTGGTAACTCGCTGTTGGGTGCATGGCGAAGCGGTTTCGCAACTGCCGCTTGCCGGTGATGCACTTCCCTGCAGTTGCATGGCCCCCATTGCGAAAGGAAGGACCGATGGAATACACCTACACGACCACCTTCGGTGGTGTCAGTGGCGGCTACGGTTACGTCTACACCGTGACCGGCGGTCGGGTCGACGCCAACGGCAACAGTCGATACTGATTCCACCTCCCGGGCCAGAACCGCGTTTACCCGGAGTCGCATCCGGGCTGGCCCTTTCGGCTCAACCATCGCCGCCAGTCCGAAGACGTCCCAAGAACCGAAACAGGTCCCTCGTCTTCGCGTGTCCGCTTGCCGCCTTCTCGGAACGCGAAGATTCGGTTCGACACACTCCGGAATGAAGGAGAGCGCATTGCCATGATTTCTCGCGGGTCTGAACAGATGAAGATCGGGATTGCGAGTTACCAAAATCAGCGCGACGGTGTCGGAGGTGACCTCTTCACGGTCTCGCCGTTGTCGTCCGGTGGACTGCGTCTCGTCGGGATCGACGCCTGCGGCCATGGACGCGCCGCCTATCCGCATCGCCGTACACTGGAACGCCGATTGTTGGAAGCGATCGACCAAAGCCGGCCTTCGAGCGTGCTGGCCAAGTTGAACGAGACGGCAGTCGATCAACAGGGAATGGCGACGGCCATGCTGTGCGATCTCGAGCCGATAAGCACGACGAGTGTTCGAGTGCATGTCGCCAATGCCGGGCACTGGCCGCCCATCGCGGTTCTCGGCGATGGGGAAGTCGTCGAATGCCGTGGTCAGCGGCAAACGGAATCCCAACGGAGCGACCTGATGCTCGGCGTCGACAGCGACACGGCTTTCTCGGACGGCAGCGTCGAACTGCTCAACCCGCTGGCGATGCTGCTGTACAGCGACGGTCTGGTCGAACTGGAGATTCGCCAGCGCGGCACGAGCGAGCTTTACACACTGGACCGACTCAAGAGCGATTTCCGGGACGTGGCGATGCGGTTGCCGGGCTGCAGCGCGTGGGACCTCCTCACGGCCTTTCGCGAGACGCTCAACACGACACGCAACGCTGCCACTCCGACCGACGACTTGTCGTTCACCGTGATCACGTTTCGACAGCCGGGAGATTGACATGGCGACTCGAACAAGAGATGGTTCCCGACGCCGCCGGAAATCCAATGGCGTTCCCACCAAGACCAGAGCCGCTCGAAGTCGCCGGAGCGCTCCGCGCCGGAATGGAAGTATCCGCCGGCCCAATCGAGCGGAATTCTTCGTCGACGTGAACGACTGGAAAGTCCTGTGCCACTGTCTCCGGTCGAACCTCAACACGCTCCTCATCGGTCCGACCGGGTGCGGCAAGACGGAGCTTTGCCAGCGAGTCTGCGACGCGGTCGGCCGACCGCTGATCACCTTCAATCTCGGCGCCATGAGTGAACCCAGGATCTCGCTGATCGGCAATACGCGGTTCGACTCGGAACGGGGCACGTGGTTCGAGCGGTCGCGGTTCGTCCGCGCGATCGAGACGCCCGGATGCGTGATTCTGCTCGACGAAATCAGCCGATGCCATCGGGATGCCTTCAATATCTTGTTTCCGGTTCTCGACGGTCAGCAGCGTCTGCCGCTGGATGAAGACGAGGGTGGCGTCGTGGTCGAGGTGGCTCCGCAGGTCACGTTTTTCGCAACGGCCAATCTCGGTGCCGGCTACACGGGCGCTCGCGAACTCGACGTCGCGTTGCTCGACCGGTTCGCCTCCCTGCTGCAGATCGATTTTCCACCGCCAAGAGCCGAGAGCCAACTTCTGCAGAGTCGCTGTCCTGGGATTTCAAGAGAACACGCCGAGTTGCTCATCCGCATCGCCGTGGAGCAGCGGAAACTGGCCGACCAGGGAGATTTTCTCGCCACGGTCTCCACCCGCTCGCTGATCGCAGCCGGCCGGCTGATCGGCGAAGGAATGCCGCTCGCAACGGCCGTTCAGTGTTGCATCGTCAATCGCTTCTCTTCCACCGGTGGTGATCTGTCCGAGCGATCGAGAATGGCGCAGCTCACGCAACGCTTTCTCGCC
>JALSIV010000186.1 GCA_026989685.1 Pirellulaceae bacterium | reverse complement strand
GCTGGGGAACCTGGCAAGTCGTGGCCCGCTGGTCGTACTACGACGTCTCCAACGCACCCCTGCAAGGAACTTTGCCAGTTCCCGACAATCCTTACGTCGGCATGGAAAACAACGTCGCGGTCGGTGTCAACTGGTATTGGAATCCCTATATGCGAGTGATGCTCGACGCGACCCATGCTTGGGCCAAATACAACTACAGTCCCGACGGCGAACTGAGTATCCTCGGCTTGCGGTTTCAGGTCGACTGGTGAAAGCTGGACGCGAGCGACCTTTCGACCGGCGTCTGGGGAGTTCTCACGAAGGCACAAAGGTACGGAGATAGGGAGTCACAGAGGGACGGTGGGATGCGCAGGGAGCTGGTCTCCCCTGTTGCGGGCGTCGTCCGCGTTAGGAAAAAAGGGATGAAATCGATGAGGAAAAGAGTACAAGCGATCGGGGTGGTTGTGGCGGCCGTGTTGTGGGGAATGGCAACGCTGCCGGTGTTGGCGGGAGATGGCGACTGTGACCGCTGCGGTCACGGCGAGAGCCACAAGGTGTGCCGGTTGATTTGCGAGAAAAAAGTGATCGAGATTCCCTGCTACAGCAGTCGGCGGGAGACGATCTGCGTGGGTGGGCCCTGTGAGCTGGGTTGTCGGCATGGCGAATCGGTCTGCCACGATGGTCCCTGCAGCGACAAGCAATCGTGTCCGTCGTGCAGTCAGGGGCGCACTTTTGCCTACCAGGAGACCATTCCCGGTTGTCCCAAGCAGTACACTCGAAAAGTGCTGCTGCGCAGGAAAGTCAAAAAGGAAGTCACCGTCTACCGCTGGGTCCTGGAGGATCTCTGCCACGACTGCGAGGCGAAGCTGCCACCCAGCGCTGCCGGGCCTGCCACTCCCATGCCGACTCCTCGAGTCGATGCGGTCGTGGTTCCCGCCGACGCGCCAGGACCCCGACCGTGGATGCGCAGCCGGTAGTCGAGCCGTCCGGTTGCGGTTTGCGCTACGGTTTGGAAGATGATCTTCCTGCCAGGCAATACACGACGCCATCGGTGGTGGTTACGAAGACGCACTTTTCGGCGACCGCCATTCCGTCCCACCGGACCAATGCGGGCAGCTTGAGGGTCTGCAAGGTCTTCCCGTCTCGTTTGGAGATCACGAGCACGCGGGAACCCAGACGCCCCTGCCACGCCTCGTCTTGCGCCCGCAATTCCGTTTCCACGGTTGCGTCCTTGCGTGTGAGGCGCTGGAAGGTCTTCTCTTCGTCGATCAAATCGGGTGGACCGGCCACGATCAGTCGGTCGCCCGCTGATACCATCGCCTCGACAAAGATCGGCAGATCTCGCGTCCACTGGAAGCGGACGTAGTTGGTGTTCCCGCGACCAGGCCGGTTGCGGAACCGCAGCGCTTGGCCTCGTTCTCCCTTGACGGCGATCGCTCCCTGGTTCGTTCCATGATTGTTGTTGCCGCTGTCGTCCTTGGGTTGGCCTCCGGAAAAGGAGAGGTGGAGTACGGGGTGAGCATGTTGCCAGCGGTGATGCGGGTTTTGAAAACGCCGGGCGGGTTCGTCGACGGCGACCTTGCCGTGGTAGATACCCACCTCGTCGATGACACCGCCGAAGCCATTGGGGGCGCGATAGTTCCCCACGGTCGACTTCAGATCGGCCCCGATCTGCAGGCTCTCCGACGGTTGCCGCAGCGGTGTCTTACACTCCCCCTTCGCCACCAACTTGCCGTCGACGTACAACGCAATCCGGCCGTCCTTGCCCAGTGCCGCCACAAGATGGGCCCAGCGGCGCGTCGCCGGGTCCCGAGCCGACACGATGGTCAAATCGCCGTCGACTCGCACCAGGAAGCGGGGCCGCCCTTGGCGGAAATCGAGGGCGTAACCGTATTGCGATCCACCGTGAGCGATCACCGTACCCGTGGGGCGCTCGGCGTAGACCCAAGCCTCCACCACAACGTCCTTCTTGGCGGGATCGAGAGAGGCACTCTTATTGACGGCGACATGAGCGACTCCGCGACGGCGGCTCCGCCGTGCCTCGGGAGCCACCTCCGGAGGCGCCTTGGCGGCGCAGTAGAGATGGTGTTCCAGAATCGTGGTCCAGCGGTAATACTGCGGTTTGCGAGCAAAGCCGAATACGTGCTGATCATCGACCGTCAATAATCGTCCCGACGGAGTGAACCGGCCCGCCTGGTAGTATCCGGCATGACCGCCGGCGAAATGGCGCCCCCACACCCAGTAGCCGCGATGAAACCAACTGTCGTCGACAAAGCCCAACGGCGCGAACAAGTGGACCCCCTCGCCCCGCTGCGCCGCGCCGGTTTCGACGGGGTCGCCGGAAACGGGAGCCGTCTCCAGGCGCTTGCCGTTGCGGTCGAGTCGCTGCGAGCGCATGTAGATGTACCGGCTGTCGGAGGACAGGATGTCGGGAAGTCCGACCGGCATATTGAGGATCTTGATGAAGTCGGCGGCTTGCAGAGGTTTGCCCGTTGTCTCGTCGACTTCGTCGAGCACGGTTTCCTTCTTCAGAGCTCCCGTGGCCGCGTCGAGTCGGAAAAAGCGGAGTCCACCATCGAGAAACGTCGAACGTCCGGCCAAGAAAAAGACGTCGCCATCGACGAGGACCGAACCGTGGACCGGCCAGACCGACTCGATCTGCTCAAGCGCCACCAGGCGAAGGTCGTGAGGAGCCGCGCGGAATCTCCACACCAACTCGCCCGTGTCGGCAGTGAGGCAGTAGACGTGGCCGTCGGCGCTGCCGAAGTAGATTCGGCCGCCGGCACAGGTGGGAGGCGAGTCGATTCGTCCACCGGCAGTGAACGACCATCGCGGTTTACCGGTCTGAGCATCGAGTGCATGGAGGGTATGGCGGTCGATCTGGGCCACGTAGACAACTCCGCCGGCGACCGTCGGCGCCGTCAATCGGCCGGGCAGTCTCGCCTCCCACCGAGGCCGAAGATCCGCATCGACGCTCGAATCGGTGTGGCCGTGGCGAGCGGACGTTCCCCGGTAAGTCGGCCAGTCATTCGCGTTATCGGCTCTTCCCGTCGAACGTGGCTGGGACGCATAGGCGGGACCTCGCGTCAATCGGCCGGGACCGGGCTTGGCAGCTTGCATGCGGGTCGGCGAGTGGGCGGCCAAGGCATTGAGTCCCCACAGCTTGGTTTCGGGATAACAAGCGCAGTCGTGGGGCGGAGCGTACAGTAGCCCGTTGCTGGGCATCACGCCATACAGACAGCCACCGCGGACCCAATGGTTGATGTTCCAGGAACGCTTGTCCGGATCGACGAACTCGATGCCCGTTCGGGACGGCAGCAGGAATCGGTCGGTCGCCTTGGCCATATAACAGCGGTGGTGGAACCAGTACGTCTCCACGTCGGGCGGGAATTCGATCTTGATTTCGCCCGTTCGCGGATCCCGTCCGGCGAATACGCCCGAATCGCGAGTGAATCGGGTGGGGGCCGACCAGACCAGACCCCCCACGACCAGGAGGTCCTCGGGCGATTCGTACGAGCCGGGGGGATGCTCGGCTTCCCAGAGCTTCTTGCCCGAAGCCCGGTCGAAGCCGGCCATCTTGCGATCCCCTCCCGCGTACAGCACCACGTCCTCGTGGAGGACGACACGCGGCCCGAAGTTCATGGTGATCCGCGGGCGTCTCGAGGCGGGGACCGCCCAGCGGCGATGTCCGTTTTGCCGGTCGAGGCTGACCAGTTCCGTGCCGTTATGGAATACGACGTCCGTTTCGCCGACGGCCAGGCTGAACGGAGCCACCTTCGTTTCCATCTGCCACAACGTCTTACCGCTTTCGGCGTCCACGGCCATCACCATTCGCGGCCGCTCGTTCCAATGCCACTCCTGTGCCACGCGCCTTTGATCGCCGACGTTGTTCAGAGGAAAGTACCTCTCCAGCTCGGACTCTCCTCGATTCACCAGCAGAAATAGCGTTCCCTGATGGTGGACGATCTCCTCGGTCCCTTCCGTTCGCGCATAGGTGTGCAGCGTCTTGCCGCTGACCGCATCGATCGCCGTCACGGGGGCGCGGAGACCCAGTGTGACAAAGATCCGGCTGCCATCGGCCACGAGCCGCCGGGCCAATTGCGTGGGACCGCTCTTGAGCGGCCAGAGATGATTGTGCCAATGAGCGATGGGACGCTTCCAGAGGATCACGCCGTTGAAGGCGTCGCGAGCCACCAGTTTCCAGTGGGCGGGAAGCTGGATCGACGCGCGTGAGCCTTCGTCGACAATGTAGAAGATGCGACCACCCGACGAGACCAGCGCGCTCATGCTGGCCATCCGGTCGTGATGACGCGACCAGCGCGGACTCCCCAGCCACTGCAAATGTCGCGGTGGTGCCACCTCCGTGTCATGTGCCACGGCGTTGCCGCTCGCATCATGGAAATAATGCGTCCACTCGTCGATCGTGTCGGGCATTGCCTTCGTGATCGGATTCCAGTCTTCGCCTCGCTGCAGCCAGGCTGTTCCTCGCGGCGCCAAGACTCGCAAGAGCTCGTCTCGGTCCATGTCGGCTGACGAGTCGACCAGGATCCGATTGGCCAGGCGATCGACCAGCGGGATATGCTTGCCGTCCCACGTGTCCGCCAATACCGTCCCGTAGCGCTCGTGCTGCGCGGCGCTCCTACGAAAGGCCTCGACTCGATCCAGATCGGTGTCCAGCAGCAATACCAGCGACCGATCGAGCTGCGGCCAGCGGAAAGGATCGGCCAGGTCGATTCGCCCCAGATAAACGATCACTCCGCCGGCATAGTCGGACGATGTGAGTAACTCGGCTGCCGTTGAGGGCGGTGCGGCCTCGGCGGCCGCAACGGCCGATGCGGGGGCAAGCGTCGACAGAATCGCGAGCAATGGTGCGAGCGGGCGGCGGGCGAACATGAGTCGGCTCCCGAGCAGCAAGAGGGAAGGGGCGGGGAAATCGACCAAGTCTCGTTGCCGGGAGGGCCGGCGACGAGACACACCACCACTCCCAGAGTGTGAAGCTTTCGACGCCTCGTGGAAAGGGGACAGACCGTACGATTCGCCTCAGGTTGTTCCGCGGTCGCGGTCCTTCTCCACCTTGCGGATCCACCGCTTCACCGCCTCTTGAGGCGTGAGATGGCGGGCGTCTTCGCGACGACGACGCCGGCGGCGCTGACGCGTCATGCGACTGGAGACCGAGGCGACGATGCCGGCGTCCAATAGGCGGTCGTAATCCTGGACCCGAACCATCCCCTCCATGTGCTCCATGATGGCTCGCTGGATCTCCTCGCTGCCGTAAACGGAAACCCGTAGTTTCGCCAAGTGACCGTGCTGGCTGCTGAGCAGAATGCGGCGAATCGAAGCACTCGCCATCTTGGCCACCCGGGGCGACCGAATCGCCAAGTGGATCTTTTCGCCTTTCTGGAGACGCTTTTCGATCCGCTCCAGTTGAACCGCCAACTCTTGAGGATTGTCATTGGGGCCCAGTACCTCGCGGATGCGGACGCGACGATTATCCGACAATCCCTCGCGCCAGCGGGCGCGCAGACTCTCCACCAGTTGCTCGTCGGGATGAAATAAATGGACCGTCAGTTTCTCGTCGTTGGGAAGCCCGCAGAGTTCTTCATCCAGCAGAGCACACAAGTACTCTTCGCGGAAGAAACCCGACGCCGTGACTTCGCGCGTCGAGCCGTCGGGGCGAATGATGGCCACACGCACCGGACGAGGCGGTTTTCGCGAGGATGCGCGACCGGTCGGTGGGGCCGGCTGCGACCGCGGCTCGGTATCGCCGGAGGTCGACATGCCGAACGGTTCTAGGGAATGGCCTTCGTCCATACCCGCAGGGTAACACGTTTTCGCGCCGAATGGAACAGAAAAGTTGCGTAGGCGCTATCACTCGGTGTTCGGTTGCCGAAGGGGGGGGGTGGGGCCCTGTGGTGGGGCTATGCCTCGCGTTGCCGCAGCACGCGATAGATGTTTTGCGGCCGTTCCACGATCGTGCGTAGTTCACGTTCGAGCACTTCATAACTGAAGTACTCGTTGGCGACTTGGTAGTTGTGCTCGACCATCCGCTGGCAACGTTCGGAATCGTCCAGCACGGCCAGCATTTCCTTGACGACGTCGTCGGTGAGGAAGCCTTCGAAGCAGACGACGTCGAAGCCGCACGGTTCGATGTCCATCCGGAAAATCGTGTAGCGGTTGCAGAAGATCGGACGCTTGTGGTAGATCGCCTCGAGGAACGCATTGCCGAAGCCCTCGTATTCCGACGGGTAGGACACCAGATCGGCTTGCGAGTAGACGTCGCCGAGCGTGAACAGTTTGCGCCCTTCGCCGTCGATGCCTCGTTCGTCGGCGATCCGATCGGCGATGAACAGCACCGTGACGTCGAACATCTTGGCGTAGTCGCGGATGCGGGACTCGTACGCGTCGCCTTCGTCGCCGCCATGGTGGCTGATCACGAGTTTGGCTTTGCGTTGCATCCGGTAGATCAGTTCGATAGCGTGTTCGATTCCTTTGCGTGCGACGACTCGAGTCGGTTGCAGCACCAGCAATTCGTCGTCGTCGATCCCGATTTCGGCCCGCAGCGTTCGAGCGTAGTCGTCGGGTGGCGGGGGCGGGCTGGCGAAGTTCATGACGTTGGGGATGATCCAGCAGGATTGTCCCGTGCGGCGGCTGAATTCTTCCGCTTGTACGCTGTTGATCACAACGTGTTGAATGAAGCCCAGCGCCGGGGGAAATGCGTACCGCAGCAAATCGGGGACGGCGTTGACCAGAAAGCGGTCCCGTTCCCAATAGAAGTCGTGATGATGGGCGAGGCAACCGATCGAGGTTTCTTGGAGTGCCGAGACGATGGCGACGCCCAGGGGCACATTCATGGGAATCGTGAGGGCGTTTTCGACGATCAGTGCGTCGAGGTCGAGGTCGCCGATGATTTGATCGAGTTCGTTGTGGATGTCGGTGGCGATCTGGAACAGCTTATTGGTGATGGCGTTGGAACGGATCGTCGTACCGAAGATCTCTGCGTTGATTTCGCGAATCTCCGGGTGCTGGAAATGGGCGTGGGGGATGAGGACGGTTTGATCGGCCGGTCGATCGCACTCCCCGGCGATGTAGAAGCAACTCACACCTGCACGTTCCAGCACATCGGCCCATTTGCCGATCTCCAGCGACACGCCATCGGTTCCGGCGATGCGGGTCGACACGAAGGCGACTCGGTGTTGCCCATCGCGAGCGCGCGGTGGGCGTTGAAACTCCCAAGGAATCGGTGCCGGGTTCATCGTCGCGGCGCCCCTATTTGGCGGAGATCATGGAATCGGCCTTGCGATACGCTTCGATGACGGCCTGTTCGCCTTCCGCCCCCTTCTTCGAGTTGCCGTGTTCCATGCCGACGACGCCCTGGAAGCCTCGCTGGTGGATGAAGCGGAAGACGTTGCCGTAATGGATCTCGCCCGTACCCGGTTCTTTCCGACCCGGGTTGTCACCCACTTGGAAGTAGCCGATTTCCGACCAGCAGCGGTCGATGTTGGGGATCAAATTGCCCTCGGTGATCTGCTGGTGGTAGATGTCGAACAGGATTTTGCAGGACGGACTGCCGACCGCTCGGCAGATCAGGTAGGCCTGGGGCGACTTGTACAGAAACGTGCCGGGATGGTTGGTATGGTGATTCAGCGGTTCCAGCACCATCACCAGGTTGTGAGGTTCCAGGATCTCGGCGCACCGCCTCAGCAATTCGATGCAATTGGCCGTTTGGTAGTCCCACGCCAGCTTCGGGTCATACCGACCGGGGACCACCGTCATCCACTTCGCTCGCACCCGCTTGGCGACTTCGACGGAATCGCGAATGTCTTTCAATACGGCCTCGCGTGCCGCTTTGTCGTCCCCCGCGAATGTCACGTCCTTGAAGGTGGCGGTCGCCACGAACACTCCCATCGTCATGCCCAGTTTTTCCATGGCGCGGGCAACTCGTTCCTGGTCGGCCTGGGGACGTCGCTTCATCCCGTTGTCTTCCCAGGCCGTGAATCCCTGGTCGGCGGCGAACTTGAGTTGATCCACCAGATCGTTGCCGGCCGAGTGGCGAAACATGCCGAAGTGAGGGGCATAGTTGAGGTGAAACCGGTGCGAGTCGCCCTCCGCGGCCAGTCGACGAGAAAAAAGTCCGGCGGTGGCTACGGTGGCCCCGGCAGTTGCCAAGAACGTTCGTCGCTTCATCTCCCCAGCTCCTCAAGGCGGTCTCGCTCGATGTGCAGAAAGCCCCACGCTCCCGCCGCCTGGCGGCGCGAGCACCGAACCTGCATCTTCTCACGATCGGCGGCACCGGACAAGCCGGAGCAGTCGACTTGGGACGCTCGGGTGTCCCATCGTCCCCACACGGCCGGGCAACTCTCTCTATAATCGATTCCGTTCCGCTCGGAGTGGGCCCTGCCTTTCGCCTTCCATCAAGGAGTCAACCATGGCGTTTCGATTCCCGTCGACCATCGCACCTTCCCGCCGACAATTCTTGGCGACGACGTCATCCGCCGCTTTGGTGTCCGGACTCAATGTGTGCGCGCAAGACCCTGCCCGTCCCGACCCACCGGCGCGCCAACATTTTCCCCGCATGCTCCAGGAGTGGTATGTGCGCCGTGTCCGCGCGAAACTCGAACCGATGCAGCGGCGCCGCCGACAACTGTCGACCACCGCACAGGCGGAGGCGTATGTCCAAGAGGTCCGCGAAAAGATCCGCCTCAGCTTCGGACCGTTCCCGGAGAAGACGCCACTGAACGCCAAGGTTACGAAAAGGACCGAGCGTGAGCACTACACGATCGAGAACATCCTCTTCGAAAGCCGGCCCGGTTTTCTGGTCACCGCCAATCTCTATCTCCCAAAATCGAAACAGCCGGCGCCCGGAGTGGTGGGGACGTGCGGGCACTCGATGAACGGCAAGATGGCCGAAGCCTACCAGGGGTTCGCTCAAGGATTGGCCCGGCAGGGCTACGTTGTGCTGATCTATGACCCGATCGGCCAGGGCGAGCGCATCCAATACCTCGATGAAAACCTCGAGCCGACCGTGGGCGGCAGTGTGCGCGACCACCTGCTCGCCGGCAATCAGCAGTATCTGGTGGGCGAATTCATCGGGAGCTGGCGGGCCTGGGACGGCATTCGCGCTCTGGACTACCTGCTGACTCGTCCGGAAGTCGATAAGAGCCACATCGGTGTCACCGGCAACTCGGGGGGTGGCACCATGACTACTTGGCTGTGCGGCGTCGAGCGGCGGTGGACGATGGCCGCACCGTCCTGTTTCGTCACATCGTTTCAACGAAACGTGGAGAACGAACTGCCGGCGGATACCGAGCAGTGTCCGCCGCGCGCGATCGAACTCGGACTAGACCACCTCGACTTCCTCGCCGCGATGGCTCCCAAGCCGGTGATCATTCTGGCCAAGGAACGGGATTACTTCGACGTTCGCGGCAGCCAGTATGCCTTCGAGGAGCTCAAGCGGATCTATCGGCTACTGGATGCCGAAGACCGGATCGGCCTGTTCGTCGGGCCGACGTACCACGGCTACTCCCAGGAGAATCGCGAAGCCATGTACGGCTGGTTCAACCGGTGGACCGGTATCGCCAAGGGGAGCCGGGAACCCGAATTGACGATGGAGAGCGAGGAGACGCTTCGTTGCACGCCTCAAGGCCAAGTAGCCCCGCTTGGCTCCAAGACCGTTTTCGACTTCACCCGGGAAACGGCTTTGCAGTTGCGCCGGGAGCGACCGGAGATTTCACGGAGTCGAATGCCGCAGCAAGTGCGGTCCGCGTTGCGTTTGGCCGAACTTCCCAAAAGTCCGCCACCTTACCGCATCCTGCGCGCCTTCAGCTACAGCAAACCGAAGGCCCATGCCACTCCCTACGCGGTCCAAACCGAACCCGGCATTTTCGCTTTGGTTTACCGGCTGTCGGCCCAGCGCCATTACTCACGTCCCCACGGCCACGGAAAACCGGCCCGGCTTTATGTCGCCGATCAGTCGTCCGACTGGGAACTGAAAAACGGAGCATTCGAGAAACACCTGGCCGCCAGCGTCGAACAGGGAGCCTACGCCTGCGACTTGCGAGGCGTGGGAGAATCCCGGCCCAATACCTGCGGCGGCACTCGTTCATTCTATACGCCGTATGGCAACGACTATTTCTACGCGGCTCACGCCATCATGCTCGGCTCGAGCGTCGCCAGCCAACGAACGTTCGACCTGCTTCGCGTTTGCCAGTTTCTGCGGCAGGCCGGCCACTCGAACATCGAGCTGGTAGCGCGAGGATGGAACACGCCGCCGGCCGTATTCGCCGCGCTGATCGACAGCGGCATCAGCAAGGTGACCTTGGTGGACCGACTCGAGTCGTTCGAGAAGATTGCGACCAGCCGGCGGTACGAATGGCCGCTGTCCACGTTCGTTCCCCGTATCCTCCATCGCTTCGATCTGCCGGACTGCTATGCTGCTTTGGAAGCGGAGGGGCGGCTGGAGTGCGAAAACTGAGTCGCGCTGCCCGGCGAATGGACGTCCATTCGAGTTGCCGAGGAGACGAGTGCTTTGACGAGTGCGGCTTCACTGCGTTTGCTGATCCTGGGAGCTCATCCAGACGACGCGGAGTTTCACGCCGGCGGGCTGGCCGTTCGCTACCGCCGCGCCGGGCATGCCGTGCGGATGGTCTCTGTGACCAACGGCGCGGCCGGACACCACCGGCTGACCCCGGAGGAATTGGCCGAGGTGCGTCGGCGAGAAGCGGCAGCGGCGGGCCGAGTGATCGGCGCCGAGTATCACGTGTGGGAGTTTCCCGACGGTGCATTGCTTCCGACGCTGGAATTGCGTCACCGGATCATCGCGGAGATTCGCACGTTTCGTCCCGACCTCGTCCTGACTCACCGAACCTGCGACTACCACCCCGATCACCGCGCCGTAGGTCAGGCCGTCCAAGATGCATCCTACCTGGTGACGGTTCCTCTCGTTCTGCCGGAGGTTCCTTTTCTGCATCAAGATCCAGTCGTGGCATACATGGTCGATCTGTTTCGAAAACCGATTCCGCTGGAGCCGGATGTCGTTCTCGACATCGACGCCGAGATCGACACGGTGATCCGTATGTTGGCCTGCCACCGCTCCCAAGTGTTCGACTTCCTGCCATTCAACCAGCAAATAGAACTGCCGGACTTTCGCGACGAGGAACAGGAGCGAGCATGGCTCTTGAAGTGGTACGACTCCCTTTGCCGGGAACGCGTCGAGCGGTTTCGGGATGTGTTGGCACGTTGCTGCGGCGAGCCACGGGCCGCGCAGGCTCGGTTCGTCGAAGCCTATGAGATCAGCGAGTATGCGGCCCAGATCGACGAGCGGCGATTACGGGAGTTGTTCCTGACGCGGGCTGCGCCCGCAAGGCCGGAGGCGGGAGGCCGGAGGCTGTAGGTTGCCGTCAGGGTGTTGCTTCAGGAACTGAGAAAGCAGAATGCCAAGCATGGCTGGCCCGCGTGGCAACGGAATGGCCGCTTTGCCAGACGAAGCGAGCCGCCAGTTTGCGGCGTTGAGCCAGCTCGAAGCCGTCGGTTCGTCCCAAAACCAGCAACGCCGTCGCCCAGGCATCCGCCTCGGCCGCGCTTTCCGCGCAGACGCTGACCTGCAGCAGTCCGTGACGCACGGGATAGCCGGTGCGCGGGTCGATTACGTGAGTCGCCACGAGGCCGTCGCCGTTCGTTCGTTGCTGGCGATAAGTGCCGGACGTGGCGATGGCGCAGTTGCGCAGAGGGACCACCGTCCTCGGCCCCGGTTGTTCGTCGGCACGCGGCCGCTCAACGGCCACGTACCAAGGCCGGCCCGACGGATGAGATCCCCGTGCCCGGAACTCGCCGCCCAGCCCGACCAGGCAGTTTCGCAGACCAAGGGCCTCGAGTCGCTCGATCACCGCATCGACCGCGGCGCCTTTGGCGACGGCCGACAGGTCGATCTCCAGTTGCGGGGACGACTTGGCGAGGTAAAGTACGCCCCGTCGCGACCGTATGTCCAAACAATCCAGGGCCAACGTGGCGTGAATCGGTCCAGGCTTTGGTGTTTCGGACAGAACGGTTGGCCGCGGCCTGGGCCCAAAGCCCCAGCGGCGCACCAGCGGACCGATCGTGATGTCCAGCGCGCCGCTCGATTCCCGCCAGACGCGGCGACTGAGATCGATGGTGCGCGCCAGTCGCGGCGAGATGGAAAGGCCGTCGGCGGCACGATTGAATCGGGACACCACGGAATCCTGCCGCCAATGCGACATCTCCGATTCGACCTCTTGCAGAATGGCCGCGACGTGGCGCCTCACCGTGTCGGGCTCGATCTCCGACGAGGCCGCGTATTTCACCACCCAGTTCGTTCCCATCGCTGCCCCGGTCAGCGTAACCAGGCGCCGCTGCCGCGAGAGCTCGTTTCGACTCGCAGCCAGCGACTCTCTGCGAACGACCGGCGTAGTGTGTGACATGGATGTGGCGGTCCATGAGTCCTCGTTGTTGGGAGAAGAGGGAAGCAGCCGCAGGGCGACCGCGAGCAACAGCAGTCCCACGGCGGCCACGTCTTTTCGCTGCCAGAGCGCCGATCGCCGGTTCCAACGCAGATACTCCAACAGAGCTCCCGTGGGGCAACCGAAGCGGCAGTAGGCCATCGGGGTGACTGCGGACGCCACCAACCCGACAACGGCAACGAGCAGCGTGGCCACACCGGCCACCGGCCAAAGGAACGCGTGAAACGGTTCGACGGCTGCCAGAGAGCAGGGTAGGGGAACCAGTGTCACCAGCAGGACCAGTCCCAGCAGCAGCGCGGGGAGAATCCGGAGAATGCGCGTCAGCCGACGGGGGAGCCGCACGCGGAGATTCGCACGCCGGCGCAGCAACCCTTGAGCCGCACCGAAGGGGCAGACGGAGTGGCAGTACCAGGGATTCCCAGTCGCTGCGGGGATCAACAGAGCCGCCGCGACCATGAGTGCCAGAGCGGGAGCTCGCTGCCAGGGGATCCCGTGCTCGACCCAGCCGGCCAGCAGTGCCTGCGAAAGCATGTCGCCATTAAAAAATCCCAGATAGCCGACCAGCGCGATCTGCAGGAGCAGTCGGGCCCGGCGTGAACGGCGCCAGCGAGTGAAACTGAAGATCGTGGCCCAGACGAGCATCACGGTCGTGCCCGTGTCGTGGTAACTGAAGCGGAAAGAGTGTGACGGCGGCTCGGGCGAGCCGGACCGGCTTCGCTTGGCCAGTTGCTTCAGCCCCAGCAGGATCGTCCGGCTGGTGATCGTCGCTCCGGAGACTCCCTCGATCGGGCTCGTCCTGGGATCATAGTCGGCGAAGTCGGCCAGGCGCCTGCCTCGCAGCATTTCGCGAAACGCCGGGTCGTCCGCTACGTCGTCGGTGTAGGGCGAGTTGTCGAAGGTGCGCCGGATGCGGAAATCGATGAGGCGGTCCTCGGCATCGAAGAACCAGAGCGTGTCGGTCGGTCCCTGGTAGCCGATGATGGAATCTGCATAAGGCGCCGAGCGGACAACGTTTCCCAAGAGCCGGCCACCGTGATCGAGAACCCGATAGAACTCGATGGCGCTGTTGTTCTTGCGTTCGAGTTGGGTCGCCGTGGCAAAGACTTCTTTCACTTCCGCCAGTTGCACAGGATTGGGAAATCGTAGCGATGTCGCGCGTCCCGAGAGCCGCCGTTGCACGGACTCCAAGATGGCCGTGCTGGTCAGCGTTGCGCCGCTGACGGCATCGATTCGAGCCGAGGCAACGACTTCGCTGCGGTGCCGACCATTGAGCGACTTCAGGAAGGACGAGTCGGCAGCGACTTGAGCCACGTGTTCGGGAGTATCCCGGCTTTCGAGTATTTTCAGGCCGACGATCCGCTGTCCGCTATCCAACACGATCAGCACATTGGTTGGTCCGGAGAAGCCGACGACGGAATCGGCGACGGGAGACGTCGTGAGGCATTGGCCGATGGGGTTTCCTTGTGGGTCCTGGATGATCCACGCATGCGAGTCGCCGCGGTCGGGTACCAACCGGCGGGCCTCAGGCAGCCAGGCTTGCACGACCGTCAACCACTTTTTAGAGCCTGTAACAAAACCCGCCGCGCCGCTTCCCGGCCTCGGGCGTGTTGCTTGCGGCCTGGAGTTTTGTGACAGCCTCTTCGAGCCTGTAACAAAACCCGCCGCACCGCTTCCCGGCCTCGGGCGTGTTGCTTGCGGCCTGGAGTTTTGTGACAGCCTCTTAGAAGCGTGGGCCGACTCGAGGGAGCGCCGGTGGGCGCGGTGGTCGTCGCGCACGAGCCAGCAGATGGCGGCAACCGCCAGCCACCGAAGCAGCATTCCGATGACGGCTCGCGCCTGCCGGAGGCGAGACTGGCGAGGTAGACCGACCATGCGATTAGCGAACGGGGGCAAACCAGACCGCGTCGGCATGAACCAGGCCGCCGGCGCCTTCCGTCGAGAGGATGACTTCGCACACCTGGTCCTGTTTGACCACGATTCGCCCCAGGGAAATGAAGCCGTGCTCCAGCGGCGGCGCCTCGCGCATGTTGACGGTCTGCCGGCGTTGGAATGATCCGGTCTTCACGATGACCGGAACCGATGTGCCGCGGTTGGGATGAGGCTGGTAGGCCAGACGGACTTCGTAGCTTCCGGCCGGCAGACGCGTGGCGAAGCGGACGCGGGCCGCTCGAGTGGGAGGCGCGTAGAGATACCCGTAGCCGACGTATCCCTTGAGACCGTCCCCGCGAGTCCAAGCGCCCTCTTTTTCGGCTTGCCGGTCGTCGACCACGATGCCCTCCAGCGTCTTGGGGTCGATTCCCGTGACCGGCCCTTCCGGGCTGGCCTGTGGAAGGACATGCGGCATCTGGATCGGGCTGTTGGGCGTCTTGCGGCGAGCCTTTCCGGGAAGTTTCAACAGTGTCGCC
Organism: Pirellulaceae bacterium; assembly: GCA_026989685.1. Classification (GTDB taxonomy): domain Bacteria; phylum Planctomycetota; class Planctomycetia; order Pirellulales; family Pirellulaceae; genus S141-3. The sequence goes on along the minus strand of JALSIV010000186.1, from coordinate 5,067 downwards.
AGTTCATTCCAGTGTTTGGTATAGACTTCGCGAGGCGAACAGTAGTGTTTGGCGGAGAGCGAGGCCGCTTTTCCGACGACTTCGCCCATCATGCCGCAGGTCTTCATGACGCGAACGGTGCCGAGAGCTTCATGCGTGACACTGATGCAGCGTCCCGCCATGAACAGATTGTCGATGTTGCGGGAATAGAAGCAGCGGTAGGGAATGGGGTATCCGTAAGTGCGATCGACACGACGATCGAACTCGGCCATCGAGATGAAGGGATTGTCGGGATACTTCTTGGCGTATTGTTTCTTGGCGTAATGGAGGTCGATGCTCCACGTGCTGGGAACGCAGCCATCGGGGAATTGCTTCTTGGCGACGATATCTTCCTTGGTGAGGACCACATCGCCCATCAAGCGCCGTGATTCGCGCGGGCCGCCGATATAGGCGATCCATACCAGGCGGGCGCGGCGGTGCTGCTGGCGACCGTCGCGGTTTTTCATGGCGTTGAACGCCCCATAGACGGCTCGAAGATTCCAGTCGCGAATCGCCTCGGCTTCCAGAATCGGATCTTTGTCGAAGCCACTTTCCCAGAACCATTCGCCGCGAAAACGCCGCGGGTAAGGAAAATCTTTCATGGTGAGATCGAGCGCCCAGGGAGTGGCGGGGAACTCGACTTCCCGATCGGTTTCTTCCCACACCCACATGTTGCTCATCCCCATGTGACCCTTTTCTGTCATCTCCCATTCGGCGCCTGCCCAGTAGCCGAGTGATCCATGGCCGGTGCAATCGGCGAAATTGCGTCCGCGGAATCGTTTGCGGCGACTGGTGCGCGTATCGAGGGCTTCGACAGCGATGATTCGGCCGCCATCCGTTTCGGCTTTGTAGACGTGATGATTGAGGAACAGATCGATGTTGGGTTCGGCTCGAACAATGGCCTCCTTCTTGGCGTCCTCGAATTCTTCCGGATCACCGGGCGATTTCTTGGCTCGATCCGCGAATTCCTCGACGATTTCTCCAATCCGAGGAAACTTGCCGCGGCGGATCAGTCCCTGAGCCCAAACGCGGACTTCGCTCGAGCCATTCCCGCCGAGTACGGGGCGGTTCTGAATGAGCGCCACTTTGCAGCCCATGCGGGCGGCCGAGACGGCAGCGCCCATTCCGGCGTAGCCGCCACCCACGACGACCAGATCGTACCCACCCAGCTCCTCAGGTTGCGCTGGCAAGCCGAGTCGCTCGCGGCGCCAGCGGCTGAGGGGCGCAAAGTCATTGGGCGGAGTTTCCTCGAGGTCTTGGGTCAGATAGATGGCGTCGCAGCGCCCTTCGAATCCCGTCAAGTCGTGCAGCTTCAGTTCGATCTCCGGCCGGGAAAGCTCGACTATGCCCCCGTCCTGCCACTGCCAGTTCTTGCCCCGCGTTCCGAAGGTGGGTTTCAGGGGTGTGCCGTCGATGAGGACTTGAAAACGTCCCGGTTGTCCCGGTGCGTTCCAGCGAGCGACCCAGTCGTAGGTGCGCACGAAGATGCGGTAGCGTCCAACTCGAGGCAACTGCACACGAGTCGTGGCGTCGGCGACGGGACGCCCCATCCCGTGAGCCAGGAGATAGGGGGAACCCATGGTGTCGATGAATTGGGTGTCGAGTTTCCAGCCGCCGTGTGCGCGAAAACTCTCGGCTTCGATCAGGACTCGTGACTGAGCGTGGGCAATGTGCGACGTCGTGAGGGCAGACAGCGCCAGCAAGACAGCGGTTGTGGAGACGCTGTGCGTGGAAGGGCGGAGTAATCGCATGGTCGTTCGGCCGGTTGAAAGGGGTTGGTGAGACTCCGGAGTGCAGCCTTGATTATAGCGTGGGCGGTGGGGGGGCGGGGGAGTCGACCAGTTCAAACGAAGAGACGATATCGGGCGGGATGCGGATGGGCCGACGCTTTTCCAAGTCGATCAGGACCCACCGCGTTTCGGCTCGTGCCAGCAGCTCGCGCTGGGCACCGGACCGCTGGGGAGGTGTCCCCACTTCATCATGGGGTGCGGATCGGCCAAGCAAACGCTCGATGCGGTATTGCCGGCGGGAGGAGACTCGTTGCATGTCTTCGACCCACGTTCGCACTACGATTTCGTCGTCCAGCCAGGCGGGGCGTCGGTATTCGATCGAGTGTGAGCGGGCGATCCAGGCGACGCCGCGATCGAGGTATTGCTGAGTAGACCAGCCTTGAGCCGTGGAGTGGGCGATGGCCGCGGCTTCCATCCACTGCAAGTAGACGGTGTTGTTGGCGTGCCCCAGCGCGTCGATTGCGTCCGGAGTGACACGGAGGCGGTATTCGAAGATTGCCGGCATGAGAAGCGGGGAGAAGCAGTGAGTTGCAAAGCGGAACGGGCGACTCGCACGGGGCGCGTCGCCCGGTTGGTTGCGTCGATTCGATGGGGAGCAGCAAGCGTGCGTGTCCCCACCGAAGCTCGGTTCTACGGATTGGAGTCCTACTCTGTGACGAGGGTCGCCGACGGCCCATGCTGCTCCGGCCTCCGGTTGTCACTACCCTCCTACAGTCCCCGGCCTCCAGCCTTTCGGGCGCAGCCCGCGTTAGGTCTTGCCGCCAATCAGTTTCTTGATCAGATCCTCGACGTCTTTCGCGTTCTGAGGCCCGCTGCCGACTCGTATGAGCTGGACCTTGCCGTCCCGATCGATGACCACGACTTGAGGAATGCCCGTGACGCCGTAGGCTTCGCCGTTGGAGTTGTCCGATGCGACGGCGATGACATGTTTGAGTTTGTGGTGAGCCGCAAACTGCTTGAGCATTGCCTGCTCGTCTTCGTGCGAGATCTTGTCTCGCGATCGACTCGCGCGTTTGGCCTCTTCGTTCCAGACATAGTTGTAGTACTTCGTCAGACCGATGATGACCAATCCCTTGTTGGCATACTTCTCGTGCCACTCGCGAAGGTGAGGAAAGGTCTGGATACAGGGGCCGCACCAGACCGCCCAGAAGTCGAGCAGGACGACTTTACCTTTGAGGTCTTCCGGGGTGAGTGGTTCGCCGTTCACCCAAGCGTCGATATTGGTCAGCGCCGGCATGGGTTGGCCGATCAGGTCGTGGTGTTTGCGGGCGGCTTGGATGGTGTGTTCGAGTTGAGGCCATGCTCGCCGCAATCTCTCCAGTCTCGCCTTGCCCTCTCCTTCGGCAGCGGCGATGGCCTGGTCGATCGCCTTGGTTGCCACCTCGAGTGCCTTTTGCGCTCCGTCGGGGTTGCTCCGTGCCGCACTGAGCACTTCCTTGACCACGGCGTCTCGAAAGGCTTTGTATGCGCTTTCGTCATTAGGGTTTTCTTTCAACTTCGCCGCCGCCTTATCCAGGTCCGTTTGTTCGGCCGCGGCCAACGAAGCCCAAGGGCAGGCCAGCAATGTCAAGGTCATCAGAAGAATAGTCGCGTGTTTCATGATTGGGGCTCCTCTACAACGAGTGAAAGCAGGACGGGCGTTACCGGCCATTATGTGGGACGCAGGGGTCGAGCGAAAGGGTTGAGGCCGACCCGGTGGTTACCTCGGCGCGTGCGACGAGCCATAATCGTCGGCAGATCTGCCGTTCTTCCGTTCCCACAGCGTTGTCCGAGGAATCTCTCCCGTGCCCGATCCTTCCCAGTTGGTCGGAGGCAATCCGACACCGGTGCGGTGGCTGGCCTGGTTGCGGCTTTGCCGCATCGGAAACGTCTTTACGGCATTTGCGGATGTCATGATGGGATATGCGGCGGTTTCCGGTCGCTGGACTTTCACTGAATTGCAGCGGCACGGGGCCGAGTTGGCCGGTCTGCTGGTGGCGTCCGGGGCCATCTACACGGCAGGAATGGTGTGGAACGACTGGTTCGATCAGGAGCGGGATCGGGTCGAGCGGCCCGAGCGGCCCATTCCCTCTGGAGCCATTTCCCCGCAATCGGCGGGCCGGTTGGGCGTTGTCTTGCTGCTGGTGGGAAACGGGGCGGCGCTGGTCGCCTGCCGACCGCTCGCCGGAAACTCGACGTGGCTACCACTCGCCATCTCTTCGATCCTGACCATCCTGGTCCTGACCTACGACGGGTGGCTCAAGGCGACGGTTGTCGGCCCCGTCGCCATGGGCGCGTGCCGAACGGTCAATGTCCTATTGGGCATGAGCGCCGCGATTGGCCGGGTTGCCAATTGGTCGGCGGGTCATTGGGCGATTGCGGGGGGGATCGGCGTCTATGTCGCCGGCATTACCGTGGTCGCTCGCAGCGAGGTAGCGGGTGGGAAGCGCGGCGGACCGGCCGGTGGCCTCGCCATCATGATGCTGGGATTGGGGCTGCTCGGCTGCTTTCACCGCTGGCTGCCGGAGTCGATTCGCGAGCGGATCCCGCAAGAGTGGGCGTGGTGGGGGCTGCTGGCTCTGATTGCTTTTCCGATACTCCGCCGCGGCATCGATGTTCTTCTCGAACCATCCCCCGATCGGGTCCGGCTCCTTGTGGGGCTGTCCATCTTGACGCTGATTGTGCTCGATGCCAGCATCGCCCTGTTTCTCAATGGTCGCCTGGCCGGTCTGGCCATTCTGGCGCTGCTCGTGCCGGCCGTCGTCATCACCCGCCGAATTCCGCCGACATGAACCGGGGGGCCACTCGCCACCAGCCGTGAGATCCACTGAAACCGGGGACAGGCATGGCTGGGAACCGGGGAACCGGGGACAGGCATCGTCCCGGTAGTGCCTCGTTCGGGGGGGGGCAAAAGCGTGGGGAACCGGGGACAGACATCGCCCCGGTAATACCTCATGCGGGTGGGTCGTGCAAAAGCGTGGGTGGATGTGTCTCTGTCTCCGGTCCACTTGGTCCACCGCCGCTGTGACTTGGGCAAAAGCGCCGGCCTTCAGCACAGCGAAAGTGCCACTCTTTCGGCTGGGCTGCTGAGAAGGTGGTAAGCGCCCATTTTGACCGTGTCGGGGTGCCGAGTTACCTTGGCGAGTGTTTGCTCATTTCTGTGGTTGCGGCAAGCAAGTGATAAATAACCGCCGAAGCCGTGGTGGGATCAGCGCAGCGTGAGACAGGCCAAAAGGGCTTTGGCCGACTCGATGGGCGTGGTCAAGCGTGGTGCGACGGC
>JALSIV010000185.1 GCA_026989685.1 Pirellulaceae bacterium | reverse complement strand
ACCATCAGCGCCGGCCTCGACGAATGAAGTAGACAACGGCGGCGAGAACCAGGACGACGCCGACCGCCAGCAGCGCTCGGTTCCACCACGTCGACGGCGATCCGATATCGGGTTCCGGCAAGCCATAATGCGACAGGAAACAAACGCTGTGGTCGAGCGACTTGCCGTCTTCCGGGATCGACCACGTCGTCGTGATGACCGGCGCCCGTTCGTTATTCGATTTCAACACGCAACGGGTCCAGTACCAGATGTCGTCATACTGCTTCCACTCTTCGAAGTGGTAGACCGATTCCACGAGTCCTTCCCGCGGCAACACCGATCGACGCACCAGCCGAATCGGTAACAAGCCGAGCTGTTCGGCAACGATCAGCTCGAACTCGGTGAATGCACGACGGACATCGTCCGGGATGACTTCACACACATATCGCCGAACATCGTAACCCGTCGTCCGATCGTGATACCGTTCGGCTTTCTTGATGCGGTGTCCACTCGGCTTCAATGCGCGCTCCATGCGGGGCTCCAGTCTGACGGTTACGTGTACGTTGTCAAAACGCGCAGCCAGCTCAGCGGAACCGGCAGTCGCCTCCTCGCCTCGTGCCAAGATGCTATTGACACGCCACAATTCGCCCGAATCGGCGCGTGAAATGGAGGCCTTGTACCTTGGATTCCACATGATCACTCTTTCAAACTGCTGCCCACCGGCACCGCCCGCTCCCCGGTGAAAGTAGTATCCTGGAACGTCCAGGCTGTATTCGAACTCCAGCCGATCATTAGGCCGTTTGTTATCGAACTGCTTCCCCTTACACCGTGGTATCGACTGCGCCCGCTTCTCCCACGCGCGCCACGCCGACATCACCTCCTCGAACGATTTCTCCGGATTGGCGATGGGGCTCGGCTGCCCAGCCGGCTGTGCGAAGATCGCACTGAGGCCATATCCACCCGACCACGCAGCCGAAAACACCACGCATCCAGCCACAAGAATGAACGGAGCAGCAAGGGTCGTTTTCACGGGCGTTCATCCTGTCACAAATACTGCGGGACAGAGGTCAGAAAACCAGCTCCAACCGTCTACTGTTACGGCATAAGATAGCACGTACACGTCGCCGGCACTCCAATGACACGTGAGACCTGACATTCGCAGTTCGCGTTTGGATTATTCGAGTTGCAGACACTAAAAATAATGGGGGTGCAACCCGGAGGTATTCGCGTATTACATCCAGCACTGGTACACGACGGAAGCGGCAACTGGCCCGACGCAACACCTGGGGAAGTCAATCCAACAAGCACCAATCCGAGACACAATCCAAACAGAGTGACGACTCGACCGAATGACGACATTATACCACCTCCTACAACAACGAAAACAGGGTTCTCATGTACGACCACTACGACTGTCGCCGGGGCTTGCGCTGTTCCCCGGCGGCGACACGTCCAGCCTCTGCAGCGCCGGTCGCGATGCAAAGACAGTGACACCCACGGTCGAAGTGAGGCGACGCAGTGAAAGGAGGGCGGGTGCCACCTCTTGGTGTCCCAGTCGGTATGGCCGTGCGGCCTTCCAGGCCAGCCTCATCCGGTGCATGTGCGTACATCATATCCGTCAAGGGACCCGGTGCCGTTTTTTCCGTTCGTTACAACGATCGTGCGCTGCGACCGTCGGGGAGATCTATCGGAAGCCTTGTGCCGTTCTATTCTATCTATAATCGATTAGCACTCGCGCCGTAGCGTCGCGGTGGAATGCGTGCCCGGCTCTTCCTCATCCTCGTGCGACTCCCAAATGGTTCCGTCCGCTGGTACAATCAACGGCAGCCGGCTGGTGCCTCGAACTGCAGTCCCCGGTGGAAAGCGGACAGGGTGAGCATGCGTCGTGCCTGTGCGGTGTCCCGGCCGGACCGGCAGCAGACCACGCCGACATGACGCCGATCCCCCCAACCGATTACACTCACTGTCACGGCGCACTTAGAGCCTGTATTGTAACTCGCCGCATCACTTCCGAAACTCGGGCGTGTTGCTTGCCGCCCGGAGTTGTGTGACAACTATCTTACTGAAATGGAAACTGTTCGACTGGGAGACAGGACATGCTGCGGCCAGTGATCGCATCCGCTTCGTTTTGTATCATCACCATGGTTGCGACCAGCATCTCGGCTGGCGAACCGTCATTCGAATGGCCCTCATGGCGTGGTCCGCGTGATCAGGGGAGCATCGTTCGCGGTTCTTTTCCAATCGACTGGACTCCGCAGGATGCACGATGGAAGATCGATCTTCCAGGAAAGGGCTGTTCCACTCCGATCGTTCATGGCGAACACATTTATGTCACAGCGCCGTCCGGCGGCGTCGACGCTCTCCTGGCGATCCATCAATCCGGGAAGCTCGCATGGACGACGACGTTCGGCAAGGAAATACCCGGGCGGCACCGCAATGGTTCGGGATGCAACGCATCGCCGGTCACCGATGGCCGGGCGGTCTTCGTCTATTTCAAGAGCGGCACGTTGGCCGCCGTCCGTCTCGACGGCCAGATTCTCTGGCAAAAGAACTTGATCGACCAGTATGGCCCGGTGAAGCTCTATTGGGACCACGGGACGTCGCCGGTCCTCACGCGGAATCACGTTGTGATGGCTCGAATCCACGGCGGCGACTCGTGGCTGGCCGCATTCGACAAGCGATCCGGAAAGCTGGCGTGGAAAGTGGCCAGGAACTTCAAGACGCCTCGTGAAGGTGACCACGGCTACACGACGCCCATCGTCATTCAACGCGACGGCCAGGAGTACATTCTGGTGTGGGGCGCGCAGCACGTGACGATGCACGACGCCACGGACGGTCACGTCATTTGGACTTGCGGCGGGTTCAACCCGGAAGACAACATGTTGTGGCCGGCCGTCGCTTCCCCTGTCGTCAGCGGCGACATGGTGATCGTCCCGTTCGGTCGCAATGACCGCGGCCAGCCGCGACTGCACGGCATACGGATCGATGGAAAAGGGGATGTCACCAGGACGCACCGCGTCTGGAAACGAGACGACATCGGCACCTTCGTACCGACGCCAGCCGCGTATCGCAGAAGAGTCTACATTCTCGGCGACAAAGGACAGCTCACCTGTCTCGATCCGGCGACCGGCAAGACGTTGTGGACCGATCGGTTCCCCAAGCATCGAGCCAAGTATTACGGTTCACCCCTCGTTGCCGCCGGGAAG
>JALSIV010000184.1 GCA_026989685.1 Pirellulaceae bacterium | reverse complement strand
CTCATGCTACTTTCCTCCCTAAACAGGCTAAACTTCCCAAACCTCCGCGAACTCTACCAATTGCTGCTCAAATCCCAAACACCAATCTTCCCCCCCAGTCCGGGCGCGCAAGTCCGTGCGTGCACCTAATTCCGCCTCTCCTTCGCTTTGCTATGGCTCGAGTAGGCGGTTTCGGGTAAGATCTTCGGACGACGGCCGCTGTCTCGCCCATACTGTCTTGCGGATGTTGGCGGTGGCGCTTTCCGGATGACGATTGATCAAGGAAGATCCATGGCGACTCCGACCGACCATTCCGCCGACGGTTTCGAATTGCCCGTGGTGGCTCCGGTCTGCCCTTCGGCAAACTCACCAGGCGTGTCAGAGCTGCCAGTCGAATCAGACTCGTGTCCGTCCGTCCCGCCGCAGTCGGCGGCTCAACACCAAACGCAGCGCGGGGGCCTGTGGTCGCGCGTAGTCTGTCGGCTCGTGAGCGCCGTTTACGACCGTTCCCTGGGCGTTTTTCCCCCCAAGGTGCGGATCGAGACGACCAATGCCTGCAATGCCAAGTGCGTCATCTGCCCTCATCACAAGATGACTCGAGAAGTCCAGCGGATCGACGGCGACCTCTATCGCCGCATCATTGACGAGTGCGTGGAATACGGATGCCGGGAAGTCCATCTGCACAATTTCGGCGAGCCGTTCCTGGACAAGCGTCTGGAAGAATTCGTGGCCTACGCCAAAGGGGCAGGGCTTCCCAAAGTGAAGATCTTTTCCAACGGGTCGATCATCAGCGAACAGCGGGCTCGAGGCGTCCTGCAGGCGGGTATCGACGAGATCAAAGTGAGTTTCGACGGGGCCACCGCCGAAGAGTTCGAACGGATTCGCTACCCGCTCAAGTTCGACAAGGTCGTCGACAACATGGTGCGACTGGTGAAGATCCGGGATGAACTCGGCTCGCCGGCTCGCATCTACGTCGCCTGTTGCAGCACCAGCGACAAGACGCAGACGATGGCCATGCTCGAGTCGATGGTGGACGGTTTCAGTTTCGGCAAGATCCACAACTGGGGCACCGAGGACTACGAGACGGCTCGCACCAAGCTGCGCAAACCGTGCCGGCGGGTCTGGGAGACATTCACGGTCCTCTCCAACGGCGATGTGAGTTTGTGCTGCCTCGATTACGACGGGTCGGTGATCCTGGGCAACGTCCACCGGCAACCGATCCGCGAGATCTGGCGATCGGAAAAGTACCGCGATATTCGCCACGCTCACCGCCGCGCCGAACAACACCGGTTGGCGCTCTGCGGACGCTGTTCCAAGGCGTATCTATAGTCAACCGAGTCGTTTTCTCGGCACGGTGTTTGCACTCTCTATCGGCTCGAACGGATTCTTCTACGTGCTGGGCCGAGGCCCGCCGATTTTGACGAGCGAATCGAAGGGACGTCGTTAACCTGACAATGGTTGTGTTGCCTTAACAGTCTGCCTCGAGGCGGATGCTTGGGCGCCGCCGGTAGACAGAGGCCAGGTTCGTTGGCGTCCCAGGTCACCATCAACGGGGAGGCAGCGAGCCATGCGACGGCTATTGATTCTGGGCGCGGGCACGGCGGGCACGATCATGGCCAACCGGTTGCGCGGGTTGCTTGATCGGGACGAGTGGACTCTGACGCTGGTGGACCACCGCAAGACCCACTACTACCAGCCCGGTTTCCTCTTTCTGCCGTTCGACATCTACAAGCCGAAGCAGACGAAGAAACCGATCCGCAAGTTCGTTACCAAGGGAGTCGAGTTCTTGCGGGAAGAGGTCGAACGCATCGACCCGGACGACGATCGCGTGTGGTTTTCCGGCGGCGAGTCCTTGCGTTATGACCTGTTGATCATCGCCACCGGTACCGATATCGCTCCGGAGGAAATCGAGGGGATGCGTGGACCGGCTTGGCACCGCGACATCTACGACTTCTACACGTTCGCCGGTGCCAAAGCGCTGCGCGACAAGCTGCGCGAGTGGGAGGGCGGTCGGCTGGTGGTCCATATCTGCGAAATGCCGATCAAGTGCCCAGTGGCTCCGCTGGAGTTCGCGTTCCTGGCGGACGCGTTTTTCGAGCAGAAGGGGATGCGAGATCGGGTAGAGCTCACATTCGTTACGCCGCTTAGTGGTGCCTTCACCAAGCCGACGGCAACCGAGAAGCTGGGGCACCTGCTGAAGGAGAAGAACATCCGGGTCGTCACCGACTTCGCCATCGAAAGCGTCGACTGGGAGAACCGCAGCATCCGCGACTACGGTGGCCAGAAAGTCGACTACGACCTGCTGGTCACCGTGCCGACCAACATGGGGTCTCCGGCGATCGCTCGTTCGGGCTTCGGCGACGACCTGAACTTCGTGCCCACCGATCGAGCCACTTTGCAGACCATGGTGAAAGAGAACATCTTCGCCGTGGGAGACGCCACGAACGTTCCCGCTTCCAAAGCCGGATCGGTGGCTCATTTCGAATCGGACATTCTCACCGCGAACATCCTCCATTACATCAACGGAGAGTCGCTACAGGACAAGTTCGACGGCCATGCCAATTGCTTCGTGGAAACAGGCCATGGCAAAGCGCTGTTGATCGATTTCAATTACACCCAGGAGCCGGTGGAAGGAACGTTTCCGTTTCCCGGGGTTGGTCCGCTGAAACTGCTGCACGAGAACCGAATGAACCACTACGGAAAGCTGGCGTTCCGTTGGATCTACTGGAACATGTTGTTGCGAGGCCATCACATTCCATTCGTGACGGCCACCATGGACACGCGAGGCAAGAAACTGGATCCGAGTCAACGACAGAAAGCGGAGGTGATCCATGAATAGGGAAATCGCTGGAGCCGTGGTATCGGTCAATGACGAGGGCTATCTGACCGACCCGTCGCAGTGGACTCGCGAGATCGCCGTGGAAATCGCCCGCGAGGAGGGGATCGAGTTGACCGACCAGCACTGGGCGGTGATCGATTTCATTCGCAAAAGCTACGAAGCCGGCCAGCCACTGTCGATCCGCTCGATCGGAAAACGCGGCCCCGTGTCGATCAAGGAGTTTTATCAATTGTTTCCCGATGGTCCATTGAAGAAGGCTGCGATGGTAAGTCCCAAATTATTTGAGCCGGATTTTCCCGGATTATTTGACACGGAGGAGCAGGGGAGACACGCCGTCTGATTGGGGGGCTCATGCGTGGCTCGGATGAGAAGATCG